>CAZIMT010000142.1:0-1528 GCA_964540295.1 uncultured Phycisphaeraceae bacterium
GGGTTGGTGTTGGCTTCGTGCGTGTATCAGTTTCAACGTTTGACAAAACGCAGGCCGCGGCGCATGGTGCGCCGCGGCCCGTCCACATGAACACTATCAAGAGTGAGGTCGTCGAGGATCACATCAACATCTTCGTCGGAGAGTACTTGGGATAGGGCGGGTAGGAATAGCCGTCCTGCCAATATGGCGAGTAGTTCCAGTAACCATAAAGGCTGGCGAGATAGGCGCGATCAGTCACTTCGGGGTTGTAGCCGGGCGCACCCAGGAATCTATCGCGTTCGTGGTTAATATGTACGGCATTGTCTTCGATCTGGCTAATGGCATCGACAGGGATAAGGAAAATCTTCTTTCCCATCCCTAGGAAGCCCCCGGAAGAGACGCGGATGAAGCGAACCTTCTTCTCGGCGGCGTCGATCATAAGGTCATCGACCTCGCCTATAGACTCGCCCTTGGCATCCACGACCTTTCGGCCCCGAATGTCCTCGTCCGGGGTTGCCAGCGTAAGCACGGTGTCACTCAGCTTGAGAATGTCGGGGTGAACGGAGGTTTGCCCGTGATCGATCGTTGTCATGGTCCATGCTCCTGTTCGCGAGGAAGGCATGTCGGCCCACTCGCGGTCGTGAAATCAGCGTCCCCGAGGCAGCGCCGGCGGCCTGCCCAAGTGGAGAGTCATGTCTGAAAGAAGCGGGCCGAAGACGTGCCTCTTCGATCGCGCCTTTGATTGGTACATTCAAGCTCGCACGAGTGGTGTGTCGACAAGGTGCTCCGAAAGAAACCAGGTCTGCAGTTCATTCGTGCGAATAATATCCGAAACTATGAGGTCGTTGGTTCCGACATCGCCGAGTTCGCCAGCTTTAGCGGCGGCCTCGCGCGCGTCGGTAAGGATCATTTCCAGCGCTTCAAGAAGACGAGAGAGCATTGCGGGCACTTCTTCACAGCCGTCTGGAGCGCGCGGGATCTGTGTAATCTCTGCCACATGGCGCGGGTCGCCTACGGCTATCCCGCCTAGGGTTTGAACGCGCTCGGCGATGCTGTCTATCAGTTCGAGCTGTCGGCTAGCGTGCTCGTCGAGCAGCAGGTGAAGTTGGTGGAAACTGGCGCCGCGCATGAGCCAGTGATGCTTCTTATATAGGGAGAAGAGGATCTGTGTGTCCGCGAGGAGAGAATTGAGCCGCTGGCACGAGTACACGCGAGTGTCGTGCGCCAGACCGAGCGCCATCAGGCGGACTGTGCCGTACCTCTGGATCTCGCGGCCTTCTTGGTGAAGCAGCGGCTGGCTATGCATGGTGGCGGCGGGAGCCGGTTCGGTGTCGGATCCTGTTCTCGTAGGTGTGGTATGGGTCCGCCTTGGCAGGATCGTTTTCATTCGAACTCCTTGATCATGCGGTGTGTACAGGCGTGCGGCTTCCAGCTCCGAGCTTACCCCGGGGTTGGTATAACGCTGGTTTGGCTTTCAGCTGAACTACTTGTTCTTTGCGGCGCTGTCCTCGATGTTGTCGCCAAGGTTCTTGACGTCTGTGCCGAAGCC
>CAZIMT010000142.1:1628-8799 GCA_964540295.1 uncultured Phycisphaeraceae bacterium
GGCTTTCGCCAACCGCCCCCGTTACTCTATCCACCTCCCGAAAAACAGGGAAGCAGAGTGGAGCGGGGCACCGTGAAATCCTCCTGAATTTCAGGAAGAGTTGATATTGTGTCTCTATGAGCGTGAGCAGTGGTTCTCTCGCCAATGCTTGGTTTCAACAACTTGTTTCTGAGTCGTGCTCATAGACCTCTCTTCAAATTACCGCTCGCGAAGGGTCCAACGACGACGAACAGCGAGAAGTGCAACGCCACTGAATCCACTTACGCCCGCCCAGACGCCTGGAGGAAGAGGTACCATGGTTAATTGGCTCTGAGAAAATTCGTTTGGGTTCGTGCCACTGCCGCTCAGAGTCTTCAAGTTCATGACTCTGATGTCCCCAATGTCAGTCCACCCCGCAGCGCAGGCTTGCTCGACGAGCGCACGAGCCTGAGGGGAGATTTGAGTGCTCTGTCCCTCCAGGAACCAGATCGCCTGCTGAAGTGCCGCCGAGTCGCTGTTCGACCAAGCGCCACTACCAAGTTTTCCAGAACGGAATTGAGTGTAAAGATACGCTGTGCGCGGAGAAAGGGTGCGTGCTCCTTGCTTCGCATCGGTGTCGTTCCCGGCGCGTGTCACTGTGTCAAGAGTTACATCATAAGTTTGACCAGCGGTGCATTCATTGCCGCGGATTAGGCTGAAAGTATCGAAGCTATTGCCAAGACCGTTGGCGTCTACAATTCCAGCGAATCCCTCCAGCACGGTGGCGATATTTGCGCCCCGTATGCCGTTTTCAACATTTGCCGATGAATCGATTCTCACCGTTCCGGCTAGTACAGTGGCGCTCACGGTGGCGACAAGGGCCGACACTCCACATCTCACTAAATTCTTCATCATACCTTCTCTCTTTCTTTCTCTCTAAGGGTGATGGTGGTTCACACGTGGACGTTAACGAGCCGACACGCGGTGCATGCTCTGTGAGGCGTATATTCTGTCAGGACTACTTCAAGCAAAGGCGACGGCTTTCGCCTATTGCCCTTGCTGAGGTCTCTCATTCGGTTGGCGGCGAAGGAAAAACCACGTTTCGTTTACCTTTCGTTCTTTGTGCCAACGCCGTGAACCGAGTCTCGCACGCGGTTCCAAGCGTCTCGGCTCGCGTCTTTCGCGTCATTCCAAGCGAGCTTCGACGTCCCCTTGGCTCTGTCCCAGCCGCGGCCCATGTCGGCCTCAACGGTCTCAAAGGTGCTGTTGTCAGCGCCCGTCCGCTTAAAGTTCTCCCAACCGTACTGGTACGCGGGGGCGTACTCCTCGTATCCCAAGACGTCGTGGCCGTACGGGCGTGAGGAGTGGTTCTCTCGCCAGTATTTAGTCTCGACGGTGGGGTTGATGGACTCCGCCGCGACCTTGCCGACCAAACCACCGACGACCGCCCCGGCCGCGGCACCGACCACCGCGCCGATCGGGCCGCCAATCACTGCGCCAGCGGCGCCCGCCGCCGCTCCAGCGCCGACGGCCCCGACGCCAACGCCCACCGGATGCTCAGACTTCTCGTCGATCTTCGAGTCCGTGATGATGGTCCTCTTGTTATCGTTCATAAAAAAACTCCTGGGTTAGGGCCTCGGTGTGAAGTTACGCCGGGGCCGGAGGAAGCGGCTTGTTTCTCAGCCACAAAGAGTGTGCGCGAAGTGGGATCCAAGCAGAGGTCGGTAAAGTCTTATGGCTGAGCCCACGCTGGCACGTCGCGGCCGTCGAGCAGGACCACGCGGGTGCCCTTGAAATCCACTGATCGAGCAATCCAGTATTGCCGCCCGTTGATCGTGGTTCGGCTAGCCTCGACCTTGATCGAATCACCAGCCTTGCCAATCAACTTCTGGTTATCCATGTACGCCGTTGGCCCCAACAGGACAACCTCTCCCTCGTCGTTCCCCGGAGTTTTGATCTTCACAGCTCGGGCTGGCAGCACGCCGTTTTCAAACGTGACGTCCGTATATTCGACCATGGTTCCCTGGATCAGCTTGGCCGAATCGCGCTCGATGCCGGTGATGACCGCACCGCGCGCGGTCCAAGTGTTTTCAGCACCGTTCATTCCAGCGGCCGTGTGAGGCCCGGCCTCGAAGCGCGGCATGGGGACGTTAAACGCCTTGTACGCTCGCTCCGCATGCGTGCCGCTGTTCAGAGCCGAGAGATCGGAAGGGGTCTCTGAACTCGCGAGAACCATCTCCTTTGAAGCGTCGATGTGCACGATTTTATCGACCGTCACCCTGGCAACAGACCACGGCACGAGGCGCTTGGTGTCGGCGATGCCAAGGAAGTTCTGATTAGGGTCGATTGAGAGGAAGCCGATCTCCCCAGAGTTGCGGTCGATAATGATGTCCTGCACCTTGCCGACGTTGTCGCCGCGGCAGTCGATCTTCATCCCGGGAAGGTGGCTGAGGAGCAGGTAGCGCGAGTACGAGGTGCTATAAGTTCGCCCGTCAGTCTCGACGGTCCTGAGCGACCACGAGGGCGCTCCTGAAGTATCGCGCAGGCGGAGCTTGCGGTCGCCCGTGCGGAACTCCGTGGCGGCCAGGAGCTGGTCAGGGTCGCGAGGCAGAGCCAGCGCTTCCACGACTACCTTCTCGCCGCGCATCGGGGCCGCGGAGGTGGAGTTCACGAACCAGGTGGGGCCGAGTGCGATCTTTTTGGTCGAACCGTCCGCAACTTCCACGCTGATGATCGTCTGCTCGCCGAAGGTGCTTGTGCGGACGCGCTCGACCTTGGTGATCGTGCCTTCGATGCGGCTTGACTTGGCAACGTCGAGGTTCCCAGCGTAGGGGTCGCTCGGCGAGGCGGCGTCCGTGGCCAGCCTTTGACGAAGAGCGTTCGTGTCGTCCTTCTTTGACTCCCTCATCCCCTCCCAATTCTCGCTCGTGTACTCTGGGTACTGCTTGAGCTGCTCTGGGGTCGAGGCGAGGACGAAGCGGTCCTTGCCAGCCGTTTCCCAGCGAAACGAAGCGTATGGGATCGCCACGGCGCGGCCGCCCATGCCGAGAATCGTGCCCGTCTTGACGACGATGTACTCGATTCGGCCCGAGCCGCGATCAAGGATGAGCTCGGAGACATTAGCGATGTCCTCGTTGTTGTTGTTGATGACCTTGCGGTCGATCAGCCACTTGGACGACCGGAAGTCAACGCTTGGCGCGAGCGTGGCCGAGTCCCGGATCGCGACCGACCCGGTCTGAGCGAAGGCGGTAGCCGCAGAGCCCGCGACCATCGCGAGCATTACGGCAGTGAGAACGCGAGCATTCGTGCGGATTTTCATGGCGAGCCTTTTTTCTGTTGCCGGATGGACCGGGCAAAGGACGCTGACGTTCAGCGACACGTTGTGGTCCGCTCAGTTCGAAGAGTCGGAATCAACATGCGAGTCATCATCGTCCCAGAGCAAGGCGCAATCTAGTGCGGAAGTTTCCGCAGTTGCTTCTGATCAGGCTTCGGCGAGCCCTTCACGGATCGCAAAGCGCATCAGATCCGCACGCGCGGCGATCCCAAGCTTTTTCATCAAGCGATCTTGGTGCCCGTCGATCGTTTTGGCGCTACGGCAGAGCTGGGCCGCGATCTGGACCCGCGACAGCCCCTTGCCGATGAGCCGAAGGATTTCGACTTCACGAGCTGTGAGAGAGCCGAGCAGGGTCGTCGGCACCTCCCCTCGCTCCACCGACATGTTGCCCGGCGTGCTTCCGGGCAGCGCCCCGCGGACTCCACGTGCGGCCATCGGCGTGCAACGCTCGCGGACCTTTGGCCCGAGCACGAACGAGCCGCATCCCTTCTTGCTCACCTCGTAGATGCCGCGAACGATGTCCTCAAGTTCGTCAGATTTGGCGAAATAGCCGCACACGCCCGCGGCGAGCGACTGTGAAATGAACGTGTCACGCACGTGCGCGCTCAGCATCACGACGCGCACATCCGGGTACGCACGCTTGAGACGGTCGGCCATCTCAAAGGCGTCCGGCCCGGGCATCTCGATGTCAAGCAGCACCACTCCCGGGCGCAAACGCTTGACCTCTTCGACGAGCCGAACTGCGCTGGAGAGACGCCCGACGACCTCGATCCCGCCGTCGATGGCAAAGTGAGCCTTGAGCCCCTCGACCAGCACCGCGTGATCGTCCACGCACAGCACGCGGATATTCCGCGAGCCCTGCGCGCTTTGTGGCTGGGGATCAGCAGGCGCATTCTTCGGGCGGGCCGTGCTGCCTCGTGAAACGCTCTTCAATGGTGCCGACGTAGTTGACTGCCCGTTGGGGCGCTGAGTGCTCATTTCATGGCCTCACCGTTGGTATGGTTTCCGTTCTTCTGTGTCACTTCCGTCAAGATATGCCGTATTGTGGCGAAGTCGTCGGGCGGGTCAATAATCTTCGCCCCGATCGCGTCCCATCGCTTCCGCGAGTTCTTGGGCGGCCCACCCAGAAGCACAACCGTCCGCTTTTCGCTTCCCTTACTGCCTTGCTTCGACCAGCGTTGAGCTCTGTCCAGGGCGATCAGCGATGGGTCCGTCACCCACAGCGTGGACTTGCCCGGGCCGTCGCTCTGGCCGGGCTTGATGTGGACGCCTGCCGCGATCAAAATCTGCGCGATGAGCGATGAAATTCGATGGTCGCCGACCGACACCACGGCTAGGAGTGCTCCGGCCGCTGAGTTGTTCGCCCCCCCGGCACGGTCGTTCGCTTCGACCTTGGAGACCGGCAGGGTCAGTGTCACAGTGGTGCCACGCCCCAATTCAGACTTGATCTCGACATCCCCGCCAGCACGCATCGCGATCTTGTGGGCCAGCGGCAACCCTAAGCCCGTTCCCATGCTGCGTGGCTTGGTCGTATAAAACAGATCAAACGCCCGGTGCTGCACCGCACGCGACATGCCGCGGCCGTTGTCACTCACGCAGATCTTGACCATGCGATCATCATCCGAACGCTCCGCCCAGACACGAACCTTTCCTCGTCGATCCGCTGGGATCGCCTCGCCCGCGTTCACGATCATGTTGAGCATCGCCTGCGTCAGCCAGTGCGATGCGATCGTGACGTGCGGCAGACTGGCAGGGAACGACGACGTGAGTTTGACATGCTTAGGAATCGCCTTGCGAAGCAGCAGACCCACCTGATGCCACCAGTACGCCAGGTCGGTGACGCCCTGGCCGTCTGACGCCGCGCCAGGGCCGTCGGGGTCGAGCGATAAGAAGTGCAGCCCGTCGCTGAGCTGCTGCAGATACGCGATGGATTGGCGCACGGCCTTCACGCGCGCGAGCATGAGAGGCGTGATCCCCGCGTGCTCGATCGCGTTGAGCTGGGCTCGCACCGGCAAGAGCACGTTGTTCATATCGTGCCCAAGCCCCGCCGCGAGCGTGCCGATGGTGGCCAAGCGGTCGGCGAGGAGGAGCCGAAGATTCGCCGTGGCCAGCGCCCGGGTCTGCTCGGTAACTAGCTTCTGGATGTACGTGCGATGGTCCGTAGTTTCGTTGGCGACATCCATTTGGCGAGTCACGTCGCGGACAATCCCTATAAAATACGACGCGGCCTGTGCCGGGAGGTCGGCACGCGACATCGACAATTCGATCTGAATTGCCGCGCCGTCCTTGTGAATTGCGTCGAAGCGCCGGGTTCGATTGAGCGTGGTCGGCCCCTCCGTGTTTCGATAGCGATCAAGGTAGCGGTCCAGAGCGGACCGACGAGGCTCGGGGACAAGCTCTTTGATATTCTTGCCGAAAAGCTCCGTGGGCGTCCAGCCAAAGACCTGCTCGACCGTATCGCTCGCGGACTGGATAACCCCGCCAGCGTTCATGGTGATGATCGGGTCAAGGAACGAACGTCGGCGCGCCTCGGCCTGGCCCGCAGGACTTGCAAGAGGCTTCCCGGTTGCGGATTTCTTGAGGAGAGAGCGTCCGCGCATGACAGACTCTACGACCCGGGCTCTGTTGCACTCTGCCCACGCCACCTGACGGACAAAATCAGGGAAGTTTCCCTGAATCTGCAAGATCCTAGAGTTTCACCTCCGATACCGCGAGCCAGCGACGAGGAGGATCGCTTTGATCTGTGCAGTGAAAGGTAGCCAGCTTGAGCACTTTGCGAGCTGAAAAGGTCGCGTGCTCCCGGCTGGGCCCTGCAGTGTCTCGACCGTAGGGAGCCGGAATGAGGGATCTTTCCCGACTGGTCGGCTTCGGGCGCGGTAACGATAATGTTTCCGTAGTGTTGAACTTCAGCGTCTAAGATCGCCCATCCGTGCAATTCAACGGTTTAAAGGATTTTCAAGCTCGGCACCGGACCTCTGAACGTCCTCGCGCTCTTGCTCGCCGGTACGCTCCCCGCAAACCCGCACAACCGCGAGCGGGGGTACGCCCAGGGTGGTGTACTCGCAAATCTCCTGATCGTGCTCATCGTGCTCATGATTTCGAGGCGCATCTAAACTGAGGCGGCACGGCCTGCTCTGTGTCCCCACACTTCGGAGAAAGCTGTATGCAGATGCAACGCTTGATCGGTATCGTGGCTCTGGTCGGAGGGATCGTCCTGCTGGTGATGGGCCTGCGCGCGGTCGATTCCTTCGGCTCGCAGCTTTCCAAGTTTTTCACCGGCTCGCCTACAGATCGGGCAATATGGATGACCTTCGGCGGTATCGCGCTCATTCTGGTGGGTGCGGGCACGACACTAATCCCGAATCGATCTGGGAAGTGAGGATCTCATTTCCTGCGTAAAACAGCTTTAAACGCGAGCGACGCTAGATATTAAGCGACGGCCATGTCAACGACCAGTGAGTGCGGGATGCTTCAAGTACGCACCGCCTTGCTCCACACGTTCGCGCAGGCTGGCAAGAAACTGGTCAACAGTATTGGGATTGATTCCCCGATTCACTTCGCAACCTGCACGGCCGTGCGACTAGTGGCAACGCATCGTCGGAATCAAAAGACGAAAAATGCTCCGACACTCGCGAACGGACGCCATGGCGGTTTCAGATTTGGAAACGTTAGAATGACAATGACCTCTGCAGACTTCAATATACCGCGATAGTTCTAACTGAGCAGTGCGGAATCTGTTCGTGATCTGCGTCTACGGTTCCTGCCAAAGTCTATGTCCCTGATTTGATCGGGTAGTGGCGCTGCTGAGCGTCTGCGGCGCTGGGGGGCGGTACCCCAGGCTGCGGTGGGGCCTCACGGTGTTGTACTCTTGCCGCCACT
>CAZIMT010000143.1:0-8705 GCA_964540295.1 uncultured Phycisphaeraceae bacterium
GGTACGTCGGCGAGGACGTCGAGAACCTGCTGCTCAAGCTGCTGCAGGCGGCGGACTTTGACCTCGAAGCGGCCCAACGCGGCATCATCTATATCGACGAGATCGACAAGGTCGGCAAGACTTCCAACAACGTCTCGATCACTCGCGACGTATCAGGCGAGGGTGTGCAGCAGTCACTGCTGAAGATGCTCGAAGGCACCGTGAGCAACGTGCCGCCGCAGGGAGGTCGCAAGCACCCCGAGCAGCAGTACATCCAGATGGACACGACCAACATCCTGTTCATCTGCGGTGGGACGTTCGTGGGGCTCGAGGACATCATCCGCCGTCGCATCGGCAAGACCCGCATCGGCTTCGCGTCGAGCGAAGGGACGATCTCCAGCAACGAGCAGGAGCGCGGGCAGGTTCTGGCGCAGGTCACGGCCGACGACCTGATTGACTTTGGCATGATCCCCGAGTTCGTGGGGCGCTTGCCGGTGATCGCGCCGCTGATGCCGCTGACGCACGACGCGCTGATCCAGATCCTGACCGAGCCCAAGAACGCGATGGTGCGCCAGTACCAGCACCTGTTCCAGCTTGAGGGCTGCCGCCTGAGCTTCACCAACGCGGCCTTGCGTGCGATCGCCGCCAAGGCGCTCAAGCGTGAGACGGGGGCTCGTGCCCTCCGCGCCGTGATGGAAGAGGTCATGCTCGACATGATGTACGAATTGCCGGACAACGCCAAGGAAGGCGACGAGTTCGTCATCGACGAGCAGGCGGTTGCCAGGCCGCACAAGCTCGCGGAACTTCGGGTCAACAAGCGGAAAGAGTCGGCATAAACGGGCTCGTTTGAGATCGCTCCAGATTAAAACAAAGGGCCCGGGCGTTGACGCCCGGGCCTTGTTCATTGTTTCAATCTGTAAAACTTCCAGTCTCGGACTCAACGTCTCAAAGTCGGTTTGCAACGAGATTGCTCACGTCTCGTACGCGCTACCGGCGCCGCGGAGACTCTTCATCTTCCGCCGAGTCATCCTCGCCTTCAAAGCTCTCAAGGTCCCCGGCCTCGTCTGATTCAGCTTCGATCGCAGCCTGTTCATCGGTATCAAAGGGGGGCTCGTCGACATCACGCTGATCGATCGTCGATGGTGACGTTGCACGACCAGGGCCGGACGCAACCGCCTGACCGTCGGCGTCTGACGCTTCTTCACTGAACAGCTGCGGCTGCGGGCCGGTTGTGCCGACGCCAGCCTCGGCCGCGAGCTTCTTCATCGCGTCCCACTCTTCGGGCGAGATCAGCACGTCGCGCGCGACCGATCCCTTGTGATCACTGATGATTCCCGCGATGCCCATGAGGTCGATGAGGCGGCTGGCGCGAGTATAGCCGATAGCGAGGCGGCGTTGCAAGAGCGACACGCTGCCGCGCTTGGTTTCCAGGACAATATCGACCGCGCGCAGGAACATCGGATCTTCTTGAGCGGCCGCGAGCGAAGCGGACGAGTTGTTCTCGCTCTGCAAGATGCGTTCTTCGTCGCTTGGCTCCGCGCCGGTGGTGCGGATGGCCATGAGCTGCCGCTCGAAGCTCGGGCCGGCGACGTCGCGCATGAAACGAACGACGCGGCGGATTTCCTGGTCGTCGACCAGCGTGCCCTGCGCGCGAGTGAGCTTGCTCGAACGCGGCGAGAGGTAGAGCATGTCGCCGTGGCCCAGCAGGAGCTCGCCGCCCTTGGAATCTAGCACGATCCGGCTGTCCATGCCGCTGGCGACCTTGAAACTAATCCGGCAGGGCATGTTGCTCTTGATGAGCCCGGTGACGACGTTGGCCTGCGGGCGCTGCGTGGCGAGGATGAGATGGATGCCGACGGCGCGAGCCTTCTGGGCGATGCGGATGATGTAGCTCTCGACCTCCTTGGCGGTCATCATCAGGTCGGCCAGCTCGTCGATCACGAAGACCATGTACGGCAGCTTGCGCGGTATACGTGCTTCTTCTTCGGGCGTGCCGGGGCGGAAACGCTCTTTGAGTTCTTCCCACGGCAGGTCGTTGTACGACGCGATGTCGCGGCAACCGGCCTCGGCCAGCAGCTCGTAGCGTTCGTCCATCTTGCCGCAGGCCCATTCCAAGATCGCCGCGGCCTTGGTCATCTCGGTCACGACCGGGCACATCAGGTGCGGGATGTCCTTGAACTGGCTCATCTCGACCATCTTGGGATCGACCAGCACGAGCTTCAGCTCTCCCGGCTTCTTCGTGTACAGGAAGCTCATGATGATCGTGTTGATGCACACGCTCTTACCCGAGCCGGTGGTGCCAGCGATGAGCGCGTGAGGCATCTGGGTGAGGTCGGCGATCAGCGGCTCGCCAGCCGAGTCCTTGCCCAGGAACATCGGGAGCTTCATGTTCGCGAACTTCTCGCTCTTGCTCATCAGCTCCTTGAGCCGGACTTTTTCCTTCTGCGCGTTGGGAACCTCGATGCCGATGGTGTCGCGGCCCGCCATGTTGGGGACGATGCGGATGTTCATGGCCTTGAGAGCGCGGGCGATGTCCGAGGCGATCGCGGTCAGGGCCGCAACCTTGGTGCCGGGCGCGAGGCGGACGTCGTACATCGTGATGACCGGGCCGGATTCGATACCGACGACCTCGCCGTCGAGCCGGTATTCGCGCAGGGCCGATTCCAAGGCCTCGGCCTGGGCGCGAACGTACTCCTCCAGCTTCGCGTCGTAGTTTTCTTCCGGGTTTTCCAGCAGATCAAGGCTCGGGAACTGGTAGACCTTCGGGGGCGTGTTCGGGTCGGCGGGCGGCTCGGGCTCGCTGGCGTTCTGCAACCCGCGCAGGTCGGCCTCAGTCGCCACACGCTTGTTCATCTGCCCCAGCGCGATGGGCAGCTTGGCGATCTTGGCCTTGAGAGCCTCGGGGTCGAAGACTTGCGGAGCGCCGGGCGTGGCGGCGTCGTCGAGGTCGGCGTTATGGTCCTCGTCATCACTGGTGGTCTCGCGGCTCACTCTCGGGGAGTCAGCGCCCGAAGTTTCGCCGTGCTCTTCGTTCGATTGAACCTTGGACTTGGCACGCCGAGAATGCTTGGGTTCGATCAGGTCCGAAGCGCCCGCGCCAAGCTTGGCATCGAGTTCCGCGCCCAACTTGGCGTTGAGTTCGGTGCCGGGCTCGGCGACTTGGACCCCTGCGGAGGCGTCTTGAGATCTCATCGCTTCGAGCTTGATACGCCGTCGCGGCTTTGCGGCCCGTGCTTTCTCGCGATCGAGCATTTCCGAATCATCATCGAGGTCGTTGACGCGGACCTGCACAGGCTTGGTGCCGCGGAGCATGGCGACGAGGGCTGAGAGAACCCCGCCGCCAGCCTTGGCGGTAGCCTTTCCGGCCACGAGCGCCGCTTCACCCGCGAACTGGCCGGTGGCCTTGCCCGCGACCGCGGCCGCGGGACCGCCGGTCTCGCGTGCCCAGCGCCAGCTCCAACCGAACGCGGCGTTGAGCCACTCGTCCATCGCGACGATCGCGCCGATCAGCCCGAGCAAGGCCAGCCACAGGAAACTGCCCATCACGCCGAAGCGTTGCGAGAGTTCGTTGACGCCGACGACACCGAGCATGCCGCCAGCCATGTCGGCGAACGGGCCGGACTTTGGGAAGACGAGATTCTGGAACCCGGCGACCGACGCGGTGAGCATGAGCAGCCCGACCAGCCGCACGGCGGCGTGGCGCGGCCACTGCCCGGCGGCGGCGGAAAACAAGCCGAGCCCGACAAAGAGAATGCACGCCCACGCTCCCGCGCCAGCGAAGTACAACAGCCCATAGGAGATCTGAGCACCGAACGGCCCGCACCAGTTGGCCACCGGGCTGTTGCCCGGCCAGACCATGTGCCCCGGCGGGTCGGCCCGGTCAAAGCCGACAAGGCTGGCGGCCACGAACGCCCAGCCAACCAGCAAGGCAATCAGGAACGCTCTCACAACCAACGATCGGGGGCGATCCTCGCCCAACGAACGAGTCTTCCGTGACGAATCAGCCATAGCTCAACGTTATCGGCTTGGAGCCCCGCGGCAAGTCAGAAACGGCGGAGGATCTGTCGCGGTCTTGCTTCTGAAATCCAGCGAACGATCACTGCCAGCCCGTCGTGTCGATCGCCACCCGACCGGGCGCGGCCTGCCACGGCAGCATCGGCCTCGGAAACGCGCAACGGCTTCCGTCACGGAAGCTTCGTTCGATCCCCACCCGCAGCACGCCGTCCGGTTCGATGCACTCGGCCGGGAGCGTGACCATGGCGGTCCATTTCTCGTTTGATCTCACGGCCTTCGCTTTCGGCTCGAATGAATTCCCGGCCGCGTCTCGCCCCGTGGTGGAGCCGTCATGCCGGAGCTCGATCACGCGATCACGACCGATCGGCCCCAACCAGATCCGAACACGGCTGGCATCGGCGTTCGCATCGGTCTCACCGGAACGCTCGAGATCGGACGCTTCGAGATGGAGCACCCAATCGCCAGCGATAGACCGGAAGAGCATCGCGACGGTCGCGCGATCATCGCCCGCGGCTGGCTGCATCACGCCCGAGCTCCAGGTTTCCAGCGTGAAATCCTCGAAGAACGGCGAGAAAACCTGCCCGGGCGGTTCCGCGGTGAGTTTCCGCAGGGCCATCGGGAGCGTGCTGGTCGTCGAGCCGACCCTCACGCGCACGAGCACCGGGCGACGAACGACATCGGGGGACGCGTCGTCCGCAACGATCGAGACGCGACGAACCACGGCGAGGTCGACGACCACCGGCTCGCGGCCGTCGCGGGCGCGCTCGCCGACATCGACTCGCGCGATCTCACGCCGCTCGCCAAGATTCAAGATCCCCAGCTCGCCCGCCGGTTTGCCCGAGTCGGCCTCGGTCCGCCCTGCGTCGTCTTGTACCCAGAGCACAGTTGTTCGCTGCGCGCCCAGCCATGCTTCGATGATCGCACGCCGCGCCGCGAGATCTTGGGCCGGGTCGAGCAGGTCCGACAGCAAGGCCTCGGCGTCGTCTCCCGCCGCGGGCCAAACGGGCACGATCTGTCCGGCTCCAAAGTCGGCCGTGGCTGAGAGGACCGCGACCAGCCGGTCGCACAGGGATCGATCCTCGCGCGCGAGTCGCGCGAGCGCGAACGACCAGCGGCCTTCGCGTTGCACGGCGATGGCTTCCAGAATCGGGTCTGAGAATCGTTGCGAATCGTCCGAAGGGCCGAGCCGGACGCTCCGCATCGCCAGCCAGGCGCGCCAACGTCTTGTTGGCTCCAGAAACTCTGGCGCGAGGATGGAAGCGCGCGGTACCCCGGTCGTCCGCGCGTCGGGCACGATCGCGCGCGAGACGGGTCGCGGCGGGTCATCAGTATCGATCCAGCGCACGGCGAACGAGGAGTTGCCAACCCTCAGACGAATTGGCCGCTCGCCCTCGGGCACTTGAGCGAGCAAAACCCACGCCGCACGAAAATTCGGATCCTGCGAATCTTTGTCGTCCGCAGTGATCTCGGGAGCCGTCCTCACACGCCAGACCGCGGGACGAGGCAGCCACGTGGGCGGCCCGAAGCTGGGCACGGCTTCGACGCGGTAGAGCCGCGCCGGGATGACGGTGCCGTCATCGAGCAGCACCCGCACGAGATCGGGCTTCGTCTTCTCGCCGCTGGCCGCGGATGGGGTGTAGTTCACCGGGATCACCATCGCCCGCCCCACGACGGCGTCGAACCGAGCGACTTGGAGCGAGATCGAAGCAGGATCAAGAAATCTCGGGCGGCTGGGGCTGCCAAAGCTCGTTGAAGCAACCGATCCGCAACCGATCAGACAGGACACCAACGGACAGATGGCCAGAATCAATGTGGCCAGAATCAATGGTGTTCGCGCGAGTGGTTTGATTGTTCTCGGGGGCATTCGAGGAGGTTACTGCTTCTGAAGTGCGATGGTCAGGGTTTGAGCGATCACGCTCTTTCAGGCCAAAGCCTTGTCACAGAGCACGTCGGCGATCCGCTTGATGGTCTGATCGATCGCGGCCCGCGAGACATCAAGGTGGCACACCGCGCGGATGCGTTGAAGAGTGTTGGGGAGCACCAGGACGCCAACCGCTTCCAGTTTCTTGCACACCGCGGCCGCGGTCCCGACCGATCGATCCACGTCGAGGAACACCATGTTGGTTTCGACCGCGGACGGATCGACTTTCAGGCCCGGAACATCAGCCAGGCCGTTCGCCAGGCGCTTGGCGTTCTCGTGGTCCTCGGCCAGACGGTCGTAGTGATGATCAAGCGCGTAGAGCGCTGCCGCCGCGAGCACGCCCGACTGGCGCATCGCGCCGCCGAACATTTTGCGAAAGCGGATCACGCGGTCGATGGTGGCCCGGTCCCCCACCACCGCCGAGCCGACCGGCGCGCCCAGGCCCTTGGAAAAGCAGCAGGAGATGGTGTCGAAGTGCCGGGCATAGTCCGCCGGTTTCAGGCTCGTTGCGACGCACGCGTTCCAGATCCGGGCGCCGTCGAGGTGGACACGCATCCCCAGCTCGCGGCCTTTGGCGGTCACACGCTTAATCTGTTCGAGCGGCCAGACGCTGCCGCCGCCGCGGTTCTGGGTGTTCTCGATCAAGAGCAGCCGCGTGCGCGGGGCGTGGATGCTGTCGGGCCGGAAGAGGGCTTGGACTTGGTCGGCGTCGAACATGCCGCGTTCACCGCGGGCGGGCCTCATCATGCAGCCCGCGAGAGCCGCGGGCGCCCCGGTCTCGTAGTGGACGATGTGGCTGTCCTCGTGCCCGAGGATCTCGTCGCCGTGCTCGGTCTGGGCGCGGATGGCGGTCTGGTTGGCCATGGTCCCGCTGGGGACGAAGCAGGCGGCGGGCTTGCCCATGAGGTCCGCCACGCGCTCCTGGAGGCGGATCACGGTCGGATCATCGCCCAGCACGTCGTCGCCGACCTCGGCCTCGGCCATGGCGCGGCGCATCGCGGTGGTCGGCCGGGTGACCGTGTCGCTCCGCAGATCAATCAATGGTGTCATCGCAGACTCTAGAACACTTGGGCCCGGGCCGTCGGTGCCGGTTGAGCGGGCGGCGCGTGCGAGCCAGCGGATCTATCTCGTGGGCTTCGCAGTGCGCTCTGCTGGAGCGTCGAACTCGAGCTCTTTCAAAGTTCCGAACACTTTGCGAACCAAGTTCGCCAACGCCGGGTCCACCGAATCTGCGCTGCCAGATTTTTTCGTGACGTCCGCGAACCGATCCGCCGCGCGCGACGTATTGATTGATGGAAACACAAAGTCTCTCTCTCCTCAACGCCGCGCGGGCTGATCCTGAATGGATCTTGGCCCGTGCGGCGTTTTTGGTGAGTGCGTGTCGCTCGGATCAGAACCTTTAGAAAAAAAGCCCGGGACAAAGTCTCGGGCTGCTCGTTCATTTCTCGCGTTGTTCAATCCGGTCTCTGGCAAAGAAATACCTGTTTCAACCGCCGCTGGAGAGCACGCAGTGGGCCCCGGTTCTTGCTTCGTACCTGCTGATGTCGCAGACCGTTCCGTCGATCAGGACGTGGCCGCCGTTGGGCAGCGTGCAATCTCATTCCGCGGTTCATCCGCACAGCGGCTCGCCGATGCCACCGCCCTCGGCAACCGCCGCAAGCGTCATCAGGGCCATCATCTCGTACCCAAGCGTTCCGACCAGAGCCGCCGACAGCAACGCCTTGCTCGCACGAGTCACGATCTACATGGTCAACCCCTTCAAAATAGCTTGCTTGTGCTCGAATTGAACGACCCGAAGTCTTGATGTCGCGACCGACAATCGCGGAATACCAACGCGGTTGGGTAACGCAAGAGGCTTGAGAGAATTGAGATGCGAACCTTGTGAGAACAGTTCGTCGGTGCAAGGAGAAGAGCGCGGCCAGGATCGGACCAGTGAGGCACCCGCTGGCTCATTTTTCGGATTGAGACGCCAGGCGCTGAAGAGCCTCGCCCGACAAGCGGTAACTCACGCTGCCGTGCTTGGGCTTGGCGCCCAGGCTCTCGTAAAAGCCGATAGCCTGGTCGTTGCCCTCGACGACGCTCCAGTCCAGACAGGCGCAGCCACGCTCCCGGGCCACGTTCGCCAGCCACGCCATGGCGCGGGCTCCGAGCCCCAGCCCGCGCGCGGCTGGGGTGACATACAAGTCTTCGAGGTAGAGGATCGCCCGACCCGTAAAGGTCGCGGTGGTCAGATAAAACCACGCGTAGCCGACAGGCGTTCCGGCCGCCGGATCGAGCAGCATTACCGCCTCGGCCAGCGGGTGTGAGCCAAACAGAAGCTCACGAAGATCGTGCGCGCTGGCGGTGGCCGCGTCCGGCCGACCTTCCCACGCAGCCAACTCTCGGACATAGGTCAGGATCTGCGGCACGTCGTCCGGGCTCGCGCTTCGGCACAAGGGAGCGTCCATGGAACGAGAATAGCCGCCGGGCGGGCCGCGAATCCAAGTCTTCACAGGGGCGTGTGCACGTCGATCGGTCGGGGTTCGATCGGTCGCGGCCGCTGCTGCGACCGGGCCCGACCTATCCCTTCGAGCAGTTCATCGATCGTGAACGGTTTCTGGACGAACGCGTCGGCGCCCATCATTGACCCGTGGCCGCCCAGGTGGTCGGGGCTGTACCCGCTGACCGTGACGATGGCCGCGTCTGGTCGGATCGCGCGGACCCTGCGGATGACCTCCGAGCCGGGGATGCCGGGCATGATCGCGTCGATGACGATCACCCGGCTGCTTAGCCAGCTCGACGACGGTCGCCT
>CAZIMT010000144.1:0-8589 GCA_964540295.1 uncultured Phycisphaeraceae bacterium
GGGGTGGGGGTGGCGGCGTCCGACGCGGTTCGGCTGGCTTTGTTGATGGCGCCCGGTGCGGTCGTCTTTTCCATGCTTGGCGCGACGCTGACGCATAAGCTACCGATCGGCGTGCTGAGGCTGGTGGTGTCGGTGATCCTGCTTTTGCTGGCTGCCAAACTGGCGCTCGGATGAACGAGGTGCGGGTTTGGCAGTGCGGTGACGCCGCGATCGGGTGCGTGGCCTCGGAAATTTGCTGGTGAACCGCAAGGGCTACTGGCGGACAGGCGGTTTTGAAGTTGGAATAGGCGGAATGAATCGAGAACCGCCCGCGAGTCGAACTCGTCGCGCGGCGCACCGTATGCAGATCGTAAGAAGGTGCCGATTCGCACGATCGGTGGGCGGTTGGTACTCACAGGGGGCTTTCCTATGAAGTTTGTCAACAATCTCAAGACCGCGATGCTGATGGGCGGCATGATGGGCCTCTTTCTGGTCGTGGGGAGCATGTACGGCAAGACCGGCATGATCATCGCGCTGGCGGTGGGCGGCATCAGCAACATCATCGCGTGGTTCTTCTCGGATAAGATCGCGATCGCGTCTATGCGAGGGCAGGAGGTTCAGCCGACAGACCCGGGCATCGCGGGCGACCTGTACAAGATGGTGGACCGGCTGCGGCAGAAGGCCGGGCTTCCGATGCCGCGGGTTTACATCTGCCCGCACGAGTCGCCCAACGCGTTTGCCACGGGCCGTTCGCCGAGCCACGCGGCCGTCGCGGTGACCGAGGGCGCGCTGAAGTTGCTCGATGATCGCGAGCTCGAAGGCGTGATGGCGCACGAGCTTGCGCATGTGAAGAACCGCGACACGCTGACCTCGTGCGTCGCCGCGACAATGGCTGGCGTGCTGGCGTTCATCGCGCAGTGGGGGATGTTATTAGGCGGCGGCAACCGCGAGAACAGCAACCCGCTGGTGTCGATTGTGACGATCATCATCGCGGCGGTCGGTGCGGCCATCATTAAGGCGATGATCAGCCGCTCGCGCGAGTTCGTCGCCGACGCGGATGGCGCGGCGATCGCGGGCTCGCCCGACGGGCTGATCTCGGCGCTGCAGAAGCTAGATATGTACGCGCAGCGGATCCCGCTGGTTCAGCCCAACCCGGCCCAGAACAACCTGTTCATCGTGGAGCCGTTCTCGGGGATGGGAAAGACGCTCGTGAATATGTTCGCCAGCCATCCACCCACGGAGGATCGCGTCGAAGCGCTGCGGCGGTTGGCGTAAGGCCGCGTCTTTTCGTTCGCAAAGCCGACGGTTCGGTTTTTCAGTTCAAGAAGCGCCCGCCGTCAACGCGGACGATCTGTCCGGTGGTATAGGTCGCGTCGATGGCGAGCCAGCGCACAGCCTCGGCGGCCTCTTCGGGCGTACCGCTTCGGGCCATGGGAACTCGTTTGATATACGCCGTTTGCTCGGCGAGAGTGGATTCGGAGCCGGACTCGGGCCAAGCGACCACGCCGGGGGCGACGGCGTTGACGCGGATGGTGGGGGCGAGCTCGCGGGCGAGCGATTGAACCATTTCTGCGAGCGCGGCCTTGGACATCGAGTAGGCGGAGAACGCTTTTCTGGGGCGGCCGATGGTGTGGATGTCGCTCATCGCGACGATCGCGCCCCCGCCCGGGCGATCTGAGCTCGCGAGCTTGGGGGCAAGTTCTTTGCTGAGGATCAGCGGGGCGGCGGCGTTGACGCGGTAGTACATCATGGCGTCGGCGGGCGAAACCTCGTCGATGGGCGTCGGCCCGTAGATCGACGCGTTGTGGACGAGGACATCAACACGCGGCAGGTCGGCGCAGAGTTGCGCCGCCGTGGCAGCGACCTCGTTGAGATCGTTGAGGTCGAGCGACACGAGGTGCACGGCGACGCCCAGCTGGCAGAGTTGGTCGGCGGCCTGGCGTGCGGCGGCGTCGCTGGTGTGGTACGTGAGGACGAGGTCGTATTTGGCGCGTGCGAAGGCCTCGGCGGTGGCGCGGCCGACACGCTTGACCCCGCCGGTGATGATCGCCACCGGGCGCTCGCCCGAAGGCCAGTTCTGAGCGTTGCGCACGGCAAGAGGGTCAAGAGTGCCGTCGGATCCCGCGGCCGACGCTGACTCGTCCGCGCCCGACCCCTCACTCGACGCGGAGAGAGAGCGGGTCGCTGGCTCGGCTCGCTTGCCAGCTTCGAGCCACGGGTCACGCGGGTCTGACGCCCGCTGCTCGGACTGCATACGGCTGCTCGAGGTCCGGGCCCGGCGCAGGATCATCATGACGAAGACCGAGCCGATGAGCAGCACAGCGATCACGATCAGGATCAGCATCAACGCCTTGCCGCGCAGGACCGAGGTCGGGTTGGGGTCGAGGCTGGCGTCGGCGAGAGAAGAGATAGGGAAAATCGTGAGGAGTCTGGCGGCGATTCTGGACAGTCCTGACGGCATGGGCGGACTGTATGGTGCGGGCGTGGAGAGGGATTGAATGAGCGGTGACGGCCCGGCGGTTGAGGTTGGGTTCGTCTTGCGCGTGCGTGCGAGTTGGTTGAGAGTGGCGGCGGCCTACAGTCGTGGCCCGAAACGGAGTTCACCATGCATTACGACGCACACGGCCCTGTTATCGCCGACCTTGAGGCGCGGATCTCGACCATCCGCGACTCTCTTTAACTACGACGCCAAAGTCGCGGAACTGAAAAACCTGGAAGCGGAGATGGCCTCGGACGGGTTCTGGAACAGCCAGGACGCCGCCAAGAAGGTCGTCGCGCGGGTCAAAGGTTTCAAGGCCCAGATCGAGCCACTCACCGGCGTCGTCCGCGATTTCGAGGACGCCAGGCTCGCCTACCAGATGTCTAAAGAAGCTGGCGACAAGGACCTTCTCACCGAGGCCGACGGGCAGCTCTTCAAGCTCGTGTCGCGGATGGAAAAGGTCGAGCTGCAGTCGCTGCTGGCGGGCAGGCACGACGCGAAGAACTGCTTCCTGACGATCTCGGCCGGGCAGGGCGGGACCGAGGCTAACGACTGGGCCGAGATGGTCTTCCGCATGTACATCTTTTATTGCGAGAAGATGAGCTTTGAGATCGAAGAGGTCGAGCGTGGGTTCGGGTCGGAAGTGGGCATCGACTCGGTGACGCTGCATGTGAAGGGGCCGTTCGCGTTCGGGTATCTGAACTGCGAGCGTGGCACGCACCGGCTGGCGCGGGTGTCGCCGTTCAATGCGCAAGGCAAGCGGCAGACGTCGTTCGCCAGCGTGGAAGTGACGCCAGAGTTTGACGAGGTTGAGGTCACGGTGCCCGATACAGAGATCGAGGTGACGCCGTTCGTGCGCGCCAGCGGGCCGGGCGGGCAGAACGTGAACAAGGTCGCCAGCGCGATCCGGATCGTGCACATCCCGACAGGGATCATGGTGGTCGCCAGCACCTACCGCGATCAGCCGCAGAACAAACGGCAGGCGATGCAGGTTCTGACTGCCAAGCTGCAGATGTTGGCGGAAGAGAAGCGTGAGCAGGAGATCGCGGCCGCAACGGGCGGGGCGATGGAGCGCGGCTGGGGCACGCAGATCCGCAGCTATGTTTTCTACGACAACCGCGTCAAGGATCACCGGACAAACCATGAATCAAGCGATTACGAGGCGGTGCTGCGTGGCGAGATCTCGGATTTCATCGACGCGGAGCTGAAGCGCCGGCGTTCAGACAAGGAAAAAGGTATCAAGAAGGCGTAAAAGTCCAAGTTACGGCTCTTGTCCCCTGAAATAGACGCGAAGCGCAGTGCGTCCCGGCCAAGCTCTCGGATCAACCTTGCGAGCGAGCGTGGGACGTCGGGGCGGCTGCGTGCGGAACGGCTTCGCGAGGAATCGTCTCTTTTTCTTAAGACTTTTCATCACAAATCGCCCAGTTTGATGCGCCAGTCATTTGCGGTTTGCGAGCGTTTTCCGGGCGAGTGACGAGCCGGTTGCTGGAGGTTTGCGCATCATTAGCGCGGCCGATTCCCACACGAGCTTGCGAGGCGATATTGTTCTCTTCGTGCAGGTCTGCCCGCGTTAGTTGGGCGGCTGTGCAAGGGCAGTTTCCGGCCCTGGTTAGTGTGTGTGCGAACTTTGTAGTAGGAGAGTCTGACATGAAGAATGGTCTTTTCTTGGCCGTTGCGGCCGGGACGGTTGTGGCCGCGGCTTCGGCCAACGCCAACCTCGTCGCGTATTGGAACTTTAACGCCAGCACCCCCAATACCACGAGCGGCCAGCTCGGCACGCTCAACAGCCTCGCCCCCGACGCGGGCGCTGGCATCCTCTCGATCGGCGGCGGCAGCCCCACGATCACCCTCAACACCAACAACGCTGGCGCCGCCAACGGCGTCGTCGGCACCTTCGCTGGCAGCACGCTCAACGCCGTCGGCGCTGACGTGTCTGGTGGCGCTCTCTCGGTTCAGGGCGCGGTCGGCGGCGGCTCGTCTAGCACGGTCACCTCCAACGGTGGCTATGTCCAGTTCAACGTGAACCTCACCGGCCTCCAAGACCTTGTCGTCACCTTTTCGACCCGCGGCACCAGCACCGGCTTCCGCTCCGGCCAGCTCTCCTACTCCACCGACGGCAGCACCTTCATCAACAACGGCCTAGCCTGGGACGGCGGCTCTTCCTCCGCGTTCTTTCTCGTTTCCCGTGACCTCAGCACCATCGTCGCCCTCAACAACGCCCCCAGCGTCACGGTTCGTATCACCCTGACCGGCGCCACCGGCGGCGCGGGCAACAACCGCATCGACAACGTCCAGCTCAACGCCAACCCCATCCCCGCCCCCGGCGCCGTCGCTCTGGTCGGCATGGGCGTGTTGGCCCTAGGGCGTCGTCGCCGCTAAGCCTTCCGGTCCTTGTTCCGTTGATTTGTTCTCTTGATTGAAAGAGAACCGGCCTCTTGTTGAGGCTGATCGTTCCTGTAAACCCCAGAGCCCCGGGCGTTGAATCGCCCGGGGCTTTGTTCTTTACTAGGTCTTAGGTAGGTCGGCTCTCCGAGCCGACTCTTGTGCTGCGAACGAAGAAAACGGTGGTCGCTTTTCAATGCGACTCTTTCTCAGACCAATGACCAGAGAAGAGTCGGCTCGGAGAGCCGATCTACCGAGAGCAGCTTTTAGCCGATTGCACCTTCGAATCGAGCTTGGATCGCCAGCCAGTTCACCACGTTCATGAACGCGGTGACGTATTCGGCCCGCTTGTTCTGGAACTTCAAGTAGTACGCGTGCTCCCAGACATCCACGCCCAGCAGCGGGATGAGGCCCGGCGGCATCAGGTCCTGCTGCTTTTCAACCTGAACGATCAGCAGGTGCTTCGTGAACGGTTCAAGGGCGAGCCAGCCCCAGCCTGAGCCTTCGACCTGGGTCGCGGCTGCTTTGAAGTGGGCCATGAATTGCTCCTGCCCGCCGAAGTCGCGTTTGATGGCGTCGGCCAGGGCACCCTTGGGCTCGCCGCCGCCGCCCTTGTTGGCAGGGGCGAGGGAGAGCCAGAAAAGAGAATGGTTGATGTGGCCCGCGCCGTGGAAAGAGACCTCGCGGGACCAGTGCTTGACGAGCGAAGCGTCTCCTTGAGCGGCTCGGATCTTGGCCAGTTCGCCCAAGGCCTTGTTCAAGCCCGCGACGTACGAGGCGTGGTGCTTGCCGTGGTGGATGGTCATGGTCTGCGCGTCGAGGTGCGGTTCGAGCGCGTCGGCGGCGTAAGGCAGCGGCGGCAGAGCGTACTCGTTCTTGGCGGCGTCCCAGCCAAGCTGCTCGGGAGTGAGCAGCTCGCGTGAAACCTTCGGTCGGGCAGCGCTGGCGGTCGCGGGCTGAGCGAACGCGGAGGCGGCGACCGCCCCGAGCGCACCGAGACCGGCCAGCGCGGAACGACGGTCAAAGTGAGAGTTGAGTGGGGTCGGGTCGATAGACATGAGAAATCTCCGAGAGTAAAAGATTTAAGTAAGGGCAGGACTCAAGCGTTCTTTGAGCCCGCGTCGTCCACGTCCGAGTCCACGTCCTTGAGCGTCGAGGCGTCTGGCGTCCCGACGGCCCCGCAGCTCGGGCAGATGGGCCCGTGCTCGCCGGTGGGCTGGGACGTGAGATCCGCACCGCAGGAGAGACAGACCGGTTGGTCGAGCCGAGCGGCGATGTGGTTGATGCCCATGGCGACGAAGGCGACGGCCACGCCGACGATCGGCCAGACAGGGATCGTGGTGAGAGAGATCGCGCCAAGAGCGCAGAGCGCAATGCCGACCGCCAGGGCAAGGGCTCGAAGCCGGACTTTGTGCAGCCAATTCAGGTCCACGTGCTTGCCCTCTGAATGCCTCGTTTGAACCCACGATTGAGAACGGGTCGAGCATGGACTGTACACCGGGAAAGTTCGACGAGTTCCCGGGCCTCGAACTTCATATACTCGGCTCTTGATGCGCATTCTTCTTGTCAATTGGGCGAAGATTTGGGACGGGGCGACCAACGGCGGCGGGGTCAATGGGTATGTCCAGTCTCTGGCCTTGGAACTGTTCGAGCGAGGGCACGACGTGTGCTACCTGAGCGGGGGTACAACGTTCGCCCCGGGCGACCGCGCCGACGATCGTGATGTCGATGGTTTGTCGAGAATAACCCCGGGCCCGGTCGAGTTTCGTCGGCACGAGGATTGGCTGGGGTTGCGGGTGTTCGAGGTGGTGAACTCGCCGGTGATTGCGCCAGCGGGGTACCAATTCAAGGAGCCGCAGGCCGAGGCCTCGTCGCCGGAATTGGAGGCGGCGTTCGGGCGGTTTGTGGAGCGGCTCGGGCCGGACGTGGTTCATTTTCACAACATTGAGGGTTTCTCGGCCGGGTGCATCGGCGCGGCTCGGGCGGCGGGTCCGGGTAAGAAGGTGCCGCGGGTGGTGTACAGCCTGCACAACTATCACACGGTCTGCCCGCAGGTGTATCTGATGCGCCAGCATTTGACGCCGTGCCAGGATTATGACGCGGGGCGCGCGTGCGTGGGGTGCATTGATGCGGTGGATACCCGGGCCGAGCGTGAGAAACGAGTAGCGGAGTTCGCGCCAGCGTTCGTGAGCGAGTGCGCGGCCCGCGCGGCCGCGCTAGCCCACAAGGACCGGGTGCGCGAGGTGAATCCGCCAGCGAACTTGGTGCCTGAGCGAGCGAGCTTTGTGGAGGGCGTGCGCCGGTTGTGGAGATTCGCTTCGCGCGAGGTCGTGACCGAAACCGGGGCGGCAGGGTCACCGGGTGTTCCGGCCTTGGCTTCGGAGCTCCAACTCCAGACCCAGACCCAGATCCTGACCCAGCTCCAGCCCCGGCCGAGCGCGCCGCGGCCGCCGGGTCGGGCGTTGGGTGACGCTGAGGATTTTCGCATCGAGCTGCCAGTGCTCGGTTCGGACGATCGAGGTCAGACTCGGCACCTAGAGGCGGAGCGATTGGCGGTGCGCACGCCCAAGGTGGATGATCCGGGGTGGGTCGCGCTGGACAACACGATCCGTGCGCAAACAGAGGATCGCGCGGGCGAGACGGCGTACGCGGCGCGTCGTCGGGCGATGATCGCGGCGCTCAACTCGTGCGATCGCGTGCTGGCGGTGTCGCGTTTTGTGCGCGACAAGTTTGTTTCGCTGGGCGTGGATGCAAGGCTGATCGAGGTAAACCACATCGGCACTCGGATCAACCGCGTGGTGGAGCGGCTGGCGGACTTATCGTTCGACCCGCCGCCCTTTGACGCGACAAGGCCCAGACCGGTTCGGATGGTTTTTATGGGGTACAACAACGTGTACAAGGGTCTGGCGATGCTGGCCGACGCGCTCGACCTGATGTCTGCGGAGTATCTTTCGCGGATCGACCTTTCAGTGTTTGCGCAGGCGGGCGAGTCGATCGAGTGGCGTTTCCGACGGATGGAACCGCGGCTTGGGAGGCTCACGGTGATCCACGGGTACCAGTTCTTTGATATCCCGTGGATCTTGGGCGGGAAGGACCTCGGGCTGGTGACGAGCATCTGGTGGGACAACGCCCCGCAGACGGTGTTCGAGTTTCACTCGTGCGGCGTTCCGGTGCTGGGGGCGGACGTGGGAGGAATTCCTGACTTTGTCAAGGACGGGCACAACGGGCTGCTGTTCCGCGCCAACGATCGCTACGACCTGGCGCGGCGGCTGGCGGAAGTCGTGCGTGACCCGTCGAAGCTGGCGGGTTTGCGGGCCAACGTGAGGCCGCCTAAGGAGATGTCGGAGCACGCGGCGGAGTTGGAAAAGCTGTACGAGCCGTGTTTACCCTCTGCGGCCTTGGGTGCAAGGCGTGAACCCCCTGTTGTCGAGAACGAATGAGCATCCACGCGTTGAGCAAACTGAATGTGACCCCGGTACGAGTTGAAGCGCCGCCGGTGCCCTGCGTGGCGGTGGTGATAGTGACGTGGAACCGCAAAAGGTTTGTGTCGAGCGTGCTCGAGGCGTTATGCAAACAGACGTTCCCGGTGGGTCAGTTGCACGTAGTGGTGGTGGACAACTGCTCGACGGACGAGACGCTAGAGCATCTCGCCGAGCGATATCGGCCCGAGGCGATTGTTGAGAACCCGACGAAGCTGGCGCACGCGCCGCAGTTTGCGGCGCCGGTTTCGCAGACGCCGGGCCTTGAGA
>CAZIMT010000145.1:0-8440 GCA_964540295.1 uncultured Phycisphaeraceae bacterium
ACCCGAACCAACCCTCGAAAACCTCACCGACCTCTGCGCGGCCGTCAAAGAAATCGAGGCCCGAGTCGGCTTCGCGCAAGACCCCGACGCCGACCGTCTCGCCCTCATCGACGAGCAAGGTCGCTATATCGGCGAGGAATACACGCTGGTCCTCGCCTGCATGGCCGTGCTCGAAGCCGAGAAGCGCGCCGGCCGCCCCACCAAGGACGCCGTACTCGTCGCCAACCTCTCCACCAGCCGCATGATCGACGACGTGGCCGCGAAGTACGACGCCCGCGTCGTCCGCACCGCAGTCGGCGAAGCGAACGTCGTCGAAGCCATGAAACGCGAACGAGCACTCATCGGCGGTGAGGGCAACGGCGGAGTCATCTGGCCCAGAGTCACCTACGTCCGCGACAGCCTTAGCGGCATGGCCCTAGTCCTGAGCCTGCTCGAGCAAGGCCGAAAAACGCTTTCCCAGATCGTCGCCAGCACCCCCAGCTACGCCATCGTCAAGCGCAAAGTGGACCTCGCTAAAAAAGAACACGCCCAGCCCGCCATCGAAAAACTCGCCAAGGCCTACGCCAAAGAACGCCTCGACCTCCAAGACGGCGTACGCATCGACTTCGACTCCAAACGAGCCTGGCTCCACGTCCGAGCCAGCAACACCGAGCCGATCATGCGACTGATCGCCGAAGCCCCGACCAGAGAGGCCGCCGATCGCGTGCTGAGCGACGCCGAATCCGTGATCGCGTCCTAAGTAGGTCGTCTGTCCGAGCCGACTCTTCCCTCTTCCCTCGGTGGGGCCGCTTTCCAACCGGTCTTCTTCAGAAATGAAACCTTCACCAAGAAGTACCACACAGAACCACGAAGAAGACCGCATCAAGATTCTCCGTCCTGTTCTCTCTCAGTGACTCAAAGTGTCCCGCGTGGTGAACCTGTTTCCCTCTCCCCTACACTCCCCCGCCATGACCACTACCCACGAAGAACTCCTCGGCAAAACTCTCCGCGTCACCCAGACCGTCCACCGCCTCGATCGGCCCGGCGGCGGCGACATGACCACCACCATCGAAGGCGTCGTCACCCGAGCCTATCAGGGCAAAACCGGCTCCTGGTTCGCCCACAGCAAGGACGGCAAGCTCTGGCTCGACCGCCTCGAACTTCGCAAGCCCGACGGTGAACTCGTGGTGTGCAATCTCGATCAGAACAGCCAGATCGAGGTTGTGGAGAGCGAATGATGGCGATCCACGCCGCGGGCAAAGTCCTTGCGGCGCCGGTTGGCTGAGGTCTCACACATTCGGCCGCAGGTGCCCCTAAGCCCTCCGGATTGGGTCGGCATGGGCAACTTCAGAGATTTGAGTCGAGCGGGAATCGGCGCAGCGTCAGCGTTATCACGCGGTGCGGGCTCGCAACCCGTCGGCGAAAACTGGTCGGACAATCAGCGCACACGCTCGCCAATGCCCGTTCGTTTCAACTCACAAATCGAGGAATGAGATTCGTCGCACGCGAGACCGCTCTCTATCGATTCCGATGAATCTTTGCAGTTGCCTCGGCGAGGGAGGGTTCTCATCCGACGCAGATCTCGTCCCGAGCGCCGAAGACCAAAGCGCATGAACGAAATGGCATCCGCCTCACTTCCGGTCCCGCATCCCCTCCGGTTCGTCCAGCACATACACGCGGTGCTGCAGGCTTTGGTCGAGCAAACTCAGCAACCCGGGCGCGTGCCGAGCGAGCGCGCTGATCGAGTTTGATCGGCTCCGCTGGACGACCACCGAGACCGCAAGGTCCGTCAGGTTCTGTTGTTGCAAGAGGCCTTTGTCGACGGTGAGAAAGACATCGAAGCCACTCGCGGCCAGCGCGAGTAATTTTCCGTTTGACAGGTCCTGCCACCCCATCTCCTCGGTCGTACTAACGTGGTGCCCGACAAGTATCGCGGCCATCGGTCTGGGCACGCAATGATCCAGCAGAACCCTCACGCCGCACGCAGTTCGTTGGCAACACCGCCTGCCACGAGTTCCAGCACGGCCTCGGCCTGTTCACGCGTGACGCCGCGAAAGTGGTCTAAGAACGTCGCAAGGTCGTAGCCGTCTTTGAGGTAATCAAAGATCGCTTGGACCGGGACGCGCGTGCCGCGAAAAACCGGCTCGCCGCAGAGCTTGTCAGTGTCTACCGAGACAAACGAGAACCAACGGCTCTGGTCAGACAGCGTTTCCATAATGAAAAATCGTAGGCGCGTGGCCTCAAAGCCTGCTCGCGTCCGAGCCTTTCAAATCTCTAAAGGACTCGACCCTCATGCCCGGTCTTCACTCGATACCTTGACGCTCCCTCGCCCCGAACCCTGCTTTTCTGCGCACACAACCCGCGATCTCAACGGACAATCTCGCCATCGCGCGAGATTTTTTTACGCTGATATCCCCGACGAATTCTCGCAATCACCACCATCGCCACCCTCCTTCGTGCGCACACCGCGGCACGAGCCGGGATGAGGTATCGGGTCGGTGATGAACAGATCGGTTCCACCCGGCCGAGTCCGAAATCTCCGATCTCAAGCGCGGGGCGAGGCGGGCCACCCGGGGCCCGCCCCCCGCACTCTTTTTCCACGCCTCAACCACCAAGGAATCTGACCATGACCTTCCGCCTGAACGCCTTCGCCAACGTCGGACTCGACGAGTCTCTCCTCCGTCTGGTCCTCGACGAGCACGCGGCCAGCGCGCTCCCTCGCCTCGAAAAACTCTGGATGTACTACCGCAACCCGCTTAAAGCCATCGGCACCGGCCCGCTGCCGTGGCTCGGCAACGCCGACTCGTCCTCTCGCGGCTGGTACCGCCAGGCTCAGGAAATCGGCCTCCCCGCACGCATCGTCGGCCGGGCCGGGCTCGCCATGGACGACCGCGCCCAAGCACGCCGCGAGGTCGTCATCGAGAACGACATCGCCTGGCGCGTGCAGGCCATGGTCGATTTCATGTTCGGCAAGCCCGTCACGCTCCTCAGCACCGCCCACGACGAGAACCTCCGCCGCACCATCGAAAAAATCCTCGACACCGTGTGGGAACGCTCCGGGGGCATCGGCCTGCTGCAAGACATGGCCCTGCTCGGGCACGTCTACGGCCACGTTGACCTCCTTCTCAGAATCGACCCCGCGATCGCCGCGGACAGCCTTTCCATCACGTCGCCGGACACGCGCACAACCACGCTCGACGACGCCATCGCTCGCGCCGCCGAGGCCTTCACCATCGAGGTCATCGAGCCCACCCGCGGCGTACCGATCGCGGACCCCGCCGACTATCGCCGGTTGGTCGCGTACATCCTGCGGTTTGATCGTCAGCAGAACTCGGTCGACCTCGCGCGCGAAACCGTCTCATCAACTCTTTGGCGGCGTGCGTTCACCACCGCCCGCTCTTCGCAAGGCTCGCGCCAGCGCACGAGCGTCACCGAGATCTTCTCGGGCTCGCATCATCAGCTCTACCACGACGAGAACCTGATCGAGCAGAGCGTCAACACGCTGACCGCGGGCCAGCTCCCGATCGTTCATATCCAGAACGTTTCGCAACCGTTCCGCTACGAGGGTCAGGGCGAGGTCGAGCCGCTGATCCCGCTGCAGGACGAGCTGAACACACGCCTGAGCGACCGCGCCAGCCGGGTCACGATGCAGAGCTTCAAAATGTATTTGACCAAGGGCATCGAGGGCGCGGACAAGATGTCGGTGGGCCCGGGCGTGATCTGGACGGCCGACAACGTGGACGCTTCGGTCCAGGAGTTCGGCGGCGACGGGCACTCGCCCAGCGAGGAATCGCACATCCAAGAGATCCGCGAGGCGCTCGACAAGGTTTCCAGCGTGCCGCCACTGGCTGGCGGCGTGGTCCGCGCCAAGATCGGCAACCTCTCTAGCGCCAACGCGCTGAAAATTACATTAATGGGGATCCTGAGCAAGACGGCGCGGAAGCGCGTGACCTACGGCCGAGGGATGGCCCAGATCTCGCGGCTGATCCTGACCGCGCTCGACGCCGCGGGCGTCTTGAAAACCTCCGAGCTGGATCGCGGTATCCGGCTCGAATGGCCCGATCCGCTCCCGTCCGACACGCGCGAGCAGGTGGTCGCGGCGGAGGCCAAGGCTCGCCTAGGTGTGCCGCACGAGCGCGTGCTGGCGGAGCTGGGCTACTCGCCCAACGACCCGGGCGTGCAATGAGTGCTGGCGTGCGCGCCGGTGCTGATGAATGAATGAGGATTGATCTCGGTGGTCGCGCGGGCGGTCCGCGCACCGAGCTTTGGGTATCGAGCTGGGGACATCAAGAAAGGAGGCCGATCATGCTGGCTGTTGTGGAAGGTGGGCAGGAAGCGAGCGTCGGTGTTGTTGGCGGCGGGGTCGTCGGCACCGGTGTGTCGAACGTCGCGAGCAGGCCGTCGCCGTCAGACTTGGGGTCGTCGCCGCCCCAGTCTGACGACCCGCAGGCGCGGATCCAGGCGCTCGAGGCAGAGATCGCGAGGTTAAAAGCGACCGTTGCGCAGTTGCAGCAGTCGCTGGCGGGGACAGATCGGCGTCGCCAGATCGAAAAAGCTCTGACCGACAACCAGGCGGTGGATCTCGAGACGGCGATGGTGCTGACCGAGGCGGCGATGAGCGGCCCTGGCGCTCCCGACGCGGCGACGGCCGTGCGCGACCTGCGCAAACGCAAGCCGTTCCTTTTTCATAGCTCGAGCGCACGCGGCTCGGCGATGAGCGGCGCGGTGAGCGAGGGCGACGGCGAGATGGGGCGTGCGGCCGACGAGGCGCGAGCTTCGGGCGATCGAGCCGCGCTGCTGCGGTACTTGAAGATGCGGCGAGGAAGCTGAATAAAGGAATGACCGAGCGCTAAAACGGATCGCGGACGAAAGGTTTCAAGGGTCGAATCACACTGAATTTGAAAAGGAGTTTCTGAATGCCGTTCACTGGCAAGCCAACGTACGGAGCGGGCACCGACCTGCCGGAGATCATGGAAGACGTTTCGGACATCATCGGGATCGTCAGCCCGTACGAGACGCCGTTGCTGGACCACCTTGGCGACGCCAAGCGGCCGTCGCTGAGCACGGTTCACGAATGGGTCGAAGACACGCTGCTGCCCAACACCGACACCCTGAACCAGACCACGTTCTCGCCCAACCCGCAGGACGCGACCGTGCTCGTCGTCAACAACGGTGGACGATTCCAGATCGGCGACCTGGTCCGCCCCGGCAACGCCACCGAAGTGATGCAGGTCACGGCGATTGCGGGCAGCAGCCTGACGGTGGTTCGTCGCTACGGCGGCACCTCCGTGTCGACTCTTTCCAACACGCTCAAGCTCACGATCCTGGGCAACGCGGCCCTGGAAGGCGCGGACTCGCCGAGCGTCCGCTATACCAACCGTGTCCGCAAGCAAAACTACACGCAGATCTTCGCGGCGGGGATCGAGGTCAGCGGGTCGATGCAGGCGGCCCGGGTCCACGGCGTCCACGACGAGGTCGATTTCCAGAAGCAGGAACGCATGCGCGAGCTGCTGCGCGACCTGGAGAACTGCGTCATCAACGGCACCGCGCCCACGGCCAACCAGCAGGGCTCGTCGAGCGTGCGCCGCTCGATGAACGGGATCGTCAAGCTGACCTCGACCAACCAGTTTGTTCCGGGTACCAACGGGTTCCCGGCGGGCGGCGGCGCGGGCACGGACCTCAACGAGGCGGTGCTCAACGCGGCCCTGCGGCTGACCTGGGAGCAGTCGTCGGGGCAGATCGACACGATCGTGGTCGGCGGGTTCCAGAAGCGCCGCATCAACGCGTTCGCCAGCAGCGCCCGCAACTACACGCCAGCGGACAACAAGTTTCGCGACCTGGTCAGCGTCTACGAGAGCGACTTTGGTGTGTGCCGTGTGATCGTGAGCCGGTGGGTGCCAGCCGACACGGTGATGTTCCTGGACAGCTCGCGCGTCGGGGTCATGCCGCTGCAAGGGCGCAGCTTCGCCTTCCAGCCGCTGGGCTCGGTCGGCGATCGAGTCAGCGGGCAGGTGATCGGCGAGTACACGCTGGAATTCAAGAACGAGAACGCGCACGGGCTGGTGCGCGGGCTGAGCACGACCTGATCGTTCCTTAGAGGTTCTACAACCTGGCCCGCCGCGAGCTTGATTGTTCGCGGCGGGTGTTGAAGAAGAGAAGAAGTTCGCAAGACGCAGACACAGGCGAGACGGCTGTGCCACGAGAATACGTAGAGATCAAACAAGGACACGCGTGACCAGTTCACGAGGAGACGCCGCATGTTTATTCGAGATCGAGACCTGTTGCTCCATGAGCCCTCGCTCTTCCGAGATGTTGGCTGGGTCGGGCAGCGGCTGGTGAAGGGCAGCGCGGGGATCGCGGGGACGCTGTTGACGTTCGTTTCGCAGGATGTTCAGCTGGACCTTGCGAACATCGACGTCGGGCACGTCGCGACCATCGGCGGGGTGAGTTACGAGGTGGTCGATCGCGTGTCGGCGACGGAGCTGACGGTGTCGCGGGCGCGAGCGAGCGAGGCCGACGAGGTTCAGCCGCCCGCACCGGTGACGTTCGATACGTGCATGATCTCGACGTTCAGGCCGCAGATCGGGCTGGTTCACGCGCAGGTGCTGCGGACGCTGGGGATCGAGCCCGGCGCGGCGGCGGCGCTCGGGAAGGTGACCGAGTCGAGCATCACCAACCCCGCGGCGTTCAAGGAGATCGAGGCGTTGGGCGCGCTGCACCTGATCTACTCGGCCGCGGCGTCGCTGACTGGGGCCGGGTCGGTCGCGGACCAGCGGGCGGCGCTGTACCGGGAGCGTTTCGGCGCGGCGCGGTCGCGCGCGGTGGCGCTCGTGGACACCGACGGGGACGGGAAGCCGGACGCTTCGCGGCGGATGAATGTTGTGCAGTTTGTGAGGTGAGAAGAAGCAGCTCGGAGAGCTGCTGTACTAAAGGGCGAGGGCGCTCGGATGCAGAAATGGGGGCTGAGATGTTGGCGATGAATCCACGGGTGGTGAAGTTCGGGACGGCGAGTTGGGAGGGCGTGACTTCGATTTCGGTAGACCGGGGTGCGGACAAGGTTGTGGCGGAGGTTTCGGACCTTGGGCCGCACGTGGTGTTTGTGGACGTGCCCGAGCAGCGGGTGACGGCGAGGGTAACGGCGGACTTGCTGACCGACGACCTTGGCCCGCCGCGGCCCGGAGACTCGGGGGCGTTGGTTTTTTTCACTTCCCCGGCCGGGACGGACGGCGGTCGGAAGAAGGTTTCGATGACGGCGGTGGTGACGGCGGTCCGTCATCCGGGCGGGCCTCGAGGGTTGGCGCGGGTGATCGACCTGATCGCGGTGTCGAGCGACGGGGTGGCGGACCCGGTGACGATCGCGGACGCGGGGGGTGAGCTTTGAGCAGCAGTTTCAAGTCGAAGAACCTGTTCGGGTCGGGGCCGCACCGGTTCATGATGAGCAAGCGCGGGCAACTGGTGGTGTCGAGCTTTGCGCTGGGCGGGGGCGACGCGGGCTCGGTGTGGCTGGGGTTGGTCGAGACAGACATCACGGTGCGAGGGCGGTTGCAGGCGACCACGGAGGCGGCGTTGTGGGTGCTGCGTGACGCGGTGCTAGAAGAGCTGATCGACCCGCCCGCGGCGGGGACGCTGGTGGACCTGAACGGGCGAAGCTGGAGCACGATGAGCTTTGTGAGCTATGTCGAGGGCGACCGGACCGATCGAGGGCGGGTCCGGTCGGTCGCGTACACGGCGATTTTTCGGAAGTTCAACACGCCGCCGTGAACGACGTAAACTGATGGCGTGAATGATGTGAACTTCAAGTCATCGAGAGGGCAGAACCGAGCGGTTCCTGCGTGGCGAACGGTCGTCGCGCAGGGCGCTCGGTTTTTTTCGTTTTGGAATCGCGCGAAATTGCGCGTGAGTGCTGGAACGAGTTTCGCGCGCTCAATGGTGGGTGTGGCTGGTGCGGGTATAGGCCTATGCGGGGCTGTCTGCGCCAGCGGGTGCGCCAGCGACACGGGCAGCTCATTGGCGGGGTCGAGCTCCGAGGCTGGAGCTGGGTCTCCGTTCGCGCCCAAGGAGATGCGGATCTATCCGCTGACGCACGTGGAACGCGTGTCTGGCGAGAAATCTGCGGACGGCGCGCGGTCGCGGATCGTGTGCCATCTCGAGTTTGTTGATCGCTGGTTCGATACCTGCAAGGCGGTCGGGCGGGTGGAATTGGAGATTTATCGGCCCGGGGGCGGGCTGAACCCGGGCGTGGACGTGCGAGCGGGGCGGTGGGATATTGATCTGACAAACCTGGAACGAAACGCGGAGTGGTTCGACCCGGTGACCCGGACGTACCGGCTGCAGCTCGATGTTCCGGTTGAGTTGGAACAGGTGAAGGGCGCGAACGTGCGGCTGCGGGCGGTGTTTACGCCGCTGAACGGCGGGGCGGGTGGCGCGGTGCTGCAGGATGAGTTTGTGTTGAGGGGGTGAG
>CAZIMT010000146.1:0-8410 GCA_964540295.1 uncultured Phycisphaeraceae bacterium
GACCGGCAGAGGCTGCTCGCTCCCGGCGAGAAGATCGAGTCGATCACCGTCATCGAAGTGGGCCCTGACTTCGTGGTCGTCGAAGATAGCCACGGCCAGCGCCGGCTGACCAAGGGCGAGCGGCAGGGGCCCGCCGTCACCTTTACCACCGCAAGCCCTGGCGCGGCATCATCCGGCTCGTTCAATTCGGCGAACGCGAACAACGCCGCCGATGTAGCTAGGGCGGCCATGCGTGCGCGATCCGACCCGGCACAACTGAACCGGCAAGTCCAGACCAACATCGAGGTCCTGAACTCCAGCACGACACGCTCGAGCGGAGAACAGAATCCTTGAGCGGACGCGTCGCCTATCTCGAACGGGCCGCGCAAGGCACGGCGGTTGTCGGCCTGCGCATCGTCGGCGAACGCGACGACGAATCGCTCCCCGCAAAGCTCCGCGAATCGCAAGGCTCCGCTGGCCCCGATTTCCAGGGCATCGCGGCGTGGATGAAAGACCGGCTCCCCAAGGCCGACGGCGGGCGGCCCACTCTTGACCTCCTCTGCCTCGACACCGACGGCACGCTCTGCACCTGGCTCGCCACGCCCAGCGCCGACGGGCCGCTCGTCGCCGCGCTGGCGCGCCAAGGCGGGGCCGACGGGTGGGGCGAAGAAGAATCACGCGGCTCGGTCCTCAGCACCTACGCCGGTATGCCCCAGGAAGCCGCCGTCCAACCTCTCGCGCTGCAGACCGCGCCGACCGCCTCGCGCACAAAGTTCGCACTCCGCAAAGCGGCCCCGGCAGCAGCCCCGGCCCCGCGCCAACGCATGGGAGTGCTCGCCGCCTCCGACGTCGCCGCACGCCTTTTGCTCGACGCCCTAGATTCTCTCGGCGTGCGTGTCACCTCCGTCTGCTCGCTCTGGCACGCCGCGGCCGCGGCCTGGGACCCGACCGGCCTGGTCTACGCCAAGGCCACAGGCCGAAAGATCGCGTATACCTCTGCCCAACACGCCGAGCACGTCGTTGCCGAGAGCTCTTCCATCCACGCCACCGTTCTCGTCGATACCTCAGGCCGCCTGCACTGGTCATGGGCCGACAAGGGCCGACTGCTCGCGGGCGGCTCGATCCGCCTGCGCACCTCGTCCGCCCAATCTCAAACCGCCGACCAACCACCGCGCGTCGCGCTAACCAAGCCAGATGTCTCGCGCCTCGCCGCCGAATGGCTCGCGTGGTCAGTGCAGCTCGGCCTCGCCCCCGCGCGCATCGCGTGCATCGTTCCCGAAGACCTCAGCGCCGAGCCCGCGTCGCTCGACGCGGCCCAGTTCGGCGCCGCGCTCACCGCCGCTTGGCCAAGCACCAGCGTTGATCTGGCCGTCGTCGCCGACCCTGTCGGCGCGACCCTCGCACGACTAGCCGCGGCCGCCACGGTCGCGCAGGACTCGGGACAGACTCGCGCAACCTTCACCCCCGCCGACCCGCGACAGAGCCTCGTCCAGCTCGCCCACCGCCCCGGGATATCTCACTTCCGACTCCACCTCTGGGCCGCCCTCGCGGTCTGCGTGCTCTCCGCCGGGTTGGGCGCGTGGGCGTGGCAGTTCCAGCTCGCGTCCTCGGCCGCCACCGCCGCCTCGCGCAAGGCCTCGACCCAGTGGCGCGAACTTTTCAAGCAGCTCAACCTCCCGGGCCCCGTCCTCCCCGGCACCGAACTGGCCGCGCTCAAAACCGAGATCGCCAAGCGCGAACGCGACAACGCCCCCATTAAGTCTGACGACCCCGAGATGCCCATTCTCCAAGAGCTCGAAACGCTCAGCCTCGTGCTCTCCTCCGAAGACATCGACCTCATCGACCTCACGCTCGACAGCCGCGGCATTACTCGCCCGCGCGTCGTTGTGCTGGTCCCGTCGCTGGCCGTCGCCGAGCAACTCGGGGCGGCTCTCAAACAGATCGCTGGCTCAAACCTCGTCAATTGGACCACGCCCGACTTTATCAACCAAGCCGACGGGAAAGTCCGGGCTACGTACACCGCGTCTTGGTCGCCGCTGGCTTCGTCCGCGCAGCTCGCGTTGCCTCCGTTCAAACCCGGCGACAACACGCCCGCCGCCGGAGGCCCATCGTGACTCGAGCCGCCAGCATGAACCCGAGTCCTTCCGTGCTTGCCAACGATGTTCGTTTCACCATGGCGATGTCGGCCGCCCGCGCCGAGCGCGCCAACCGACCCACGTACCTCCTCATCGGTGCCGCCGTCCTTCTCATGGTCGCGCTGGCCGCGCTGCTGTGGAGCTGGCAGGCCCGGTCCGTGGCAGAATCCAAGCTCAGCACCGAGCTCGCGTTGGGCCAGCAGTTCGTCGAGGCCGCCCAGCGTCTGGGAGACGTCAACGCTACGCCCAAGTCGGGCCCCAGCGCTAGCGAACCCATCGCCGACCTTGGCTCGCGCATGCAGGCCCTGGCCACCCGCGCGAGGATCGCCAAGGAAACCGTCACCAAGCTCATCGCGCCCGCAAGCCGCGAGAACGTGCGCTCGGGCAGCGCAATCCGCAGAAAATTCCAGTACACCAACGTCCGCGAGCCGACGCTCGAACCGCTGATCAACTGGCTGTCCTTCGCCGTCGATGAGATCCCAGGCCTCAAGGTGTACAGCCTCACCATCAAGCCCGATCCCACCGGGTGGATCATGAACGTCACCTTCACGCGCTGGGAGCGGAGCGACAAATGACTCAGACTCGTGCCAAGAACTTCCAGTGCTCCGTGGCCGCGGCCCTCTTCGCCGCCGCCCTCCTCGCGCTGGCTGGCTGCAACGCCCAGCCTGATCTCAACAACCTCGATACCTCTGCCAGCAACCGCGGGGCCGAGGCCTATCGGCTCAGCATCGAGGCTCAGCAGGCTCAACGCGCAGGCCGCCCCGCCGACGCCATCGCCCTCTACCAACGCGCCGCCGAGCTCCAGCCCAACATGCCCGGCGTCTGGAACAACCTTGGCGGGCTGCTCATGGAACGCCAGCTCTACCTCGACGCCGTCACCGCATTTAAGCGCGAGGCCGATATCTCGCCCGACGACCCACGCCCGTACGAGAACCTTGGGCTCGCCTACTACGAGGCCCAGCACGCCGAAGAGTCCATCAAGTACTACGAGCTGGCTCTCGAACGCGACCCCAACCGCGTCGAGTCCCTCCGCGGCCTCGCCCGCGTCAGCCGCGCTCGCTCGACCGCAACCCCCAAGATCGCTGACCATCTTCGTCGCGCGCTCCTGCTCGAGACCGACCCGACCTGGCGCAAGTTCCTCGAGAACGAGCGAATCCGCGTCGAGAACCAGCTTCGCGAAGAAAAAGAGTCAGGCCGCCAGAAGTAACGCCTTTGAGAGGTCGGCTCTTCGAGCCGACTCTTCTCTTCCTCTTCGTTTTTTCTCTCTCAACTTCTCTCTTCGCTCACACCACAATCCACCGCTCCGACGAAGCGCTTTTCAGCGGCCCTCGCGCCGTGGTGACGCTATAATAAGTTTAGTGTCAAGCTGCCCCCGCCCGGGTGTCTTGACACCATCCATCCCGACCGCGTCTTCGTTCACGTTTTACCTTGTTTTTGTGCTCTTTTTCGCGTGATGGGCGTCCTCGACCAGCCGCCCTCAACCTCACGCCGTGGAACCAACGGAAATGCCTATCGAGCCGACCGCTTCCACTCCCGCGTCCCCCGCCTCCGTCCCCGGCGTCCGCCCGAGCAAGCCTGTCGAAGTAAAGGGCGCAAGTAACTCAAGCAACGGTGACCTCTCCCCCGATCTCAATCAGCCCGACAACGCTGTTCAAGCCCCCGTCCAAGGTTCCTACAACGCCGACCAGATCCAAGTTCTTGAAGGCCTCGAGGCTGTCCGCCTCCGACCCGGCATGTACATCGGCGGCACCGGCGTCTCCGCGCTGCACCATCTCGTCTACGAGGTCGTCGACAACTCCATCGACGAAGTTATGGCCGGGCACGCCACCTTCGTCAACGTCACTGTTCAGGCCGACGGATCCTGCTGCGTCGTCGACGACGGCCGCGGCATCCCCGTCGACCCGATGAAGAACGAGAACCCCACCCTCGACGGCAAGCCCGCCATCGAAATCGTCCTCACCGTCCTCCACGCTGGCGGCAAGTTCGGCGCCGACGACTCGGCGTACAAAGTCTCCGGTGGGCTTCACGGCGTCGGCGTCTCGTGTGTCAACGCCCTCAGCGAGTACCTCGTGGCCGAGGTCTACCGCGACGGCATCATCCACGCCATCGAGTTCGAACGCGGCAAGGTCGCCAAGCCTCTCAAAGTCATCGGCAAGATCCCCGCCAACTCCGACCGCAAACGCGGCACCTCCGTCACCTTCCGACCCGACCCCGAGATCTTCCCCGATACCACCTTTCTCTACGAAACATTGGAGACACGTCTCCGCGAATTGGCGTACCTCAACCCCGGAGTCACCATCCGCCTCACCGACGAACGCGTCGGGCTCGACGGCAAGACCCGCGGCGAAACCTTTAAGGCCAAAAACGGCCTCGTCGAATACGTCACCCACCTGATGGCTGGCAAGAAGACTGTCTCCGAACCCATCTACGTTCGCCGCGAAGACGCGCCCAACCACCTCGTCTGCGAGGTCTCCATGCAGTACCACGACGGGTACAACGAGACCGTGCTCGCCTTTGCCAACAACATCAACAACCGCGACGGTGGCACTCACGCTCAGGGCTTCAAGGTCGCCCTCACCCGCTCGCTCAACAACTACGCCCGCAAGTCGGGCATCATCAAGGACAAAGACCCCGTCCCTACTGGCGAGGACCTTCGCGAAGGCCTCACGGCCATCATCAGTATCAAACTTCCCAACCCCACCTTCAACAACCAGCCCAAAGAACGCCTGCTCAACCCCGAGATCGAGAGCTTCGTCGCCACCGCCGTCAACGAAGGGCTCGAAACCTGGCTCGAAGAGCACCCCGCCGAGGCGAAGCGCCTCTGCATGAAGGGCATCAGCGCCGCTCAAGCACGCGAGGCCGCCCGCAAGGCTCGCGAGCTCACACGCCGCAAGTCTGCCCTCGACTCGGGCTCCATGCCTCACAAACTCCGCGACTGCAAAACCCGCGACGTTGAACGCTCTGAGATCTTCATCGTGGAAGGTGATTCGGCAGGAGGGTCGGCCACCCAAGGCCGCAACGTCGAAACCCAGGCCATCCTGCCCCTCAAGGGCAAGATCCTCAACGTCGAAAAAGCTCGCCTCGACAAGATCCTCGGCTTTGAAGAAATTCGCACGCTTATCGGCGCGCTCCGCGTCGGCATGGGCAACGAGCTCGATATCTCTCGCCTCCGCTACGGCAAGGTCATCATCATGACCGACGCCGACGTCGACGGCTCGCACATCCGCACGCTGCTGCTCACCTTCTTCTTCCGCCAGATGTCCGAACTCATCCGCCGCGGGCACATTTACGTCGCCCAGCCACCGCTTTACCAGATCTTGAAAGGCCACGGTAAGAACCGCACCAGCCGCTACGTCCTCAACGCCAAGTCAATGGAAGACGTCCTCACCGACCTAGGGCTCGACGGCGCGACGCTGCTGGTCCGCGACATCACCTCCGCCCTCCCCGGCCGCGACTCGCCCGTCACGCACCGCATCGAGGGCGACAAGGCTCGTCGCGCGGTGCATCTGCTCCGCCGCCTCACCGAGCTGGTCACCATCGCCGAGCGTCGTGGCGCGCGGTTTATCGATCTGATCGCGATCAGGTCCGACGACCCCGACCGCGGCCAATCCGCGGGCCGCCTGCCCACGCACCGCATCGCGTGGCGCGGCGGCGAGGCCTACGCATGGTCTGAACGCTCCGCCCACGAACTCATCGCGAAGAAAAATCTTCGCCTCGCCGACGAGGCCGTCGAAGTCGGCACCGGTGAGGCCGCGGCAACCACACCAACCGCGGCGCCAACCACGGCACCAAGCACCGAAGACAAGCTCAACAGCGCACCCGCCAAGCTCCTCGACGCGGCTGGCAACGCGGCTGTCAACTCGTCCGCCAGCGCATCCACCAACGGCCAACTCGCCGCACCGCTCCTCCCCGCCGCCACCGTCCGCGAGCTGCACGAAAATCGCGAACTCGACAAGCTCTTCATCGAGCTCGCCACGCTGGGGCTTGACATCGCCGACTACGCGATGATCCAGGAAGAGACGGCCTCGGGCGAACGCATGCCCGCCAAGTACGCCTGGGCCACCAACGCCAAGGCCGCCGAAGCCGCCGCCGCCGCTGCAAACACTTCTGACGAGACTTCGGACGAATCTGACGCATCATCGGAGGGCACGGCCGAGACCGGCCAAGTCGCCGCCTCACGCAAACCCACCGCGTCCGGGCTCATCGAAGCCCCCAACCTTCCCTCCATCCTCGCCGGGCTGCTCGACCTAGGCCGCCGCGGCCTTGAGATCAAACGCTTCAAGGGCCTGGGCGAGATGGACGCCGAACAGCTCTGGGAAACCACCATGGACGAGACCAAGCGCGTCCTTCTTAAGGTCACCTGGGACGTCGCCAGCGACGCCGATAAGCTCTTCTCGGTGCTCATGGGCGAAGAGGTCGAACCGCGCCGCAAGTTCATCGAGGACCACGCCTTGGACGTCAAAAACCTCGACGTCTAACCCGCGGCCGGTCGCCATAAGCAGGTCGCCTTTGGTAGGTCGGCTCTTCGAGCCGATTTCTTCTCTGCATTCCCTCCCCCTCCCATCTTCCCAACCCGCCGCACCTCACCCCAAAGCGCCAACCGCTCCGCTCGATTCCTCGCTCCTCGCGTGAGCTTTGGTGATCGCTCGTCGCTATAAAGACTGGTGCGTGACTGGTTTGTGCGCACGGCCCCGCTACGCCGCACATCCATCTCAACAGTGTTCGGCCGCCATTCCAACGGAGCGAAATCCATGTTTGTGTCACAAGTTGCGCGTGAAACGACCACATCGATCGCCCGCTCGCGTTCGCAGCCGCGCGGCAACACCCGCATTCGAAATGCCGTCGTTCTCACGTTCGTTCTCGGCGCTGCCGCCTCCTCGCACGCCCAGTTCCAGATCGTGAACAACGTTCCCGGCACGTTCATCAACATTAAAAACCTCCCTGGCCGAATCGCGCTCAATCTTGCTGGCGACGAGGAAGCCATCATCACGACCACGATCGGCAACGCGCTCTACCCCGCCGGCCTCGTCGTTGTCGGCAACAACGGCGGGATCGGCTTCAACCCGCCGCTCAACGACCTCGGTCCGATCCCCGGCCCGCTCCCCAGCAACAACGCCTTCGGAATGGGAACCTCTCTCCTTCCCTACTGGTCGGACATCGGCAACCACGTCGGCAACGTCTACTGGATCCAGACCAGCACCAAGCTCATCGTGCAGTGGGACTTCAAGCGTTTCGAGTGCTGCCCGCTCGCGCCGACCGTCACGTTCCAATGCCAGGTCAACAACGCCGTCGGGTTTCGCGACTGCGTCTACGCCCAGTTCCTCTACGAGTCTATCGAAACCGCGCCCGCCAACGGCGGAGCCAACGCGACCATCGCCACCCAGATCAACGAGACCACACAGCCCCTTCTCTGGAGTTTTCAGCAACCCTTGGCCGTGAACAACACGACCGTCCTCTCCGTCGTCTGCATCCCGCCCTGCCGCCCCGATTACAACGGCGACGGGTTCGTCACCGGCGAAGACTTCGATCTGTTCCTCGCCGACTTCGAATCAGGCAGCATCAAGGCCGACTACAACGGCGACGGCTTCGTCACCGGCGAAGACTTCGACGCGTTCGTCGCCGCGTTTGAGATCGGGTGCTGAAGCCCGGCTCTGCTTGAGTAGTTGAGCGGGTTGTTCTCCGGCCCCGTCGATAACCCTGTTCACGCGCCGCTCGCAAGAGTATCTCAATGTAAGAATACGCGAGTCGCTCGTTCTTTCTATAATTCAACGCGATCACTTGATATCTCTTATGAGTCACGACCGCCGTTGCGCGCCGCCCACGATTCATGTCTTTCTCGAATTACTGCCGCGTGCGATTACGGACCTCAAGCGGAACGAATATCGCTCGTTGTTGTTGACCAACGCACGTCCGGCAAACCGGGCCATGCACGCGGATCGCGTGCGCGCTCACGGGCCATGGAGCACGCTCTGTCGCTCCAAAAAAGGCTTTGGATCAGCAGTGCGACCACGATCGGTATGTCGCACCGTGAAATTTTAAGATTGGTGAATCCGCAGACCAACGTATGACGACACTAAGTCTAAGGAATGCTCGGTGCCGTGCGCACTAAATTCGGTTCGCATGAAAATTGCGCGAACAACCACGAACACTCGTCGTAAGCCTCACAGTCGTGGCCCTGCGAATCGCGGGCACACCAGCTCACTGTTCTGTTCGGTGGTGCGAACACCCTAATCAGGCAACATGAACCGCAAACGTTCAGGATTTGTCTTGACAAGAAGCTCGCAAATGCGATGCTA
>CAZIMT010000147.1:0-8334 GCA_964540295.1 uncultured Phycisphaeraceae bacterium
GACCTCGACCCATCGCCCGTTGATGCGGACGAGCGGGCTCTGGCGTGACGCGAGCTGTTCGAACTCTTGCAGCGAGAGCGAGACATCGCCGACGGCGATCTCCCAGCGGTAACGGACGAGCGCGCCGAGCCCGAGCTGCGGCGAGGTTGCGCTGGAGGCCGCGGCCCCGGGGAGCAGCCCTTCGGTCCCGTCCACGCCGTCGAGGCGAAGGCGTGCGCCGAGCCGGGCCGCGGGCGATTCCCACCACGTCGGGGCCTGCACGCCAAAGCCCTGCTCCTGCAGGATCGGGCGGACCTCGCGAAGGAACTCGTAGGCCTGCTTGGTGTTGAGTTCGAGCTTGGCGGGGGCGGCGTCGTCGAGCGCGCTTTCGAGTTTCTTGTACAGCTTGGAGGCGCGACCGAGCTCGCCCAGCAGCAGTTCCTGCGGGCTCTCGACGCGGCGGCCTTCGACGGTGACGGAGTGGCTGGGCAGCAGCCAGATGTCAGGCGCGTCGAGCATCAGCGTCGGGCGATCCACGGCCTGAAGGTGGAACGAGAGCGTCCAGACAGGGTCGGGCATCGGCTTGACGGGCTTGCTGGCCTTGCCGGGGAGCGCGGCGATGGCGACGTCGGTGTCGAGCAGCGAAGATTCGACGGGTTCGTTGAGGCGCAGGCACAGACGCCACGCGGCGCTCGCGCCGCGTTCTTCCAGCCCGCCGATCCAGCCGCGCACGCGCCGGACCATCTCTTGGCGCACCGCCGGGGTTGCGGCGATGGCGTCCTCCGCGCCCAGCAGGCCGGTGAGCCACGCGACGTGCGGGTCGGCCACAGGGTCGCGCTCGCGCACGGCGTCCATCAGGTCCTCGGCGAGGAAGAACTGGCGGCAGTGCGCGTCGACAAGCGCGGTGAGAAAATCCTCGACGATGGCCGCGGCGCTGTGCCCGAACTCGTCCACCACCGCGCGCGCCTCGGGCGGCATGGCGCGGACCAGCAACCCCAGACGCTGAGCCGTGGCCTCGTCGCTGGTCCAAGGCTGCCACGCGCCATGCAGCTCTCCCGAGGCCTGCTGACGAAGCATGGCAACAAAGCGTTGCTGCGCGATCAGGTGCTGGGCGAGGCGGGCGGCGGCGGCGAAGAAATGCACGGAATCCGCGAGCTGCAGCGCGGGCTTCTCGGCGATCGCCAGCGCAGACCCGCTGTCGGTCGATGGATCTGATAGCCGTTGGTCGCGGTTGGCGCTCGCGTCGGCCGCGTCGTCGATCAGCGCTTCGAGCACCACCAAAGCCTGGGCCCCGGTGAACGCGACCGTGGGGACGTGCAATCGCCACATCTCGACGCTGCTCGCGGCGGGCGCGGCTGATCGCCCCGACAATCGCGGGCTCGCGGTGGGAATTCCTTGGACAACAGGAAGCCGGATCACCAACTCGGCGGGGGTGCCGGGCACGGTGGCGGGCAAGAGTTCGGCGAACTGGGCCGAGGGCACGGCAAAGGCATGATCGAGAGGAGTGTCGGCGTTCGCCTGAGTGGCGACGGCCAGGGCGGCCCGCTCCGAATCCTCGGCCCACAGGTGCAGCGTGCCGCCCGACCAGCACGCGTGAACCACCCGCGATACGTCTGCCATCATGCCCCCGAAGGTCGTCTCAGGTCCGGTGAAGAACGGTAAAGGATCGCCGCGCGACGGTTCATCGCGTCCGCGGCTTGAAAATGAGGGCGCTGGGACTCGAACCCAGGACCAACGGCTTAAAAGGCCGATGCTCTACCAACTGAGCTACGCCCTCAGAGGCCGGGCACAACCCGGCGCATCGGGATCGTAGACACGTCCGGGCGTTCCCTCCGGCCGCGCACGAATTCGAGCTTAAAAAGAGCGATCGCTCGGTGTTCGACCCTCGACTAGGTGCTAAAAAAAAGGGCACGAGCAAGAGCGCCCGTGCCCACTCATTTTCTCGTGAGGCCGACCAACCTGAATCATACGATCGGAGCGCTGATCCCCAGCGGCGTGCCCAGCGTGGTGAACGCGCCGGGGAAGAAGCTGTCAAAGTGGGTCATGGACGCGACGATCGGGTCGGCCGCCTTGATCGTCAGGCCGTAGTAGGCGAAGACGTTCCGGCGGCTTCCGGTGACAAAGCTGTGGATGTCCGTGACGGTGGACTTGCGGGCGGGGACCACCTGGCGGAAGGTTTCTTGGCCCAGCCCGCCGTCAAAACGAATCGTGATCTCGACCAAGACGTCGGTCGAGTTGGGGTTGAAGAGCTGCAGCGTCTCGATGACGCTATTGCCGCTGCCCGGCGGGCGGAAGCCCTCACCAAAGCCCCAGTAGGTGAAGCCGCGGTCACTGAAGGTGGTCGCGATTCCCTCGCCAAAGGCCTGGCTCTGCTCGCTGAGGCTGACAGGCAGATCAGAAGTATACAGGACCGAGTAGGGCTGCCCGATGGGGAACTGCGGGAGCGTGCTGACATCGATCTGGGCCTGGCTGCGCGGGTTGATCGTGAGCACGCTGCGATAGGTCGTGCCGTTGGCGAGCAGGAAGGAGAACTGGACGGTGGCGACAGCGTTGTTGGGGTTGAGCACGCCGATGAGCTCTTGCGTGCTGCCGATGCCGAGGATCCCGTTGGGGATGGTGCCACCTGTCGAGCCCGCGTTGGGCACGCCGGTCAGTCCGGCGGCGGACCTGCCAACGCGGTCGTAGTGCGAGAGGCTCGCGACAATATTGGCGTCGGCGGTGATGCGGACGCCGTAGTTCCCGGCCGCCAGCTCCGGGCGGTCGTTGAGGTTGAGGCCCGAGCGACGGAAGGGCTCGACCTGCTGCGTGATCGTCACGGGCGTCAGGCCCGAACCGGCGCGAGGGTAGAACGTGGTGTCCACCTTGATGGACTGGTTGGAGGTGTTCATGAACAAGATGAAGTCCGAGGTGGAACCGCCCGCCACGTCCTTCTTGGCCTGCCCGAAGGTCCAGTCGGTGCTGACACGGGTCGTGAACGCCTCGCCGATGGCCGACCGAGCGCCCGCCAGAATAAACTGGTCGTAGTGGCTGAAGGTCGCGGCGACGGGCGTCTGAGCCCGGATCTCGATGGCGTAGGGCGTGTCCTTCCTCACCAGCAGCGTGCCCGCGGCGTACAGGTCGGGGGACGTGATGGTGATGCCACTGCGGCTGCCAGCCGCGATGGTCAGGTCCGCGATCAGCTGGTCGCGCTCGCCGGTCTCGTACCGGGCGATCACCTGAACGTGGTTGGCCTGGTCGCTGGTGTTGAGGATCGGGATGAACGTGTAGGTCTGGGCGTTGGCGTAGCCCTCGGGGTAATAAACGCGGAAGGGCAGTTGGTTGGCGTTCTGCCCGTTCGAGAGCGTTTCGGTCGTCGGGTTGGCGCTGTCAACGGACAGGTGCCCGCCCGCGGTGTTGGCGTTGAGCGCCGCGTACGTCGCGTTCACGGCCGAGGGGCTGTTGCCCACGAAGATGAAGTAACGCAGGCGGGTTGTAGAACCGGCGGAGCCCGCTCCCGAGAGCGTGCCTAGGTCGTAGCCGAGGCTCAGCAGATCGTCGCTGGTCGCGCCGTTGGGATCGTTGAACGGCAGGGTCAGCAACTGCGAGGAATCGCGCAGGTTCAGGAACCGGCTGACGATGTTGGCCCGGGCTCGCGTGTCCGACGCCGGGGCCGCGAGCCCGATGGTCAGGCCGAGCGGAAACGCGTTGGTGACCACGCTGGCGCGAGCGATAGGTTTGGTGGCATCGGTGCCCAGACCGATGTCGTTGGCCGTGTTGGATGTATTAAAAGTGGTGTTGAGTCCTTGGTCAGGATTGAACGCTTCCATCCAGCTGACCTGGGTGAGCGGTGTCGCTCCAAGATTGCTCAGGAAGACATCGATCGCGACGAACGAATCGTTGACCCCGTAGGAGAGCGTGCGCTGGACGCGGAGATTGCCGAACTGGCCGGTGCCGACGACGCGACGGTTGAACGAGTCGCTCTCGTCGGAGACCGCCAGCGGCAACTGCACGCCCGAGTCCGCGGCGTTCTGGTTTACGAAATTGCTGCCGTTGGCCGAACCGCCGAACAAGGCCCTGGGTGTCGCGACCGGAGTCTGGTCGTCAAAGAGGAACTCGATGCCGTTCCAACGGAGGCCCACCGCGCCCGTGGCCGTGCCGGGGGCGACCCCGTTGTTCGAGAAGAACGTCCCGCCGGGGTTAAAGCCGACATCGAGCACCGAACCTTCCAAGGCCAGGGGGCGATCGCTCACGCCCGCCGAGACGACCACGTTGAGCGTGTAGGTTCCGGTCGTGGCGGCGGGCACACCGCTGGTCACGACCAACGGGTTGTACGCGGTGTTGGCGCCCTCGGTCACGACGATGTAGTACACCCCGCCGTCGCGGATGACCAGCCCGTCGATGCGTGAGTCCCTGCTCGCCGCCGGGGCCGAGTTGGTCACCTCTCGGCCAGCCGCGTCGAAGATGCGTACCGCGGTGTTGAGAGCGGGCACGGTGCCCACCGGCGAATTCGCGGGCGCGGTGGCGATCGCCGAGACGTTGACGGTCGCGCCGGAGGCGAGCGTGAGGCGGAACGCGTCGCGGTCGAGCAGACCGAACCCGCCGTCGCCGATGAACGCGTCGCGGCGCGCGGTCCCGCCCGCGTTCTGATCGATCTCCGCGAGAGCCCTAGCCGTGACGAGCGTGTCGTTGCTCTCGAAGGGACCGAAGATGTTGTTGGACAGCGTGATGTCCAGCCCCCAGGAGTTCAACTGCCCGGAGTTGAGGGCCGACGCGTCGTTGACGGTCAGCGTCCACGTCCCCAAAGCTGACTGACCGTCAAAGAGGCTCAGCGGCGAATCAGGGCGGAAGCCACCAGTGAACGGCGCGGCGCCAGCCGCGATCGCCAGCGCCGCCTCGTCGTCCATGAACGAGGCGGTGAAGTTCTTGCCCGCGCCGCCGCGGCGGTTGATAAGCGTCACCACCGTTCCCGCGGGGCTGGTGAGCGTGACCTGAAGGTCGCCGTCAAAGTCGTGCGTGATATCGAGGTTCACGTTCACGTCGAGGATCTGCCGGCTGTCGGCGATTTCGATCCTGTTGGTGATGGACCCTTGCGTCCCGGTCGCGGGGATGCGGATGGGGGTGGTGAACGTCGAGGCCTGGTCGACTCGGTCGTCGCCGACCAACGCCGCGCCGATCTTGAGCGTGTAGCTCCCGCGCGACTGGGTCGTCCCGCTGCCCGCGACGGTGTTGCGGTAGCGGTCGTTGCCAAAGCCCGAGACGCCGACATAGTACGTGCCGCCCGTGGTTACGAAGAGATCGATCAGCGAGTCCTGCCCGTAGAACTGGTCGTTGATGGCGATCTGCTGGCCCAGCGCATTGAACAGGCGCAGCACCGAGTCGAGCGTGCTGCCGCCGGGGAGGCGCTTGGCGAGAACCTCGGCCGTCAACTGCCCGCCGCGCGGCAGTTCCACGCGGTACAGGTCCACGTCCAGCGCCGCGAAGAGCCCGTTGCCCAGCGTCGCGCCCGCGAAGTTCGCCTGGCCGCTGGCGTTGAAGACCACCGGAGTCGCCGTGAGCAGCGTCTCGTTGGGCTCATTCTCGGCGCTGGTCGAGACCACGTTAAAGTCATACGTTTCGTCGCTGCCAGCCGAGCTGTTGCCGTTTAAGAAGTTCCCGGCGTTGTCCCGGAAGCCCGCCGCCTGGAGCGTCAGGCGGTAACGGTCCAGCGGCAGGCGCTGCCCGGACTGGTTGTTGAGGTTGAGCGAAACGACCACGGTCTTGGCGTCCGAGGGCGAGGCCGCGATCGCTGAGACGGTAATGATGCGGTCGTCGGACGTGCCGAAGATGTTGTCCACGCCGTCGCCGACGAGCGTCACGCGATTGGTGGCCAGCAACGCGGGGTTGATCGCCTTGTTGAAGGTGATCGTGGCCGAACGCACGACCTGCCCGGTGCTTACGTCGGTCTGAGCCGTCACCGGGCCGGGGTTGACGGCACGCACGACCGGTCCTTCGAGCCCGATGAGCCGCAGGGCCCGCTCAGCGTTGATCCGGCCGCCCGAGACCGTCCTGCCTTGAAGCGAGGGCAGCGGGTCGGCGCTGTCGATGATCGTCTGGCGGATCTCGACCGCAGAGGCGTTGGGCTTGAACGACTTGAGCAACGCGACCACACCGGCCACGATCGGCCCCGCGGCGGAGGTGCCTCCAAAGAACGTGTAGTTCGAGCCCAACGAAGCGGTCAGCGTCCCGTTGCCGGGCGCTGCGATGTCCACGGTTTGCGCCCCGTAATTGCTGAAACCGGTGATCGTGTCCGTCGTGTCGGTGGCCGCGACGGAGATGATGCCGGGCAGGTTGTACGAGGCGGGAAAGGCGGCGAGCGCCGCGTCGTTGTCCACGCCGACGCCGTTGATGCCGTTCCCCGCCGAGGCGACGAACGTGGCGCCGGTAGCGATGAACCGCTCGATCGCATCTCTTTCCGAGACGACCCCGGTTGGCAGGTCCCTGTAAAAATCTGGCGCATAGCCGCCGTAACTGTTGTTGCTCGCCACGATGTTGTGACCCCGGCCGATCATCATCGTGAGGTAGTCGTGCGAAGAAACAATCGCCGCGGTCTCAAGCTGGCCGAACTGGTTGGCGATCTTCATGGGCAGGATCGACACCGACCAATTCACGCCGGAGACGCCGATCCCGTTGTTGCCGACCGCGCCGATCATGCCCGCGACCGGAGTTCCGTGCCCGGCCGAGTCGTCAGGGTTGTTGTCCAGCTCGCCAAAGTCCCAACCGTTCACGTCGTCGACAAAGCCGTTGTTGTCGTCATCGATGCCGTTGCCCGCAACCTCGTTGGGGTTGCGCCAGATGTTCGCCGCCAAGTCCGGGTGATCCAGCTGCACGCCGGTGTCGATCACCGCGACGATGTTGTTGAGCGACCCGGTCGTAATGTTCCAGGCGGCCGTCGCGTGAATGTCCGCGCCGATCGTGCCGCCAAACTGCCCAGTGTTCTGAAGCCAGTCCTGCCGGTCAAAGAACGGGTCGTTAGGGATTGCCGTCGTGGTATACACACGGTTGGGCTCGGCGCCCAAAAGCACCGGCACCTCTTTCATAGCCCGGTACACCGCCGCCTCGGTCAGACGACCCTTGATGTTGATCTCCGCCGAACGCCCTCGCGCGAGCGGGATCACGCTCTCGACATCTACCCCCAGCTTGGCCGCCACCGTGAGCGCCGTGGTCCTGGCGACGTCGTTGCCCAGCATGTCGTTGAAGTTCAGTATCCACGAGCCGGTCTTGGCGTACACCGCGCCGCCCAACCACCGCAAGGCGGTCACCGGCCCGGGCGGGACCGCGCCGGGGATCTCGCCCATCGGGTTGTCGATGAAATGACCCTGCCGGGCGTTGCCCGAGAGCATCATCCGGGCCTCGAGCTGCTCGATGAAGGTTTGGTTGGTTCGATTGTTGACTGATTGACGGCGAGAGCGAGGGGTACGTGCCACGGTGCAACTCCGGTCGCGGCGTGGGGCCGCGTTGAGGGACGGAACGGTTCGTTCAGCGCTGTCTACCTCGGTGTCGGCGCACGCCGACCAGCATCCAGCCTCGGCATCTTCGCCGAGAACGACCGCGGGGGCAAGAGCATATCACAACTACGCCCCGGCGGTTGCGGCCCCGACATCCTTGGGTGCCGGTGCGCTGCCGCCCTACGGCCGGGCTCTCAGTCGATGTTCGGAGTTTGATTGCCCGAAATCACTTGACGTTCGGACAGGCTCGAGCTTCTGCGCCCCAAAGCCACCTCTCAAGACCCACTCCCAACACCAACTCTCGAGACCAACGCCCTGAGCAACTCCGCGTGCCGAACGCTCGCACCCTGCTGCCCGCGAACGCACTCGACACCATTCTGGACAATTGCGGCCCGACGATCCGGGTCGGCGATCAACCTCGCCAAGTCATCGGCCAACGATTCTCGCGAAGACACCACGATCCCGCCCGCGGCCCGCAACGCGTTCACCGACTGGAGAAAATCCTCGAACGCGGGCCCGATCACCGTCGCTCGCCCGAGCGCCACCGGCTCCACCGGGTCGGACCCGAACAGGTCGCCGAACGAGCGCCCGATCACCACCACGTCCGCTAGCTCGTACGCGTCACGAAGCTCGCCGATGGAATCGAGCAGGAATCGGTCAGATTTCGCGGCAGCCACGCCGACGCTCGCCGCACGCTGCGAGCGCCGGACGCACCCGGGCAGCGCCGCTGCGGCTTCATCAAACCGCTCCGGCTTGCGAGGCGCGCACAGAAGCTGAACCTCGGGAGGGCAGGCCGCGTGCAACAAGGCCTCCTCGCCAGGCCCCGTGCTGCCCGCCACGATCAGCGGCCGCCCGCGCTCAATCCCCAGCACCGCCGCCAGCCGCTCAGCCT
>CAZIMT010000148.1:0-8062 GCA_964540295.1 uncultured Phycisphaeraceae bacterium
ACTCCATGGGCACCAGCATCGAACGCGGTACCACCATGGCCCACGACCTCACCGCCAAGGCTAAGGCCTACGGCATGGAAGGCCGTGTCATCGACGGGTTCGACGTCATGAGCCTCTACGACGAGTTCAAGCCTCTCGTCGACGCCTGCCGCGAGGAGCAACGTCCCGCGTTCGTCGATCTCAAAACCTATCGCTACCAGGGCCACTCGATGTCCGACCCGCAGAAGTACCGCACCAAAGAAGAAGTCGAGCAGTTCAAGGCCAACGACTCGATCGACCGCCTGGCGCACTATCTGCTCAACGAACGCAAGGGCCCCGACGGCAAGCCAGCGCTCAGCGAGGCTAAGTTCAACGAGATGCAGACGAACATCAAAGCGATCGTGCGCGATTCGGTTGAGTTCGCCGAGAAAAGCCCCATGCCCGACATCGAGACCGAACTCTACAGCGATGTTTTCGTGAACCCGATGCCGAACTTGAGCCCGACGCGCGATTACACGCGCGGGGCCAAGAACCCGCTGTTGTAAAAGCTGCCGCCAGGTCACGGTCGCAACACACGAACCTTGCACGCAAACGCGGAAACCGCTTTTCTATCACCGTGCGCGCGAGGCACGTTCGGAGGCTCTCTTCAACGCTTAGGGTCGGTCGGCGGCTCGATAGAGTACGGTTTCAATCTCTCCGCTCGCGGCATGTATGCCTCGCTTGCGGCCCGCGTGATCGGGGCGTTCCGTTCCGTCGCGACGCTGGGAGCCGCCATCGCGGGCTGCGATCGCGTGGAAGCAGCGCCGCTCTTCTTCACCGCCGCGTTCCCTTCCGACTCCCCCGTCGCCCGCTCGACGCGCGCGATCATCTCTTCGTGATGCCGGGCGTTCTTCTCGGCGATCCGCTGGTCGCGTTCCTCGGCGTTCATCGAGTTGGAGATCGCCCACGCGCTCATGCTCGCGAGCTGCGCCAAGCACACGAGGTACAACACCCCGCACCCGATAAATGTAATCCCGCCCAGCACGCTCACCAGCCACAGCAGCATCCCGGTCGGCCCGAAGGACGTGGTCGACCTGCTCACGGCGGCCGCGAGCGGCGCAGCGATCGACCCCGCCACCATCCCCAGGCTCATCCCCCAGGTCGCGTCGCGAAAACGATCGGCCAGCACCGTGTTCCCGGCCCAGTCCGCGAGGTCCGCGATCATGAACGCCAGCGGGACCAGCCCGGTGATCGCAAGAAAATAGACCCCGGCCGAAGCTGTGCTCAGCGTCTTCATCAGCGGAGTGGCGACCAACGCCGTGCCGTTGGCAACCGCGGCAGCGATCGCGGCGTTCTTTGCCAGCTCCGACGCAAACCAGCCGCCCGCAGCCAGAACCCAGCCAAGTTGTGTGAAGCGGACGTAACGCCGGCATCTCCGCCACTCGGCGCGCAACTCGTGACGAGGCCGAACACTGGTCTGTCGCGGCTGCGTGACGATGACCACGCCCACCCACCACACCACCGCCATAAACGCGGTGACCCCGATGACGACGAGGTTGCCGGTGCGGAATGAAGTCATCCCGAGCAGGACGCCGCCAAACGCGGCCGTCGCCATCATCCAGCAGCCGACGGCCAGGATCTTTATGTACGACCGCGGCGCATCGGTGAGATTGTCGTCCAGACGCGAGCGCCGCCGCCCCATCGTGATCCGCGTGCCACACTCGGGGCAGACCCCTCCGACCTTCAGCCCGCGCAGGCTGTAGCGACACTTGGGGCACGTCACGTCGTCGAGCAGCGTGGCCCCGGCGGCGGTGCGGGAGAGTGAGGAGTCGGCGAGCATTCGTGTATTAAACCCAAGTGGGGACTATCAGGCTGCATCGGGAACAAGCGATTCGACACGTCATTCTAAGGATCAGCGAGGACCGCCGGAGAGGGTTCTGGCAGTGGCCCGGGGTTGTCGACCAAGTACTCCGCCCGTCGCGCCACTCGTGACATCATCTGTCGGCACCCGTCGATCACACGAGCGTAGTTGACCGCCCAAGCGAGCCACGCGAACCAGAACGGGATCCGTATGCACGTGAACAAGGGAGTCGCGGCGGTCAGGCCGAGCTGAACGAGAGTCACACCCCCGAGATGAAGAACACCCTCCACGAGGATCAGCCATGTGAGCGACCGAGTGAGGCCGATCGTCTTGAGCAGCGGCGCGAGAGGCGCACGCACAGCTAGGCTTTCAAAGAACTTCGCTGCAACAAGAATTAGAACCGCGAAAGCGAGCGATGAAACGACGCTTGGTATCACGATCCATGAGATCGCGGCCGCCCACAAGGCGGATGCCACCGATGAAAACAATCGAAGGGCGGCACAGCAGACCGCCAGCGCTCGCACCCAGCGGCGCACCGAGCCCGGCTCCGCGTTCGCTCCCTCACGCGAAGGCTCTTGCGTCGTGACCAACCACCATCCCCACAGTTCGATCAGCGAGAAGAGAACGGTTAAAGCCATGCCGAGCCAGAGCAGCACGATCGGAGGTGCGGCGATCACACCGACCTTGGAGGCTATCCCGCCGAGAATTGAATTCACGACGAGAAATGCAATTGAGATTTCGAGCATGAGGAATCCGCGATGGATGCGGCGGAGCCAGTGCGGGCTCGCGAACACCAGCCGGTTCGGCCTCAGCGAAAGTTGCACCGCCGTCCCGCACTCCGGGCACACGCTCTCGAACGCCAGCCCGTCGAGCGCGTAACCGCAGTTCATGCACGTCTTGCCGTCCGGGCTTGGCTGCGCGATCGGCAAGGTGATCGGTGAATCGCTCATGCGGGTATTTATGATCGCAACACTGCTGGCTCTCTACCGAGATCCAACCCTCGCCACCGCCGCCACCGCGTTCTTGAACATCATCAACCCTGGCGTGTCGCCCGTGCGCACGCTCGCCGCCAGCCGCGTCCAGTGCTGGTGCCGTGTCCAGTCCAAGAATCGGTCCGGGTGCGGCATTAGCCCGAAAATTCGGCCTGTTGAGTCACAGATCCCGGCGATCGAATCCTGCGAGCCGTTGAAATTGTCGCCGTACCGCAGCGCGACCTGCCCGTTCCGGCGCAGCTCGACCAGCGTGCTCTCGGAATCTGCCAGAAACCGGCCCTCGCCGTGGCCCACTGGCAACTGAAGCACGTCGCGCCGCGCGCTCGGGTTGGCCGCGTACAACTCGCTCAGCCCCTTGGTCCACACGCACACCGACTTGGCGTCGGGCTCAATCGGCACCCAGCGGTCCATGTATCGCGCGCCGATATTGTCACGAAGTGCCACGCGTTGCGGCGGCGGAGCGCCCTCGGGCCAACCCTCGCCCGCACCGGGCCCGGGCAGCAGCCCGATCTGCACCATCGTCTGAAACCCGTTGCAGATCCCGATCATCGCGCACCCGCGGCGTGCCGCGTCACGCAGCGCAGGCCAGAGCTTCTCACGAACCTTCACCGCCATGATGCGACCGGACGCGATGTCGTCGCCATAACTGAACCCGCCGGGGAACCCGATCAGGTCGAAGCCGTCGATGATCGAGGGATCCGCGATGAGCGCATCCACGTGCGCGAGCGTCGCTCGCGCGCCAGCCATTTCAAACCCGCGGGCCATCTCGGCGTCACAGTTGGTCCCGGCGGCACGGATCACAAGAGCGATGGGCATGATAAACTGTAGAGCGTGCACGGCTTCGAGTGCCGCGATCAAGACGTTTTTAAGCCATGCAGAAACAGAGCAGAGATAGAGCAGACACAGAGTCGCGCCTCAGCACCCGTCTCGCTCGAACAGATCTACACTGCCACCTTCCGATTGCGAAAGGGTTCTCATGCCAGTAGTCTTCCCGTTTCGCGCGATCCAGTTCTCCAAGGGCAAGGGCGACCTGAGCCAAGCCATCGCGCCGCCCTACGACGTGCTCGACGCGGCTGGCAAGGCCCGGCTCACCGCCCACGGCAAGCCCAACGTCGTGACCATCGATCTCCCGCACGTGCCCCCGAAGGAACTCGGACCGGCCTCGGCCTACACGGCGGCGGCCGACACCTATCGCCGCTGGCTCGCTGAGGGAACGCTCACCACGCGACCGTCGCCCGCGATCTTCGCCTACCGGCAGACTTTCGAGTTTGCGGGCGGCACTCACAGACGCATCGGTGTCGCGTGCTGCGTTGAGACGCTGCCCTTTGGTCCGCGCTCTGGCGGCGGGATCTTGCCGCACGAAGAGACCTTCTCAGGCCCCAAGGAAGACCGCATGGCCCTGATGCGGTCCGCTCACGCACAGTTTTCGCCGATCTTCGGCCTACACCCCGACGAGAAGGGAACCGCGGTCGCCCTCACGAAGAAAATCATGGACGCCCGCGCCCCCGACATCACGGCCGCGATGGCCGACGGCGTCAAGCACGAGGTGTGGACCGTGGACGACTCCGCAACCATCGCCGCGTTCGCCGCCACGCTCGCTGGCGAGGATGTCTTCATCGCCGACGGCCACCACCGTTACACGACGGCGCTGAACTATCTCAAGCAACTCGAATCAGAGAGCAAGATTGTTTCCGATCATCCTGCGCGGCGCTGCATGATTGTGCTCGTGAGCATGTCCGACCCGGGGCTTGTCATCGGCCCGACGCACCGCGTGCTCGGCGGGATCAATGGCTATTCGATGGCCGCGTTCCTAGAAGCGGCAAAGAGCCTGCTGACCGTCGAGCCGTTCGCTGGCGACCTGCCCGCGCTCGACCGCGCCCTCAACGACCCGCACATGCTCGACCGAATCCGCGTCGGCCTTTACGACTTCGCGACCAAGAGCTGCATGATCGCAACACCAACATCGCCCGACCCGCTTGCAGGCCGGTTCGCCGACAAGCCCAGAGAGTGGCGCACGCTCGACGTCGCGGTCACGCAGTATGTGATCGTCGAATCAATCGTGCAGTCCAAGCTCAACGGCGGTCAGGCCGTGAAATGGGCTTTCCCACACTCGATCGATGAGATGCTCCAGATCGGGTCCGGAGCCGAGACCGGCGCGGGCGGCGGCGGCGGGTTTGCGCAGCTTGGTGTGATCGTCAGGCCGACCCCGCTCGCGTCCGTCAAGGCCGTGAGCAAGGCCAACCAGCTGATGCCGCAGAAATCAACGTTCTTCTACCCCAAGCTCGCCACCGGCCTATTTCTCAACGCGCTCGATTGAGCAAGCGTCTCGCTCACGCAATCCAAGAACAAAGCCCGGAGAGACGTGCTTCACTTCGCCGCGATCTCAGTCTTCAACCACGCGAGATACTCGTTGGCACCCACCGCGCCAGCCGAGAACTTCGCGACCATCGAACCGTCGCGCACCAACACCGTCGCGGGGATCGAAGTGATGTTGAACTTGGCGGCGTCCTCTTTATGGTGGTCGATGTCGAGGTACACCGGGATCGTGCTGCTCTGGATAAACGCGACCACCTCCGGATCGAGCAGCGTGGTCCGCTTGAAGTGCTGGCAAGGCCCGCACCAGTCCGCCGTCGCGTACACCAGCATCGGTTTGCCCGCCAACTTGGATTGATCCTGCGCCTGTGCCAGCGTCAGGCCTTGCGAGAACACCGCGGGAACTGGCGCGACGCCGCTCCCACCGCCGCCGCGGAAGCGCTGCAGGAAAAAGAGAGCCGCGACCACAACGATCGCGGGCACCAGCAGTCCACGCCAATTCGATTTCATGTTCGAGTCTCCGAAAGGACTTCCTAGATCGGGTCTTCGTCGCGGCACAGCACAACGAATGCGAGACATACCTTGCGATGCTTCCCTGACTATAGCGGTGGCCCAGTCACGCCCTTACCAGTCTGAAAGCTCTCCCGTCAGTGGCTCGGCCAGATCACGAGACGAAACAATCCCGATCGGCCTCCCGTGTCTTTCGACGATGCCGAGCCGCGCGTCCGAGTGCATCACCACGCCCAGCGCTTCGGGGACCGGAAGCTCTGGCGGTAGACGCGGCGGATCGCGCATCAACTGCGCGAGCGTGGCCAGCGGCTTGGTGTGGAGATCGATCTGACGCAGCACCCCGATCACTCGCCCCGAGCGATCAACCACCGGCAAACGCGAGCTCACCTGGTCTGCCGCGTACCGCCGCACGCGGTCCATCTCCCAGTCGATCCTCACGAACCGTACTCGCTCCCACGGAATCATCTCCGCCTCGACCTTGATATCTCGCATCGCGACCGCGCGATCGACCAGAGTTGTCTGCGACGCGGACAGGGCACCCGAGAGCGCACCCTCTTTCAGCAGCAACGCCATCCGCTGCCGTGGGTTGTCCGCGCCGTCGACACTTTCGCCGGTCAACCCCGCTATTCGTTCCGCGAATTTCGCGCACCACGTCACTAGCTGCAGCACGCCGATGATCGTCAAGACCCAGCGGAACACGGCCAACGGACGCGCGAACAGGTACGTCAGACGGTCGGCCTCGACGCGGAACAGCTCCTTGGGCACCGCCTCGCCGAAGATCAATAGGGCTGGCGCAACGACAAAGAAGTTCGCAACGACCAGCCCGAACTCAGAGAGATCCGCCGTGGCGAACAGCGCCGCCGTCGCCGTCGCCGTGATCGAATTAAAAATGTTGTTGCCGATCAGCAGCGTCGTCACCATCCGCCCGGGCTCGTCGAGCTCGCGTTTGAGAAGTCGCGCCGTGTGGTCGGGCGGCGTGCGGAGCACGCGCAGGTTGAGCCGCACACGGTTGATCGTGTAGCTCCCCATCTCCATCCCGCTGCACAGAGCCGTGCCCGCGACGCCGACCAACGCGAGCAACCACCACCCCGCAGTGACAACCCATGAGGTGGGTACAGCCGCACCCGTCTCCGCGAGCAACGTCAGCGGCCCGATCAGAAGAACGGCTTTGAGCAGCGGCGACCATGGTGTCGAAAGTATTGTTGGGCTCACGCCGGGTTCTCCCGCACCACAACCTCGACCCGCTCGATCACGCGCCCGCTCATCGCCGATACGCGCAGCGTGATGCTCCCCAGCGGCACCTCGTCGCCCACCTGCGGCACCCGCCCGAGCCGGCACAGGATCAACCCCGCCACGGTGCTCGCCTCGCGATCCGCCCGCGCCACCGCGGCGCTGGCCTCGCCGAACTCAAAGAAGTCCGCCCAATCGCGCGCGGAAAGACGCCCCGGCACCGACCAACGACCGGGCGATAATCGCTCGACGCCGCTGCTCTGCGCCGCCACCGCCTCGGTCGGTCGGACCATCTGCCGCACCACGTCCTCGGCCTCGATCAACCCTGTCACCGCGCCCAACTCATCCACGCACAACGCCACGTGCGCTCGCGAGCGGCGAAAAAGATCGAGCAACTGATCGAGACGTGCACGATCAGGAACGCACGGCACCCTCACGGCCTGCCCGCCGACCTGCGCCCCCTTGGGCAGTCGCCCCGAGGCGACCGAAGACAGGTACGACTTGGCATTGACGACGCCCAGCACAACGCCGTCGAGCCCGCCGCGACACACCGGGAACTTTGTGTGCCCGCTCTTTTTCACTAGAGTCACCAGCTCCTCGCGCCCTGCACGCTCGTCGAGCCACGCGATCCTAACACGCGGTGTCATCACGTCCTTTACGCGGAGCGTCCCCATCCCCACCACGTCCGACAGCAGCCGCTGCTCGTCTTCGTCGATAAACCCGCGGTCCGCGCCAGCGTCCAGCAAGGCCGAGAGTTCGTCCACCGAGATCACCCGGGCCTCGCCGGCACCGATCGGTCGCAGCACCATCGCCGTCGGGCGCACCACGCCGCGGTCGATGATGGCCGTGAGCGGGCGCAGCACCACCGCGATCATGCGCACCACCGGCGCGATCACCGTCGCGAACCGCACCCGGTACACCGCCGCGAGCGACTTGGGCACGACCTCGCCCAGCAGGGTCAGCCCCAGCACCGAGCCCACGCTCACCGCGATCGCCAGCGGCCCGCCCTCAAGCCTGCGCACCAGCACCGAGCTCACGACAAAGAACAACGCGTTCGCCGACACGTTCAAGATCAAAATCAAGGAGCTGAAGAGGGAGCTCTCGGTGACCAAGTCCAAAGTTAGCCGGGTGGACGTCCTGAAGAACGAGGTGTACACCCTGGAGCGGCAGCTGCTCCAAGAGCGAACCAAGGTGAAGG
>CAZIMT010000149.1:0-7900 GCA_964540295.1 uncultured Phycisphaeraceae bacterium
GCGGGGGAGCGGGTTGGGCTGGGCGATCGTCAGAAGGTGTCCTTTCCGGTGTTGTGAGGAGTGTAGATCGGGCGAGAGGTTGATCGCGGTTTGGTTGTTCGCGGGGCGGAGATCCCTTAGCATCCGGCCACATGACACGCCCACCATCGGCATTCAGGAACGCGGCGGCGCGGACGCGGCGGAGCGCGGGTCTCGTCTGGGCGCTGGCTGGGACGGCGCTCGGGCTGTGGCTACCGACGGGCGTTGCGGCGTGGGCGGCGGCTCCGAGCGCGGACGCACGTCGCCAACCGGGTGCGGTGGCGGGAGATGTGGATCAGATCAGCGGGCGCGACTTCGCGGGGATTCGCTTTCCGTTGGCGGCCACGGGCGGGCGGCTGAGTTTTCGCTCGGCGAAGGCCTTTGCTTGGGTGGAAGAACCCGGGTACGCGGTGGGTGGCGCGCCTGGCGCTCTGACCCAGAAGCTGCTGCTGAGCGGCGATGTTCGCGTGCAGATCGGCGCGTACTTGTTCAGCGCCAAGCGTGGGGTGGTGTGGTTACAACGGATTCCGGCCGAGGATCACGACGGGAAAAAGGTGTACCAGGTCTTTGCGTACCTCGACCAGGTCGCGACGGCGGAGGCGGACGCGGCGATCTCGATGCGGGCAGATCGGCTGCCGGTGCGCGGCGTGGTCGAAATCGAGAGCGGCATTGAACTGCGTGCGGATTCGTTGTCGCCGACTCGACCGCTTGATCCGTTTTTGGAAGAGGCCGAGCAGAGTCTGGCCAAGTCGCTGAGGGCGCAGGTTCAGCCGGGCACGACGCCGGAGCCAGCGGGGCCGCGTGATCCGTTGCGGCCCGGGTCGGCTGAGGTTGTGCCCACGGATGAGATCGGGGCGGAGAACGCGGTGCGAGAGAGCGCGTCTCGCGCGGTTGGCACCACGCAACAGGAAATCCGGGACTTGATGGAGTCGCTCCCGCTGGCGGACGCGGCTGCGCCGATCTTTGCCAAATCTGGGTTGCTGACCATCGCGCCCGGCGATTGGACTTTGATCTCAGGAGAGCAGGAGAACGCGGCGGAGATCTCGGGCGGGCTGGTGGTGCAGTACGAGGACCTGGCGCGGCCTGAGAAATCTTTGCAGCTCACGTCGGAGCGTGGCGTGATCTTTTTGAAGCCGGGGCCGCTGGAGCAGATCGGCCGGCTACGTCGTGAGGATGTGCTGGGGATTTATCTTGAGGGGGACGTGGTGGTGGTGGCCGAGGGCGGGAAGTACACGCTGCGCGGGCCTCGAGTGTTTTATGACTTGACCAAGGGCCGATCGGTGATCCTTGATGCGGTGTTCTGGACCTACGACCAGCAGCGGCGGCTGCCGCTGTACCTGCGGGCCAAGACGATCCGGCAGGAAGCGGAGAAGCAGTTTTCGGCGGAGAAGGCGACGCTGACGAACTCGGCGTTCTTGGACCCGCAGTTCTCGATCGGCGCGACGACGATGACGATCACGGGCGTGCCGCGTGAGCGCCAGCGTGAGCCGGGCTCGCCGCGCGGGGCCTCGGATACAGCGTACTTTGTGGACGCGGACAACGTGACGTTGCGTACGAACAACCTGCCGTTTTTTTATGTGCCGCGATATCGCGGGTTTCCAGAGGACATCCCACTGCGAGACGTGCGGGTTGAGAACTCGTCGGGCTCGGGGTCGGCGTTCAAGACCACGTGGAGCATTCAAGGGTTACTGGGTTTGGAGCGCACGAACCGGTTCGGTGCGGACCTGCAGGCGGATTACTACTTTGATCGCGGCGTGGGCTTGGGGACAAAGCTGACGTGGCAGGATGTGGACTCCAAGGGCGAGATTTTCGCGTACGGGCTGCCCAGCGATAGCGGCAAGGACATTCTTCGATCTGGGGCGAAGATCGATCGGGACAACGAGACGCGAGATATTTTCCTAGGCGAGTATCGGCTGCGGATCGATGAGCACTGGGCTGTGCAGCTCGAAGGGTCGTATGTCTCCGACGAGTCGTTCGTGGACGCGTTCTTCAGGCCTTTGGCGCAGGAGCGGCGTGAGTTCACGAATCGAGTGCTCGCGCGGCGTCTGGAGGACAACACGGCCTTGACGATCGAGGCGAAGGCGAACTTCAATGATTTCCTGGCGAACGATTACCTGCTTCAGGCGCCCGGGTACGCGACGCAGAAGCTGCCCGAGCTGATGTACACGAGGCAGGCGGACGACCTGTTCCCGGGGCTTGAGTCGGGGCTCGTCAGCTATTTCTCCGAGTACCGCGTTAGCCGATTGAAGCTGAGCTTCGACGAGCCCCGGTCCCGCGAGCGTGGGTACACGAACGATTTTTTGGCGCAGAGAGCCTTTGGGATTAACAGCGCGCAGTCGATCGCGGACCGACTGCGGGCGGGCGGGTATTCCGAGAGCGACGTGAACCGGTTCGACACTCGGCACGAGTTCGACCTGCCGCTTTCGGCCGGGCCGGTCAACGTAACGCCGTTCGCGGTCGGTCGGCTGACGCTGTACGACGATGATTTTTCGAGGTTCTCGCCGGACGAATCGGAGAACGCGCGAGCGTGGGGCGGGATCGGCAGCAGGTTTTCCACGACGATCCAGCGGGTGGACGACACGGTTGATTCACGCCTATTCGACCTGCACCGGCTGCGGCACATCGTCGAGCCGAATGCCACGGTGTGGCACGCAGGCACGAACATCGACAGCGTGAACCTGCCGGTGTACGACCGTGAAGTGGAGCAGATCGCAGACGGGAGCACGCTGCGGCTGGGGCTCGATCAGACATTTCAGACACAGCGCGGCGGGCCGGGGCGCTGGCACTCGGTGGACGTGCTGAAGTTTGATTCAAGCGTGGTGTTCTCGTCGGGCGATTCAGACCAGACCTCGCCGGTGGGACGCTTTGTGCAGTTCAGGCCCGAGCTTTCCAATCCCGGGAACTACCTCAACAACGAGCTGATCTATCAGTTAAGCGACACGTTCGCGATCACGGGCAGCAGTATTTACGACATGAACGTCGGGCAGCAGTCGCGCAGCTCGGCGGGGTTCATCATCGACCACTGGCCAGGGTTCTTTACGGATGCGGAGATCCGCAACCTGCATCCCGAGCGGACGACGCTTTTGACCGCGGGGGCGGGGTACCGGCTCAGCAGCAAGTACGACATCTACGGCAGCGCGACGTTCGACCTGAATGACGGCGGGTTTCAATCGACCGGCGGCGAAGTGCGGCGGCGTTTCCCGGGGCTGGTGCTCGGCGTGGGGCTGTCGTATGACAACATCAACGGCGAGACGAGCTTCAGCTTCATCCTGCAGCCCGAGGGCGTGCGGGGCCAGAGCCGGGGATTGTCGGGGATCGGCGGGCGCGGGCTTGAGCGGTAAACGAACATTTATTTTTTCTCGCTGGGCGCGTCTTTCGTAGAATTTGGCGCGACGGCTTTTTTCCGAGCCTCGACAACCTTGCTGTACGCGTAGAAGGTCATAACTGCGGGCACGAACAGCTTTTCGCCAGCTCGTTTGGAAACTTGATCGAGGCTTGAGATTCTCTTGGCCTGAATGTCCTTGGTCAGGTCCAGGATCGCGTTGTCGAAGGTCCTGACCATGCTTCCGAGGACTTTGTACTCGCTGGTAGTGCGCGGAGCGTAGTTGGCGAGGAACGGGAGATTGAGCGGCAGGACCACGGACCAGCGCATGCCTTCTTCGGCGGTGTGATGGCGCATGGTGAGCCCGACGGGCGGGAGGATCGGCGCGTTGTCCCACATGATCGCGGCGAGGTCGTCAGAGATCTCGGCGGTGGTCAATCGGCCTTGGGTGTCTTCGAGAAAGCCGTAGGGGTCGGCAAAGAGGCGTTTGATCGCGGAGTTGAAGAGTTCTTGTTTTTCCTTCTGGTCCTTGCCAGAGACTTTCGGTCTTCCTCGGCCGCGGAAGCCCGCCTGACTGGTCAGTTGCTGCAAGAGACCCGTGGCCTTGCCCTTTTTCGCGGCGGCCTCGGTCTGGGCCTTGAGTTCGGCGATCTCTTTGGGGAACGCCTTGGCGATCTCGGTGCCGAGGTCTTGAAGGTGCCCGAGTGCTCGCCCGAGGCGTCTGAGCAGGCCACGCATGTCGTCGTTCTCGGCGTAGATCAGCTCGTGCAGCTGGCTGGCGTCGCCGCGTTCGACCATGAGCTTGGCGGTACGGACAACGGCGTCGGGCGTTTCCTGGCTGTAGCCGTTGCTGCGTTTGCAGCCCGTCGTGGTCACGAAAGCGAGCAGCACGCTCAGCGTGAACAGCGCCCGTGCGACGGACGAAAGAGAAACGGAAAAACCAGCTGTGCGAATTGAGAAACCTGCCATGGCGATTGCCCCCACTGCGGGCGGGCTAATGCTCGGAGGCACGCTCGCCGCATCAACTTTACCTACCATCCCTCATGCGTGTTGCAATCAACGGCGAACTCCGCGAGATTCCCGACGGCCTGACGGTTGAAGCTCTGATCGAATCGCTGGGCCTGGCCAAGGCAGCGTGCGCGGTTGAGGTGAACAAAGAGCTTGTTTTTAAGCGTCAGCACCCCACACACGTCATTTCGGAAGGTGACGCGGTGGAGCTCGTGTCGCTGGTCGGCGGCGGGTGAAATTCGACCGCTAGATTCAACCCACCACTTCACGCGATGAGCAGATCGAGCCGGGTTCGGTATGGTCGGGTCGCGGGAACTTTGATCGATACCGCGAGGCTCGATGACGGTCGGGAGCTTCATTTTCGAGTCCTTCGCTGCGATCTCTCGCGACCCAGGTTCGTTGGTGGGCGCCGTCGTGTCGGGACGCCGCAGGGGAGCGCTCGGATGGACGCCAAACCGCCGACGTCACCCGACGTGATCTTCGGCCCGCTGTCGCACGAAAAGTGGCGGTCGCTGCAGTGCTGGCGCTGCGAATTGCACCTCGGTTTTCTGCACGCGAAGTAGAGATTCGCCGACCTCACCTGGAGGCTGCTCCCGGCGTTGGTTCCTACCCTGTCGGCATGGCTCAAGGAACACGTTCATCATCGCCCGCTTCAATGACCCCGCTTCAAATCGCTGGCCGCGAGTTTTCGAGTCGGCTGTTCGTGGGCACGGGCAAATACTCGAACTACGACGTGATGCGTGAAGCGCTGGATGCGAGCGGGTCGCAGGTCGTCACGGTCGCGGTGCGGCGTGAGCGGCTGTACAACCAGCAGGGCAAGAGCCTGCTTGAGTTTATTGATCTGAGTCGCTACACGATCCTCCCGAACACGGCCGGGTGCTTCACGGCCGAGGACGCGGTCCGGGTCGCGCGGCTGGGACGCGAGCTGCTTGAGCAGCTGGGCAACGCGGGCGCGTCGTGGGTAAAGCTCGAGGTGCTCGGAGATAAAAAGACGCTGCTGCCCGATCCGATGGGCACGGTCGAGGCCACGCGTGAGCTGGTGAAGGACGGCTTCAAGGTTCTCGCGTATTCGAGCGACGATCCGATCGCGGCCTTGCGGATCAAGGAAGCGGGCGCTTCGAGTGTGATGCCCGCGGGAAGTCCGATCGGTTCCGGGCAGGGCGTGCTCAACCGCGCGAACATCGTGCTGTGCCTGGAGCTTTTGAAACAGGGCGACGCGAGCTACCCGGTGATCGTGGACGCGGGCGTTGGATCTGCGAGCGATGTGTCGATCGCGATGGAGCTGGGGGCCGACGGCGTGCTGCTTAACACCGCGATCGCGCACGCCAGTGACCCGGTGCTGATGGCGCACGCGATGCGGAACGCGTGCGAGGCAGGGCGGCAGGGCTATTTGGCCGGGCGCATACCCCGCAAGCTCTACGCCAGCGCGAGCAGCCCGTGGGAGGGCGCGATCGGGTACATTCCGGGCGAGTAAGTCTGAAGCATGCCGCGTTTGAACGGCGCGAACTGCGAGATCAATCAAGAGGAGATTCCCATGCGAACCGATGAGATGCGTGAAAGCCAGAACGTCGAGGACCGGCGCGGGTCGGGCCCGAAGATGGCCCTGGGCGGCGGGATCGGCGGGATCATCCTCGTCATCATCGTGGTGCTGCTGGGCGGGAACCCGCAGCAGCTTCTTCAGAATCTCGGCCCACCGCAGGGCGGTACTTCAGGCCCCGCGGGGTCGGGCGTCGGCTCGGGCGCGAACCCGGCCCAAGAAAAGCAGGCGGCGTTCGTCTCGAAAGTTTTGGGCAGCACGGAGGACGTGTGGACCGAACTCTTCCGCGCATCGGGCAAGCGCTACGTCGAGCCTCACCTGGTGATGTTCACCGGGCGCGTCGAATCGGCGTGCGGCTTGGCGGACGCGGCGGTCGGGCCGTTCTATTGCCCGGCGGATTCGAAGGTTTACATCGACCTCGGGTTTTACGACGAGCTGAGCGAGCGGTTCGGCGCGCCGGGCGACTTTGCGCAGGCATATGTGATCGCGCACGAAGTCGGGCACCACGTTCAGAATCTCCTGGGCATCTCCGAGAAGGTGCACGCGCTGCAGCAGCGTGCGAGCAAGGAAGAAGCGAACAAGTTGTCGGTGCTGCTCGAGCTCCAGGCCGACTTCTTCGCGGGCGTGTGGGCCAACCACGCGCAGAGCTCGAATCGGATCCTGGAAGCCGGGGACCTTGAGGAAGCGTTACGTTGCGCGAGCGCGATCGGCGACGACAAGCTCCAGATGCAGGCACGCGGGTACGTCGTGCCCGAGTCGTTCACGCACGGGTCCGCGGCCCAGCGGGTGAAGTGGTTCCGAAAAGGATTTGAAACCGGCGATCTCAGCCAAGGCGATACCTTCAGCGAAGAACGGCGCTGATGTCTCGCTCGGACTGAGCGCTTTGGGCGAGCTTGATCTCACGGCCAAGCGTGCGTCGGTCGTGCACGAGCTAGCGTTTCTCTCGGCTTGACCACCGGTTGGGCTGGTCGATCGGCGCGGTCAGTGCGCTGACTGGTGGCACCTGATCGAGTGGTGGGCGACCTTGTATTTTGACACAACGTCAGCCTAGAGACCTTCTACGAAGACCGGGCGCGCGAATATGCAACGCCAGCGCCGAACTCGGTTCGAGCAGCGGTTCGAATCGCGCTCACCTTCTCAATCAGGATTCTGTTCGGATACGCTTTGTGATCCGGGGCTTTCTTCAGGCTTGCCTCACGGAAGGCCGAAGATACCATGCTCTGTCCGAGCTTGGTCCAGCATTGGGGATTGGTGTAACGGTAGCACGACTGTCTCTGAATCAGTTAGTCAAGGTTCAAATCCTTGATCCCCAGCTTGTTTTAGGCTTGATTTTCTTCCAAAGTTCGCAGCGAGGAGAGCACGCTTTGGTCGCTCGTTCGCGATCGCTCGCGACGGAAAATCGCCGATCAGCCAGCAGTTCGGGTGCAAAGTTAGACAACGGAACATCTCAACGTGTTTCTCCGTCTGCATTCTCGCCGCTCTCGCCGGTCGTGGCCCGCTTGCTCCAGAACTCAACCCGCGACTAAATCGCTCGCCACCGTCCAGACGCCATCGAGCGTTCCGTCCTACAGTTTTTGGCTTCGAACCAACCGCTCAATTCCGCTCACCTCCAAGGATCTGTCATGGCCCAGACCGCCACGCCGACCCCCTCCCCAGCTCCCTCTTCCAAGCCCATCTCTCACGGCCCCGCCAAGCCCTACCGGCTCAGCGCCAAGCTCCCCGACGCCACGCTCATCAAGTGGCTCTCGGACATGTACCTCATCCGTGAGTTCGAGAACCGCACCGCCCAGGCCTACCAGCAGGCCAAAATCGGCGGGTTTTGCCACCTCTACATCGGCCAGGAAGCGGTCGCCGTCGGCACCATCAACTCCTGCGAGCCTGACGACCCGATCGTCCACGCCTACCGCGATCACGGGCACGCTCTGGCTCGCGGTATGAGCGCCGACGCGTGCATGGCCGAAATGTTTGGCAAGTCTACCGGCTGCGCCAAGGGCAAGGGCGGGTCGATGCACATG
>CAZIMT010000150.1:0-7888 GCA_964540295.1 uncultured Phycisphaeraceae bacterium
CTCCTTCAGCCTCAACTGCTCAATCCTCATCTCCACCGCCCGCCGCCGAGCCGAAATCAAAGCCGCGCTCGCCCCGCCCGCCTCGCCACCCGCCGGAAGCAACGCCAAAGCCTTCGTCAGCGATTCCACCGTGTCCGTGGCGATCAACGCCGCGATCCTCTGCTCCGCCGGATCAACCACCAACTCGGGAACCAACTCGGGAGCCGACACCGGAACCGGTGCCAGAAGCGCCTTCGTTTCCGCCCCCCGCTTCGTGCCGCCGCTCTCTTCCGGCACCACGTCGCTTCGAAGTTCGCTCACCTCGTCTACCACCACACCCCGCCCGACCACGCCCGGCCCCGCCACACCGCTCGGCCTCTGACGCTCCATCCCGGCCTTTATCTTCGAAGCTCGGTCCACCGTCAGCCACACCCCCAACCCAACCAACGTCACCAGCAACGCGATCACCGAAGTCGCCAGCCCGTTCACCAGCCGAGTCTGCGCACGCAGCCGCCGCGACAGCACCGAGATCGCCGCGGTCAGGTCGTCCGACGCCAAGCCCGCGCCGCCCTCCGACAAACCCGCACTCTCGCGCTTCCCGCGAGCACCGCCGACTCCACCACCCCCGACCGCTGTCGAAACGATCCCCGATTCGTTGGCCGCGCTCGCCTGCCCCGGCAGCGGCTCAACCAGATTCAACCCCAAATACTGCCGATCTGTCTCGATCGTGAAATCAGCCCCGCAATCGTCGCACATGTTGTCGGTCGTCTGCACGTCCGCCCGGCATTGATAGCACACGCCAAACAAATGCGACACGCCCGGAGTCGCCGTCGCGGCACACCAGAACTGCTTGGTCGTCGGCCCACGCATCACCGCGTGCGGCTCAATCTTCCCACGCTTAGCCATCGCCACCACAGTCTCGTACGAACACCCCGGCCTGAACGGATTAACGCTGTCGTGAATAAACCAAGGCCCCATCGCGTTCTGGCTCGCCTGCCGAGACAACGAATCCAGCAGCCCACGGCACGAACCGCATCGCGCCGCGATCGGCGTCGGCTCGCCGCAATACGGGCACAGCACCAGCGTCCGAGATTTTCTCGCTTTGCTCGTCGGCCTCGCGCCCGCCCCCAAACTCTCCGCCGGGTTCTCCGCCAGGTTCTCCGCCGCAATCTCGCCCGCACCGCGCTCCGCACGCCGCGCAGCCTCGCCGGGTTCGGCGGGCACACCCGCAGGGCTCGTCTCATGTGGCGTTGGTTTCAACGGCATCGATTCGCACCAGTTCTTTCACGCACAACACGCCTCACCGCGAACAATCACATCGCGTCCCCACCACCCACCGGGCCCCGTGCCCATACGCTCCGCCAAGCCTCAAAATCCCAAACCCGATACGCCCCCCCCGCTGATCTGGTTGGCACAATATCTCGGAACGCTCCATTGGCACCCCCCCCATCTCACCTCATCTCACCTCATCTCACCCCGGCTCATCTGCGGACCATGTTACTCGGACGACACCCACCATGCACACCAACCCGCACACGTTCCACCATAGAAAACCATCAATCCCTCACGCCCCGATCCAACTTCGAGCGTCGAACCAACCTCGCGCGGCATGCTCTAGCCGATTGATCCTCAAGCACGTAACCTGCGCCCTCGCGATCTTCACCGCCAGCTGCTCATCCATTCCCGACCACAACGACCCTCGCGATCTCTCAGGCCTGCGGGCCGCAGAACAGAAACTCGACCGCAACCAGCCCGCCAGCGCCGATCGCCAACCCGCCGCCGTCATCGCCGACGAACCAGTCGCCTGGCAAGAGCTTCGCGCCGCGCTCGGAGAAGCCGCGGGCGGCGCCGTCATCGAAGAACTCACCCTCGACCGCACGCTCCGCCGCGAGTTGGCCGACCGCAACCTCACCATCACCTCGGCCGAAATCACACAAGAACGCGAACTCTTCGACGACCAACTGCGAAGAACCGCCGCATCGAACTCGGCTCTCGAACAATCTCCCAAGCTCCTCGCCCAGCTCCAGCGCGCCCGAGGCCTCGGCCCCGCCCGCTATAAAGCGCTCCTCGAACGAAACGCCACCCTCCGCAAACTCACCCGCAACACCGTCACGCTCGACGAACCAACCATCGCGCGCGAACTCGACGCACGCTACGGCACGCGCGTCCGCTGCCGCATCATCGTCACCGGCACCGAGAAAGAAGCCGCACGGATCCACGCCCGAATCGCCGAACCCGCGCCTGAACTTACCCAGCGGTTCGCCGCTCAGGCCAAGGCCCTCTCGCTCGACCCCTCAGCCTCCAGCGGCGGGCTCCTCGAACCCATCAGCGCTCTCGACCAGTCCTACGCCGTCGTCGTCCGCAACACCCTCAAAGATCTTAAGCCCGGCCAACTCAGCCCCATCATCGTCCTCGACAACGGCTACGCCATCCTGCTTGGCGAGGGCGAAGTCCTCGCTCAAACTCCGCCACCCTCGGCCCGCGCCTCCATCGAGTCCGAACTTCGACTTCGCCAAGAACGCCTCGCCATGGACCGCCTCGCGCAACGACTCCTGAACTCCGCCCAAGTCACCGTCTTCGACCCCGCTCTCGCTTGGAGCTGGCAGAACCGCGCTACGCCCAGCGAAACCAACTAACCCGCTGCGCATCCCTCTTGCTTGATACGTCGCCTCTCCGAGCCGACCTCCCTCTCCTACTCCGCCCTCTCTCTCTCAACTTCGCTCCGAAACTCCCATACCTTTCCAATCACTTCCCCTCAAACCCGCGCAACGCCTCGCACACCGTCAGCAACGTCAACGAAGTCGCGTCCGCCGGCTGACGCTGGTCCCACACCGCCGCGCGCACCCCACCTCGCGCGCCCCCGGGCCACAGGCACAAGTGCCCCGCCGCCTCGTCCGTTTCAAGCTGCCTCAAAAACCGTAACGACGGCAGCAGCCGCGCCTGCTCCTTTACCACCTCACCCGCGTCTGTCACGCGACGATCGCCCAGCATCGTCGCGATGAACGCCAAAGGCCGCGCCGACTGCCACGTCGGCAGCGCAGGCCCGGAAGTCGAAAACACAATCCCGCCGACCAAATCCCCGCCGTCCGGGCCCGCCGCATCAACCGACAACGCGTGCGCAAACACCGTCTCGCGCATCTCCCGCAACGCCGTCGCCGAACTAACGGCCCCACCCTTAGCATCCGCCAGCGCCAGCGCCGCCCATCCAATCCACGGCATCTGGTTCACCAACTGCGCCAGCGGAGTACCACCCAGCACCTCGCCCACCGCACGCTCGGCCGCGCTCACGTCCGCCACCAACTTCGTCCTCGCCGCACGCCGCGCCAACGCAAACGCCACCAACCCTCGCTCGCTCTCGGGCACCGCCTCCATCGAGGCCGCGCCCTCGCTCAGCCGCGCCCGGCAGCGCTCCAGAAACCCGCGCACCGAATCGCTCGCCACCGCTCCAGGCAGCCCGAAGTTCTCGACATCCTCAAACACCGACACGGCCAGCGCCGCGCACGCGAACCCCGCCAGCGGGTCCGCCTCGCCCTCCTCAATCACCGCCAACTGATCAAGAATCTCCGCCGCTCGCGTTCGAGCCGCGACCCACGCCGCGTCTTCGCGCGAAAACCTCTCCGAGTACCGCACCAGCGCCAGCCCCGCCAGCGCCTGCTCAACCGGCGAAGCGCTCTCGCGCTCGAACCGCCCCAGCGTTGGAAGCACCGTGCCCACCATCCCGCGCTTGGTACCGTCGGTCATCCGCCGAGCGATCAGGTTCCGCGCCATCAAGTCCGCGAACAACCTCAGGCTCGCCGTGCTGATCTCTCGCTCGCGCACCACCCGTCCCCCGCGGAACAGAAAGATCGGCGGCACCCCCTCGTCCGGGTTCGCAACGTGTACCGTCCGGAACCGGAAGAACACCGCGCCCTTGCTCGTGCCCAGCACCCACGGCTCCGCGTCCGGGTTCCCGCGCACACCCAGCCCCACATCGCCAGTCGCGCGCGCGATCGCCGTTGTCAACCCATCGCCCGGCCCGATGTTCAGCGTCAGCATCGTCCCAGGAAAAACCACCTCCGTGGTCGAACTCACCCGAACGCCCACACCATCCAGCCCCCTCGCCAGCTGCCGATCAACCTCGTCCAACGTCTTCGGCCTGAACGGCACCAGCGGACCCGCAAGCTCCAAACTAATCCGGACCCGCTCCGTATCAAGCCCGCGCAGTAACGGCCTCACCGGCGGCCCTTTCAAAACCACCAACACCTCGTCAGGCCCGGTCTCGCTTCGCGTCTGAGGCTTGATCGTTTCACTCCGCCCGCGCGATCGCTGGTCGAGAATCTCGATCGTCTGTCGAGCCGCCTCATGCAGACATCCCGGGCCCGCGGTCGTCACTCGTGCCAGCAGCTGCCCATCAAGCCGCAGCGTGATCGAGGCCGCCCCCGGCACGCCCGCCGACGAGAACGCTCCCGCATCCGGCGCTCGTATCGCAACCACAAGCGCCGAAAGTTCCTCAAACGCCGCCATCGTCTGCGCCGGAGTCGGCAAAGCCGCCACCACCAGCCGCACTCCCGCGTTCTCGGCCGCGCCATTCCCGGGCTGCGCCACGCACGGCATCCCAACCACCAAACCAAGCAAGACCGCGACCCACCTCGCGCGCGATGTTGCCCGGCCGCAACACGCGCGGTGGCGTCCGGCCCACAACGCCCTCACAGACCCATCTCCGTTGCGCCAACGCCCGAGAAAACCAGCCCTGAACGTGCGTTCTTCACCCACGCCCACACTCCCGCCCCCGTGGCACAGCGGTTGAATGTCTTCTTTCCACACAATCAGGAGACAGGACATGAAAGAGATGCTTGCCATTACGATTTACCGCCGTCGAGTCGCCCTTCTTGCCCTTATCACCTTCGCCGCTCTTTGCTAAAAAACGCAGGAGCTCAGCACGGCACCTGAGCACCGATCAGAAACGTTCGGCCTCGGATTCAAGGTGAGGGCGATTTCTTCCACAGCACACCCAACCACGCTGGCGCGAGCCGCGACGAGACTGTACGAGGGCACGAACACCGCCTCGCCCAGAAATCTCCCGGCCCGCTCCGGCGTTCTGCGCGCGCACACCGCGCCCGGGGACGAGCGCATGCCACAACGAGCAGAGCTGTTCCCTAAAGAACACCTCTCCCGCGCGGACTTACAGGCTGTCTGATTTCAATTTCAAGAAGAACGGCAGCAAAAGCTCTCGGCGCGAGCAGAGTCCAACGAACTTCTCGTCCGAAGGCATGTCAAGACCAAAAGGCTGAGCGTCCAACGGCCCGCCCACTTCGGCCTCCGCGCGATCGGCAAGCCACTATTCGTCCTGCTCGATCGAGCTGAACAACGCCAAGACGCACGCCATCGCGGTCCACTTCACAACCGAATTGATCCTCTTGACGGTTCGCATTGTGCATCACTTCCTGTAGGCTTGGTTCTTGTCGGCTTGACTGCCCCGATCCAAGGAAAGCCCACGCCATAACCATGAACGATGAACGACCAGATGCCAGCAAACTAGGAAACTTTATTGACCAGAGAGAAGATTCATCTGGTACTATGTTGGTCCCTTAAAATTCGCCCCAGTCTCCTCGCCCGGCGATCCGGTATTTGCTCGGTGTTTCCCGATCAGAAGCCAACTTCAGAGCCCCGTGTCCTTCAGCCCCTTCTCGATCACTTCCGTCAGGTTCGCCTCTAGGTCCGAGCTGAACCCCGACTCTGAGAACAAGATCTTCCCGTCCGCCCCGATCACATAAAGCGTCGGCCAGCCCTGCACCTTGTACTTCTCCTGGATCGTCTCGGCCTTGTAGATCACCTCGTACGTGAACCCGTGCTTTTTCATGAACGCCATAGGGTCGGCCTTGGGGTCGCCCTCGTAGTTCATCCCCAAAATCGCCACCGGCTTGCCCTTGAACTTCTCGTGGACTCTCTGGATCGCTGGCATCGCCTTCACGCACCACGGGCACCACGTCCCCCAGAAATCCATCACCACAACCTTGCCGCGATACCCCGCCAGCGTGCGCTCCTTCAAGGCCGAGTTCTTCAACGTCCACGCCGGTGCCTCGCTGCCGATCTTCAGCAGCCCGCTCTCCCGCGGCTCGCCGCCGCCACGCCGCCGTGGTTCGTCGTCTTTCTTGACGACCTTCTTCGGGCCGCCAGCCTTGACCATGAACCCGTCGGGCACGGAAACGACAAACATCGAGCCGGGCACAATCTCGTCGGCCTTGAAATCCGTAAGCGTCAGCGATTGCGTGGTGGTCACCGTTTCGGGCTTCGAGTCTTTGCTCTTGGTCGGATCAAGCCTGGTCGTGCGCACCCGCTCGATCTTCCGAGGCAGATGATCCGTTTTCGCAATGAAGTACCGCGTGGACATCGTGAGCGAACCTTCCGCCGGAAATTCAACGGTCACGATGTCGCAGTCAACCTCGCCGACTTTCGCCGCCGCGCTCGCGCTGAGCTTCGACCCTTCGGGCATCGGCATCGGCTTGGCCTCGATCAACTCCCACGGCACCGAGAGCCCCGCGTCCTGCGTCATGAAGAACAGCCGAAGATCGCTGATCTCCATGGTCGTGAGTTCAACAACCGTTTTCTCGGTCTCGCGCAACGACCGGGCCGTAATACTGTCGTACCCGATCTCAAACTCGCGGACCGAGCCGTCGGCGGGCGTCACAATGTCCTTCCCATCCGCGCCGCCCTTGCCGTCACCCGCCTTGACGATGAAACTGCCCTTAACGTGCATCGACCAACCGCCCGCCTCGACCCGCTGCATCGAGAACTCGGCCGTGCGCGACGAGGTTTTCTCAGCCCCCCCGGTTGATTCAAAGACGCTGACGCACGAGAGTGCTTTGAGTTTGGTTACAGCCTCGCGCGCCGCAGCAAGTACAGCCTTAGGGTCGAGCTCACGCGAGCCCACCCTCGCGAACGACGAACCGGCGAAGGCGAACGCGAGCAACGCGCCCACAAAGAAGAACACGCGACCCAAAGAATATCCGGCTGCAACCATGTTGAGGCTCCTCGATCAGGCGTTGAGGCGATGCCTCTCACGCGTCAACGAGTGTACCTGAATCCGTGGGTACCAACGATGAATCTTCGCGGCTCAGCGCGAGCCGAAGTGCAGCTCAAGGTACCGAGCCACATAGTCCACGATCGACTGGGCCTCGGGGATGTCAGGGTTGCTGGTCGGGCCCAGCGGCTCGAAGCGCATGTTCTTGAACCGCACCACCGCGTCCTCGATGCTCAGCCCGTGCTGCAACGCCAAGCTGAACGCCCGGCAGAAGGCCTGACACATGCCGCTGATGGTCGAGCCCTCCTTCGCCATCTTAATGAACAGCTCGCCCGGCCTGCCGTCGGGATAGATCCCAATGGTGAGGTAGCCCTCGTGGCGAGCGATGGAAAACTTGTGGGTGACAGATTCGCGGGTGGTCGGTAGCGCTCGGCGAGAAACGATCATGGGCCTTGCCTCGAGGGTCGGGTGTGGAAGAGTCGGGTGGCGGTCTGAGGAACACTCAGGGCCGGGAGCGGAATCAGAATCAGAGTCAGGTTCTTCGGGGAGCATCCAAACACAATACTCCAGGTGGGAAGCAGAGCGAAGCAGAACATGTTCTCGAAAGCGAGCCTGAATCCGGGGGGCGCGATGAGCGACCAGTGTATCGGATTCTCAAAGGCCGTGGGACCACATATTGCGGGCTAGGCTGTTCTGACTACTAGGGGATGGGATATCGAGATCGAAAGCGAGAGAGAGAAGGGCGCGAGCGTAGCCGATGTCCGGCGTCCTGACCACAGCCTCGTGGCTTCTCCCTCCTTCGCGCCCCCCTCGCGCCCCTATCGCGTCCCGAATCGCCTCCCAGGTTGCGCCCCGCCTCCCGATCGACCCGTACACCGTGCTTAGGCTGACCCTCAAGGCGCAGCTTGG
>CAZIMT010000151.1:0-7884 GCA_964540295.1 uncultured Phycisphaeraceae bacterium
CGTTCATTGACCCGAGCGTCGTTGGGCGCTGGGAGCACACCCCGACTCGGGTTCCGATCCTGACCCGCCTAAGCGCCATCGAGGACGTGGCGGACGAGTACGTCGAATACACCGACGTCGCGCCCGAGGACCTGATCCCCCAGCCCAACGAGTACCGCATCGGCCCGGGCGATCGCATGCAAATCGTCCTATACGACGACGTGGACAACAACCGGCCCGGCGTGTACGAGCGAACGATCGACATCCGGGGCATGGTCGATCTTCCTCAGTTGGGCGAGGTCAACCTCAACAACCGGACGGTGGAGCAGGCCAAGGAACTGATCAAGCAGGCCTTGTCGAAGTACGTGAACGAACCGCTGGTGCTGGTGATCCCCGTCGAGCCGCGTCAGCAGACGTATCACGTGACCGGCGAGGTGGCGAGCCCCGGGCCGTATTTCATCTCTAGGCCCGACTATCGCTTGCTCGAAGGGATGACCGCCTCTGGGCGATGGTCCGAGAATGCGGATGAGATTTATGTGATCCGTCAGATCGCGCTGTCGGACGAGGTGCGCGGCATCATCCCCTCGTCTCCGAGCGGTATTTCAACGCCTGTGCCGACGAACCTACCGACGAGCAAGCCCGCGGCCGGTGCGGCGCCCGGGGGGAACCCGGCGAGCACCAACCCCGCCGCCGAGCCCGCTGCCCAACCTGAAAAAATGATCGACCTGATCGAAGAACTCAGCAAGCCTTCGCCCGCTCCAACAGAGACTCCCAAGCGGCCTAGCCCGGCGTCGTTTGGATCCTTCGGATCGACCTCGGGGGACCGGGAAGTTCCGGCCCGGGCTCGATTGAATGACGGGCAGCCCCCGGCCGAGCCGGGGTCGGGATCTCCGCCAGTTGATCTCATCGAGGACGCTGAGCAGCCCAAGAATGGTGCAGTTCCGATCCCTACTGCGTCGCCGCGCCCTGAAGGGACCAACGCGGGCTGGGTGTTCCTCAACGGTCAGTGGGTGCAGACGCGAGCGAGCGCTACCCCCCCGATGGCGGGTCCCGCAGGCGGAGATCCGACGCTTCGCGCCTCGCAGTTGATGACCCAGCGTGTCATCCGCGTGCCGGTCAAGCCACTGATCGCCGGAGATGCCAAGTACAACATCGTGATCCGACCCGGTGACATCATCCGGGTTCCCTCTGCCGCGCAAGGGATTGTGTACGTCGTCGGGCAGGTTTCTCGGCCCGGTCCTTACAACCTTCCCGAGGTCGGGAAGATGACGCTTCTGCGGGCCGTGGACTCGGCGGGCGGCTTTGGATCGCTGGCGATCCCCGAGCGGGTTGACATCACTCGGGTGGTGGGCAAGAACATGCAAGCCACGATCCGCGTGGACATGCGGGCGATCAATGAGGGCACCATGCCTGATATCTACATTAAGGCAGACGACCGCATCAACGTGGGCACCAACTTCTGGGCGTACCCGCTAGCGGTGTTCCGCAACGGCCTGAGGGTAAGCTACGGCTTCGGGTTCGTGCTCGACCGCAACTTTGCCAACGAGGTGTTTGGTGTCCAAAGGACGAACATTCAGGGCAACTAGTCCTCGAAGTCTGGCTTCGCTGTTTGGGAATCTGGGCGAACGACCAGCCGCCGTCTTCGGGACGGACACCAGATAGAATCTTAACAAAGAGAAAAGAGCCCGAGCGCACCTCCAGTGCGCTCGGGCTTTTCCTTTGAACATCAGAGACTTGGCAGGCAGGAACGATCGGGTCGCCGAACCAATCCAGCGCGGGGCCGTATGAAGGCCGGAGGCCTACCCTTGCTCCCCGGTCTTTGCTTGGTGAAATGAACCTCGGCTGGCGAGAATTGGCCTGACGGGCGCGAGCCGCGTGAGTTGGTGAGACTGCGTGTAGAAGAGAGTTTTTTGTGTTCATTCGTTGCTGATGACACCCGGGAGTGCCCGAAAGGTTCGATCTGTTGACGAGTTGCTCTACGCGAGAACTCGTGAGAGGGCGCGAATCGTTCGAGGCACGTTCATCGATTTCGGCGGCAGGTTTGGCGTGTGAGTCGGAAGGCCAATTGTTTTCGGAGCGCGACGCGTCGTGACGACACTGAGTACACCGAACCCCGGCCCCGGGCCCAAGGCAGGATCCACGGCTGTGCCGCGCACTCATCTAGCGGCCCAGCCTTCGGCGGCGGAGGCGAGTTCTCGAGCCCTGCGTGAGCTGGTGCTGAGGCCCGCGTTCCTGGTCTCGGCGGGCACCTTGCTACTGGCGTTCGTGGTGTTTTTCCGAGACTGGTTTGCACGGCAGAACGAGTACAGCCTGACGATGATGCAGGACTGGGGGCACGCCTATGTCATCCCGCTCATCAGCGGGTACTTGCTGTACCAGCGGCGTGACGCGCTGCTGGCGGCGCGGGCTCGGGTTTTCTGGCCTGGCATGATCCCGGTGGTGCTCGGCCTGGTCTGCTACTTCTTCTTCATCGTGGGCGTGGGCAACCACATGCTGCAGGGCTTCTCGATGATCCTGACGTTGTTCGGGGTCGTGCTGCTTCTGCTGGGGCCCGAGGTCATCAAGCCTGTGTTCATGCCGATCTCGTACCTGATCTTCGGGGTGACCATCGCTGAGAAGATCATGCTGTACATCACGTTCCCGCTGCAGCTGACCGCGGCCCAGGGGGCGGCGATCATGCTGACGCTGTGCGGCAAGGTGCTGGGGTTCACCGTAGACGTCAACGGCAGCACGCTGAGCATCGACACGTTCACGGGCGCGCCGCACGAGCTGGACGTTGCGCAAGCGTGCTCGGGGATGCGCATGGTGATCGCGTTCGTAGCGCTGGCGGCGGCGGTGGCGTTGACTCAGTGCGGGCGCTGGTGGCAGCGAGCGGCGGTCCTCCTGCTGTCGGTCCCGGTGGCGGTGTTCATGAACGTGATCCGCGTGGCGGTGCTGGGCCTGGTGTCGGTTAAGATCAACCGCGAGCTGGCGACGGGCGACGCGCACATGATCATCGGCACGCTTCTGCTGGTGCCGGGGCTGGGGCTGTTCCTGCTGGTCGTGTGGGCGCTCAAGAAGGTTGTGAACGAAGACGAGAAGCCCGGGTCGTCCGCGGGTGTTGAGCGGACGGGTGCTGGGCTGAGTGGAGCGGACTGGCGAGTGCTGGCCCGCCCGGCGTTTGTTGCGGCGCTGTCGGTGCTGGTGGTGGCTTCGCTGGGGATGCACCGCGCGGTGGCCCAGTACCGCATCCACCTCAAGAAGCTGCCGATCTACGCGATGGACAACCGGATGGTGCGCGACCTGCCCGCCAAGACGGCGTTGTGGACGCGCTCAGGGATCGACGATAAGACGTCAGTCGAGATGGAAGAATCGCTGGGGACCAAGAACCACGTGTCGCGAGTGTACGTTCGTGACGGTGTGCCGGGCTTGGACGCGGACAGGGGGAACAGGCCACTCTGGCTGCAGTTCCACGCGGCGTATTACACGGGGATGGTGGACACGGTGCCGCACGTGCCCGAGCGGTGCATGGTGGGCGGCGGGCAGAAGCTGGTCAAAACCTGGGGCGAGACTTCGCTGCCGCTGGACCAAAGCCAATGGCAGCCCGACCCGACCGCGCCCGAGGCGCTGAAGGGTCGGCTGTTCACGGTGCCGCTGAAGAACGAAGTCGGCGCGATGGTGCGGCAGATCCGCCTGCCGCGCGATCCCGGGTCGCTCAAGCTGATGGTCAGCGAGTTTCAGAGCCCTAAGGGGGACCGTTCGATGTCGGGGTATTTTTTCATCGCTAACGGCGGGCATGTGGCGAGCGCAGAGAAGGTCCGGCTTCTCTCGTTCAAACTCCAGGACAGCTACGCGTACTACGTGAAGGTGCAGTTCAGCAGCGGTTCGGCCAAGACTGCGGAAGAGTTTGCGGCTCAGGCGGCTTCGCTGCTCGACGAGCTTTTGCCCGACATCATGCGGTGCGTGCCCGACTGGATGGAAGTGGAGAACGGGAACTACCCGGCGGACAATCCGGCCCGAAGTGCCGGTGCGGCCGCGAAAGTGGCTTTGGACGGCACGCGAGGCGGGAAGTGAGCGAGTTTTCTAATCGTTCAATTGTTTCTGATCAGGTCTTTCAGACCGTGGCGCGACGAGTGATCCGTTCTCTCGGCGGTGCCCGGTTCGAGGAGTCGGTTCATGGCGGGTAAGGTCAACACGAAGTTTGTCGTTCTGCTTTCGCTGACGATGGTGTTGCTGCTGGGGGCGGCGCTGGGGCTCACGCTGTGGGTCAGGGGGCGGAGCGCCGATGACCTGATCAAGCAGGGCGACGCGAAGATGGCGGAGAAGAACTTCGAGGCCGCGGAACGGGCGTATTCCAAGGCGGTCAACAAAGATCAGGCCAACGTGACGTACCTGGAGAAGTGGCTGTCGTCACTGCAAGAGCGGGTTCCGGAGACGCAGACCGAGTACGGGTTGCAGTTCCAGAAGTTTCAGAGCGTCAAGCGGAACATCGCCCGGCTTCGTGCCACGGACGTGAAGGCGCACCGCGAGTACCTAGACCTGATCTATTTGCCCTTCACGCGCGAGCGCTACAACGGCCCGACGGGAGACTTCCTGATCTCGGAGACCGAACGGACGCTGGGTCTTCTGCGCGCGAGCAAGGCCGAGCCCGGCGATGTGCGTCGGTACCGCGGTCTGGTCCGAGTGCGGATGATGGCCGAGCCCGGTTTAACGCTCGCGGCCGAGAAGATTGAGGAAGCCAAGGCGGATCTAGAGGCGGCTCTGGCGGCGGACCCCAATGACGGGGCGAGCGTGATCGGATTGATGAACTGGCACCTGACTCAGGCGTTGCCGCTGCGTCGGGTCGGGAAAGACGCCGACGCGATGCCGTTCGAGGCCGCGGGCAAGAAGGTGCTGTCAGACTATGTGGCGGCGCACCCGGACAACGCGATCGCGGCGGCGAACAAGCTGGTGGGTGACCTGGAAGAGACTCAGAAATCGATGATGTCGGGGGACCGGCCGTTCCGGGAGAAGTTTGACGCAACACGTGCGGCGTTTGAGAAGCTCAAGCCGCGGCTGGAGGAGTTGGACGCGGTGTTCGCGAAGGTTCCCGCCGCGGGCATAGACCCCTTGCTCCTGACGCAGTTCCGCCTTTGTGAGCAGTACATCGATCCGAATGCGAAGGAAAGCCGCACGCGGGCGCACCTGGACCGCTGGCTGGCGGCGGAATCTGACAACGACCCGCTGATGATCGCGAGCGCGCAGGTGATGGGGGGGCGTGGCGAGATCGACGCGGCGATAGCGCAGCTTCAGAGGGTAGTAGACCTGCCGCGCCGGCCGGTGAGCCCGGCGGGCATCCGTTTGTTCAGCACGAAGGTGGAGGCGCTGTATTTGCAGGCCGGGTACCTGTTCCAGAAGTGGGAGGGGACCAAGGGCGAGGCCGAGCGTGCGGCGCTCGTGGATCAGGCCAAGAAACTCCGCCCGGTGATGGCGCTGTCGATGTCCGAGGACGCGGTCCCGCTGCTTTACGTTGACGCGATGTCCTCGTTCGCGTCTGGGGACGCGGTGGGTTCTCGGCAGCTGCTGGCCAAGTTCAACGAGGCGACCGGGAAATCGAACGTTGGCACGATGTGGGCGCAGGCGCAGACGGAGCTGCGTCTGAACAACATGGGTACAGCGCGTGAGCTGCTGGAGCGGGTTGTGACCCAGCGAGGCGACTTGCCGGGGCCGCACGTGCTGCTCGCCAAGATCGAGTTCCAGTTGAAAGAGACCGAGAAAGCGATGAAGCGTTTGGAGTCGGTCCTGCAGTCGGACCCGAGTTTTCAGCCAGCCCTCGAGGCGCTTGGGCAGATGAAGATCGCGACGGGCGTTTCGGAGGCACCCGACAAGTCGACCGCAGTGATGGTGGCCGCGAATCGGCTGCTCTCGGGCGAGAACAAGGAGTTGCCCGACCTGGCTGGCGCGATGACGGTGCTGATCGAGGGGATCAAGGCGAACCCGGACCCGCGATTGTTCTTGGCGTTGGCGAGCCTGCAGGCGCAGGTGGGCGAGAAGCCCGAGGCGATCGAGACTGTCAAGGCGGGGCTCAAGTCGGCCCCGGACGACGCGGACCTCAAGCGGGCCTTGGACGGCCTGAGCCAGGCCGACCCGGTGAAGTGGCAGCTCGAACAGGTCGACGCGGCCGAAGGCACGGACGTTGAAAAACTTCTGCAGAGGAGCCAGATCCTGACCAATTCGGGGCGGATGGACGAGGCGGCGGCGGCTCTGGCGGGGGCGGCCAAGGCGGCTCCCGGTGACGCCCGCGTGCTCGATCGTCAGTTCCTGATGGCGCTTCGGCAGAAGGACTACGAGCTGGCGAAGAAGATCGTCTCGGTTGCGACCGAGAAGAACCTGGACGGCGCCAAGGGCATGCTGTACAAGTCACGTGCTTTGGCGGCCGAGGGGCGGAACGCCGACGCGGCGATTCTGCTTGAAGACGCGGTCAAGGCGGGCACGGCCGACGCGGGGAGCGTGCGCCTGCTGGGCCGGCTGTACTCGCTGCTGGGTCGTGCGCAGGACGCGGACCGGGTCTTTCGCGAGGCGTTGCGTCAGAGGCCTGACGACGTGAGCACGATGCTCGACCAGATCAACTCGCTGGCGCAGGCGGGGCGTGGTCCCGAGGCGCTCGAGCGAGCCCGGGAGTACGAGCGTATCGGGCGTGGGAACCGCGCGTTCGACGAGGCGCTGGTGACGCTCAACGCGCAGTACGGCGACCGTGACGCGGCGCTCAAGCGGCGTGAGCTGATGCTGACGCGGGAGCCCAACAACATCGTGAACAAGCTGGAGCTGGCCAAGCTGTACGCGGAAGGCCGTCGCTGGAACGATGCGACAGCGTTGATCGAGCGGGTCACCTCGCCCGAGTCGGGGCAGGATGTTGCGTTGCTGCGGGCCCGGATCAGGGCCGAGCAGGGCGACGTGCAGGGTGCCCAGTCGGTGATGGACGATTTCATCAAGTCGCTGGATCCGAAGGAGCTGACGTTCCGGCCGTTCATGGCCTTTGGTCAGTTTCTCTCGGGACGGCAGTTGTACAACGAAGCGGTGGCGATGTACGAGCGTGGTCGGGCGTACCAGACCGCGGGGGTGATGGAGGTTGACCGCGCCGCGGGCGACATGCTCTCGACGATCGGTCGGTCGGACATGGCGATTCCTTACTACGAGAAGATCGTCGAGGGCAAGGCCGACGGCACGAGCCAAGAGGTTCGCCTGCGGCTGGTGGAGATGCTGCTGAACCTTCAGAAATGGGATGACGCGGGCAAGTACATGGAGGGCGTGACCGTCGGTGGCCAGAGCGACGCGGTCATCCAGCTCCTGCGTGCGGACGTCGCGGCGGGCAAGGGCGAGGACCGCAAGGCTCGGGAGATGTACGACCGGGCGATCACGGACTTTGCGCAAGACCCGATCGTGTACTTCCGTCGGGCTCAGTACTTCCTCCGGAAGACCCCCCCGGAGACGACCTTGGCGCTGCAAGACCTGGACGCTTCGATCAAGGTGCGTCCTTCGTTCTGGCAAGCGCGGCGGACGCGGGCGTTGGTGTACGTCACGCTGGGCCAGCGTGACGAGGCGCTGGCGGACCTGCGTGAGACGGTCAAGACCAATCCGGCGCTCGATGACATGCGGCTCTCGCTGATGCGAGAGCTGATTTCGATCGGCCGACCGAGCGAGGCGGCGGAGATGGCCGACGAGGCGCTCAAGGTTCGTCCTAACGACGCGAACCTTGCGATCGCGTTGTCGGGCGTGTTCTTGACCGCGCAGGATTGGCCGCGTGGTCAGCAGTACGCGGCGGTGGCGTGGAAGCTGAACAGTTCGCCGGAGATCGGTCAGGCCTACCTGGATTCGCTGCTGAATGCGGAGCCCAAGAACGCTGCGGCGGCCGAGACGGTGCTGCGCGAGAAGGTGATCTCCGAGGCG
>CAZIMT010000152.1:0-3211 GCA_964540295.1 uncultured Phycisphaeraceae bacterium
TCCTTGAGCATGTCGCGGATGCTGGCGTGCAGAGACTCTGCGTCCTTCTGGTCGGCCGCGACGGCGCTGATGACCACGCCGTACCCGAAGAGCCCGTTGGACGGGTCGCCAGCGTTGACGGTGACACCGAAGCGGCCCGGGCGCGCGAACGCGGAGAGCGCGGTCTTGATCGCGGCCGCGGCCTGGGGAGGAAAGTTCGGGCTCTCTGCGGGCAGCTCGGCTAAACGCGCGGGCAACATGCCCAGCGCTTTGGCGAGTCGCATGTCGCGCGGATCGACCAGCAGTTTGGAGAGGTCGGAACGCTCGGCGACCATCAGCGTCTGGACCTTGCCGGGCTGGGCCTCGGCCTGTTTGTCGGCCTGTTTCTCAGCGGGCTTCTCGGCGGGCTTGGCCGCGGGCTTGGTGCCGGTCTGCGCTAGTGCCGTCGCGCCGAAGAGTGAAACCGCGAACCCAGCGACCGAGAGGAGAGTCTTGAACCAAGGCTCGACGCGTCGCGCTCGGTCGTTGCCCGCATTGATCACGGTCGTTGCTGCTGCCTTACGAGCGTTCATAAATGGTTCCTCTTGGCCAAAGAATGAGGTTCAACTGGTTCATCCTAACACGCCGATCTCATACCTTGGGAACCGAGCCTTGAAGATTTCGCCGACCGCCGCGAAAGTGGCGTGTTCTTTAGAGGTACGATCGGCCAGCAGACCATGCCATCGACCGCCCGCCCTAATCGCATCCTGATGATCCGGCCCAGCGCGCTGGGTGACGTGTGCAAGTCCGTGCCCGCGCTGGTCAGCCTCCGCCGCGCGTTCCCGGACGCGGTGATCGATTGGCTCGTGCAAGATTCGTTCGCGCCCGCGATCGCGGCCCACCCGGCCTTGTCGGGCGTCGTGCCCTTCTCGAGAAAAGGGCTGGGTGGATCGATGAGCCGATTGAACCCCGGCCCGAGCTTGGAGTGGATGAACGAACTGCGCGGGCGGAAGTACGACCTGGTCTTCGATATGCAAGGCCTCGCGCGCAGCGGTCTCTTCGCCTTTGCCACGCGAGCGCCGCGACGAGTCGGGTTCGCGAACGCACGCGAACTTGGTTGGCTTGGGTATACCGAGCGGCATCTGGTTGGTTTAGAACTCCACAGCGTCGATCGGATGCTCGAAATGCTTAAACTCGCGGGCGTGCCGCCGGTGGCGGAGATGAAGCTTTACACGCCCGAGGCCGATCGGGCCGCGTTTCTCGCCAGCGATTCGGGCTCCGGTTCTCTCTCGCACCAGCGTTACGTGCTCATTGCGCCGACCAGCCGATGGGTCGGCAAACGCTGGCCTTGCGAGCGGTTCGCGGAGTTGGCTCGTGATCTTTTGATGATGACGGGGCTAGCAGCGATCGACCGCGTGGTGGTCGTGGGCTCGGCCAGCGAGCGTGAGCAGTGCGGCGCGCTGCTCGAACTAGGAAGGTCCGAGTCGCGGGTTCTGGAACTGCTGGGGAAAACCTCGGTGGGTGGGCTGATGGCGCTGGTCGAGTCCGCATCACTCGTCGTGGCGAATGACTCGGCCGCCTTGCACATGGCGGTCGGGTTTGATCGGTCTTTGATAGCGCTCTACGGCCCGACCCGGGTGGATACGGTGGGGCCGTACGGACGGAAGGCGAACGTGGTCCAGCATGTCGGGCCCGAAGAGGCACTCGATCACAAGAACGACGCGGCCGGTCGCGCCATGATGGACCGGATCTCGGTGGGGGAGGTCTTCGAACGCTGCCGGGCCGAGTTAATGAGCAGATCTTGAAACTGTTCGAGCGGATCGGTGAATCTGATATACTCCCGGTACGAAGTTTGAGAACCGTTCCGTTTAACTCACTGTCGCATTCGGCTCTGTCGCATTATAAAGATCATGGCCCAGGTTTAAGGTTCGTGAACGGGCGCTCGCGCCACGCTTTGAAGGGAAAGTCCAATGGCTGAGAAACGTCCGTTCCCCTTGCTGGTGGTGGCGATCTGTCTGGCGGGTTTGGGCGCGGCCCTGCTGGTGTACGTGAAAGGACTGTCGGCCGAGATCGATCCTTCCAGCACCCTGACTCCAGTTTCGGGCTCGCTGCACCAGCTCGCCGAGGCCGGGGACGCGGCCGGACTTAAGTCGGCCTTGAAGCGGCCGGGTGTCGTTGTCGACCAGCCCATGGACGGCGTGGACAAGGCACGACGCGGGATGACCCCTCTCATGCTCGCCGCCTCGTGCGGCAAGGCAGAGGCCGCTCAGGCGCTCATCGCTGGCGGTGCGAAGATCGACGCGTCCACGCTCGACGGCAAAACCCCGCTGATCTGGGCGGTGCTCTCTTCAGACCTGCCCACGGTGAAGGCTCTGCTGGGCACTCAGGCCCGCGTTGACGCTCGCACGGGCGATGGCTGGACCGCCCTGATGATGGGAGCGGGGCGAGGCAACCATGAGATCTTGACCACCATCATCGCCGCGGGAGCCAACGTCGAGTTCAAGAATAAGTGGGGCCAGACCGCCCTCATGGCCGCGGCCATGGCGGGCAACTCTGAGAACATCAAGGCGCTGCTCGACGCTCGAGCGCCGGTCACGGCCGTTGACGACGACGGGCGCGATGCGCTCGCGCTGGCCACCGGTGGTGAAGGGCCCGTCGAGGTGCTCGGCCTGCTCCTCGCGGCTGGCGCGGACGTCAAGGCCGGGGACAAGGACGGCGTCACGCCTCTCATGAAGGCCGCCGACCGCGGCGACGCGGAAAAGGTCGCTGTTCTGTTGAAGGCTGGCGCACCCAAAGACACCAAGGACAAGCTCGGGCGCACCGCGGCCGACTGGGCGACCAGCCGTGACGACGAGCGTGGCCGTGAACTCGCGATGTTGCTCAAGTAGTTCAATGACAGCGCGGATCGAGTGCGCTCGTCAACTCACCTGACCACTCAAGCGAAGAGTTTGACCGGCCCGATACATCCTCGACATGGATATCACCCAAGGCCAGCCGTCAGGCTCGCGCCCGAATCTGCAGCAACGACGGATCGATTCCGCGTACGGGCAACCGCCAGCGGAGCCGCTCAAACTTTCATCAGCACAGTCGGACGCCACCGTGAACCGCGCCAGCGCCGCTCGCGGAGATTCAGTCGAGCTTTCTGGCCGGGGATGGCTCGAGCGTGCTCGTACTCTGGTCGCGGCCGCCGTGAACTCGCCGGTCACGTTCGACACTCCGCCGCCTGTGTCCCCCGAGCCGACATCGATCGCCC
>CAZIMT010000152.1:3311-7661 GCA_964540295.1 uncultured Phycisphaeraceae bacterium
TCGGAACAACCTTGAGCCTGATCTTGTAGTCGATGATCGCGCCAGCTCGCATCACGATCGGGGCTGGCGTCCAGGATTCGAAAATGCAGCCAAGGCGGGTGAGCGCGTTGAGGTTGAACGCGTCGGCAAAGAAATCGAAGACCTCTTCAATCGGTCTCGACAGCCAGACGTCGGTCCGAAGCACACGCGGCCGAGCGATCCTGTGGAACTTTCGCGAGGTTGCGAGCGTGTCGGAAAACGCGGGTGTCGAAACTGGTGATGAATCGTGCATCGCTCGCTGAGTATCGCGCGGACGCGCCGATCGGGTGCACTATCGAGACTTCTCCATCGCGATCCGGCCCGCCGCATCGAGAGCGAGATCACCTCGCGCGATCAGCTGGCGCAGACCCTCGTAGATCACGGCGCACACCGCCGTCGCGAGATTCAGCGACCGTTCGGTGGGAAGCATCGGCAGGCTGACGCACCGGTCGGGTCGCTCATTCAAAAGTGACCCCGGCAGGCCCGCGGACTCTTTGCCAAACACGAGATGATCGCCCCGGCGCAGCGGCACATCGAACACGGTGCGCGTCGCCTTGGTGCTCAGCAACCAAAGGCTGGGCCCAAGACTCACTTCACCCGGCGCCGCTGGGCCGGGCGTCGCTCTGTGGTGTACATCCTGTAAGTATTGGCCCCAAGATTCGTGCTCGCTGACGCCCAGCCGCGGCCAATAGTCGAGCCCCGCGCGGCGGCACTCTTTCTCGCTGGTATCAAAGCCGAGCGGGTGGATGAGGTGCAACGCGCAGGCTGTCGCCACGCACGTGCGCCCGATATTTCCCGTGTTGTTGGGGATCTCGGGCTCGTGAAGAACGACGTGGAAAAGTGGGTTGCTGTTTGGTCCGGTCACGCCAGATTGTTCGACGCTCGCGCTCGCTACGCTTGTCGCCGATGCCTAAAAACTCTGAAAATATCGGGGCCAACCTGAAACGCCGATTCGACGCCGTGATCTGCGACATCGACGGCTGTCTTGGACCTGAATCCTCCGCGCCGTTCAACGCCGAGGCGTTGACCAGAATCGCCCAGCACAACCGCCGTGCGATCACCGATGGCGACCGCCCCGTGGTGACGGTCTGCTCGGGCAGGCCTCAGCCCTTCGCCGAGGCCGTCTGCCGTTTCATCGCCAACGACGCCGTCCCCTGCGTCGCCGAGAACGGCGTGTGGCTCTACGACCCGCGCGAGAACGTCTACCTCCGCGACCCCGCGATCACGGCTCAACACCTCGACGCGGTCGCTCGCGCAACCGCCTGGATCGAAGAACATCTCATCCCCACCGGCGTCGTGATGCAGCCCGGAAAATCTGCGTCGATGTCGCTCTGGCACGCCGACACGCCGCACCTCCGATCGCTGATGCCCAAGCTCGAATCGGTGTTCCGGGAGAACTCCTGGCCCTTCCGGGTTTCGATGACCGTCGCGTGGATCAACTGCGACCTCGCGCACATCAGCAAGGCCACCGGCATCGCGCGGTTGATCGCGCGGACGGGCCTACGAAAGGAACGCCTCGCGGGCATCGGCGACACCCTCAGCGACCGCGCCATCGCCGAGAACGTCGGCTTCTTCGCCTGCCCAGCCAACGCGGAAGCACCGCTGCGCGCGATCGCGGGCTTCGTCTCCGATCAGCGCGAGGCCGACGGAGTGCTCGACATCTTGTCGAGACTCGGCGACTCGTGACCAGCCCAACTCACACCCCTCTCGTTGCCCGCCCGCGTGTTTCGATCTATTGCTATCATCGACTGTGGATGCCGACGATCAAGTATGCCTCTGCTTTCACGTCTCGCTCCGGAAGATCCGCGGGTATTTGTCTCGTGAAAACCCGCCCGTGGCCTCGCTGATCTCCGAGTGTCTCGGCGCGGGCACCGGCTGCCAATGGTGCGTGCCTTTTCTGAAGCATCTTCACGCGCAGCACAAGGACGGAATCACCCCCGACCTCAAGATCTCGCCCGAGCGTTACGCCAACGCCCGGCTCAGCTTTCACGAAACGGAAGTGCGCGACCCCTCGGTGGTTGACGACGCATGACTGAAGCATCGAGCTCGCAACCTCGTTTGATCACGCCCACCCGGCTGCGCATCGCGATCAGTATGGGCGACCCCGGCGGCATCGGTCCCGAAGTCGTCGTGAAAGCGCTCGCCCGCCCGAGCGTTCGCGACCTCGCGTCCTTCCGCATCTACGGCCTCGATTCCTGCCTCTGTGCGGCGGCCGCTCGCGCTGGGCTGACGCCGTTCTGGAAGGTCGTTAATCGATACGACGAAACGTCCTGGCCGCGCGACGAGGTTTCTGTGGTGAGCTGGCCCGAAGCTCTCGGCGAGCAGCATGCGCTGGCGGCCACACGTCGCGGTGGGCAGCTCTCGTTCGAGTTCGTTCAAGAAGCGATCTCGCACGCGGCCCTTGGCACCGATCACTCGGCCGGGGTCGAAGCGGTCGTCACCGCGCCGATCTGCAAGGAATCGTGGTCGCTCGCGGGCTTCGGAAAGTATCCGGGCCACACCGAGCTGTTCGCCGAACGCTTTCATGCCGACCGGGCTGCGATGCTCTTCCACGTCCCCGCGATCGACAACCACGCGGTCCTCAATGTCATCCTCGCCACCGTCCACGTCCCGCTGCTCAGTCTCGCGCGCGAACTGACGCAACAACGGATCATCGACGCGATCGAACTTGGCGCTGCCGCGTGCCGCCGACTCGGTGTCGCTGCGCCGCGCATCGCCGTCTGCGGCCTCAATCCCCATGCTGGCGAGCACGGCCTCCTCGGGACTGAGGAAGGCACACTCATCGAGCCCGCGATCCGCGCCTGCGTATCACGCGGGCTCACCGTCACCGGCCCGCACCCGGGCGACACCATCTTTAACGCCGCGTTCGCTGGCCGATTCGACCTTGTCGTCGCCATGTACCACGACCAAGGCTTGATCCCTGTCAAACTCATCGCCCGCGATCGTGCCGTCAACGTGACCGTCGGCCTGCCCATCGTCCGCACCAGTCCCGATCACGGCACCGCGTTCGACATCTCTGGCAAGAACGTCGCCGACCCGGGCAGCATGGCGGCCGCAATCGAGCTGGCGGTCCGGCTCTGCGGAGCATGAAACCGGCGTGCTGTGCGCCGGTGCTTGCGGGCACGATCGATCAAACAACTTCTCTCGTCTCTCTGCCCAGGTTTCAGCCAGCATTCGTGACCGACCTAAAGTCCGCTCACCGCTTCGGCGTCAGGCGCTCTGCACACCGACGGAACACTATGAAATCAACGACGTCCAACCCGAACTCATCGACCGTTCCGCGGTCCCCGCTGGCCGAGCTCGTCTCCATCGCTGCGCCCGTCGTGGCGACGATGACCTCCTACACGCTCATGCAATTTGTCGACAAGCTCATCGTCTCGCGGATCGGGCCCGACCCGATCTATGTCAGCGCGCAGGGCGACGGCGGGATCGCCGCTTTCACGCCCATCTCGATTGCCATGGGCTGCCTCACCGTCGTCAATACCTACGTCTCGCAGAATCTTGGCGCGGGCCGACCCGAGCGCGGCGCGGCCTACGCCTGGAACGGAATGTGGATCGCCATCGCCTGGTCCATCCTGCTCATCCCCTACGGCCTCTACCTTCCCGAAATCTTCACCGCCATCGGACGCGAGCCGCGCCACGTCAACCTCGCGGCGAGCTACGGCCAAGTCCTCATCTTCGGCAGCGCACTCACCATGTGTACCCGCTGCCTCGCCCAGTTCTTCTACGGCCTGCATAAGCCCGCCGTCGTCTTCGTCGCCAGCCTGACCGCGAACATCATCAATCTCGTGCTCTCCGTCGCGTTCGTACACGGGAAATGGGGGTTCCCTGCGCTGGGTGTCGTCGGCTCGGCCATCGGAACCGTCATCGCCACGTTCGTCGAGCTCGCGATCCCCATGGCCTTCTTCCTCGGCCCGACCATGAACCGCCTCTACGGCACACGTCGCGCGTGGCGCGTCTCGCGCCAGCATGTCCGCGACATCATGAAACTTGGTTGGCCTGGCGGGCTGATGTTCGGCAACGAGATGGTCTGCTGGACCTTTTTCATGGTCTATCTCGTCGGGCATTTCGGCGGCCTGCACTCCACCGCTGGCTGGATCGCCCACCAGTGGATGACCCTCTCGTTCATGCCAGCCGTGGGAATCTCTGTCGCGCTCACCGCCACCGTCGGCAAGTGCATGGGCATGGGCCGACCTGATCTGGCACTTCAACGCGTCAAGGTCGGCATGGGCATCATGGTCGGCTACATGTGTACCTGCGGGTTGCTCTTCATCATCTTCCGCGACCCAATGATCCATCTGTTTATCGAGAAGGACACGCCGCCCGCCGACG
>CAZIMT010000153.1:0-1746 GCA_964540295.1 uncultured Phycisphaeraceae bacterium
CCCTTGGCGGCATGCGTCTCGTTGAACTTGCGGATGAACCGGACCAGTTCCGCGGCCTGTTTGAAGCTCCGGAATGGGTCGGGCCCGGAATAGTTCAGCGGCACGTCCCCTCGCAGGGCCATGATGTTGCTGATCCCGGCGGCGGCATATCGTTCCAAGATCTGCGCGATCTCGCCCTCTTCGTGGCAGACGGTTGTGAGGTGCGGGATCGGGTCCAGCCCGGTTTTCGCTTTCAGCTTCACGACCAGGTCGTTGGTCAGTTGCCGTGTTGATCCGCCCGCGCCGTACGTGACCGAGACGAACGTCGGCCTGAGCTTCTCGAACTCCGTCATCTGCTCGAACAGCGCGTTGAACGTCTCGTCGGTCTTCGGTGGGAAGAACTCGAAAGAGAAGGTCGTTCGACTCTGAGCGAGGATGTCACGAATGTGCATGGTGCGGTCCGAGTGGAGCGAAGTTCAGTCCGAGCATAGCAAGTGAGACCAGCGTGAAGCGGTGACGGCCAACACGGAGGGAACCAGCGATGCGCGTCATGGTTGTCGGAGCGTCTAACGATCGGAAAAAATACGGGAACAAGGCCGTGCGCGCGTACGACCTCATGGGCCACGAGGTCGTCCCCATCAACCCCAACGCCACCGAGGTCGAGGGCGTGCGCTCGTACCCGAGCGTGTCAGCGTTTAAGGGGTTTGTGGATCGCGTGCTCATGTACGTGCCGCCGAGGGTTGGCATGAAAGTTGTCGAAGAACTGGCCGCCCGAGGCCAGGTCGGTGAGGTCTGGTTCAACCCGGGATCGGAATCTCACGAGCTGCTCGAACTGACCGACAGCCTCCAACTCAACCGCGTGGTCGCGTGCTCGATCATCGACATCGGGGCCTCGCCGGATCGGTAGAAGCGTGGCTTTCTACCCCGCCTCGTGGCACAGGTTTTCAACCGGTGTCCTACGTTATCTCGGCCCTGCTATTTTCCTTCTCGTTCTCAAGAAAAGCCCCCGACTCTCGCCGGGGGCTCTCGGTTCAATTCACGCGTTCACGGACTCAATACCGGTAGTGAGCCGGCTTGTACGGCCCGTCCATCGGCACGCCGATGTAGTCCGCCTGGTCCTTGCTGAGCTTAGTGAGCTTGATGCCCAGCTTGTCGATGTGCAGCCGCGCGACCTTCTCGTCAAGGTGCTTGGGCAGCGTGTACACCTTCTTCTCATACTTCTCGCCGTTGGTGTGCAGCTCGATCTGCGCGATCGCCTGGTTCGTAAAGCTGCAGCTCATGACGAAGCTGGGGTGCCCGGTGGCGCACCCGAGGTTCAGCAGGCGGCCCTCGGCCAGGATCATCACGCTGTGCTCCGGCTTGCCCTTGCCAGCCGGGAAAACCCACTCGTCGTACTGCGGCTTGATGTTGACGCTCTTGATGCCCTTGAACTTCTTGAGCCCGGCCATGTCGATCTCGTTGTCAAAGTGCCCGATGTTGCCGACGATCGCCTTGTCCTTCATCCTCGACATGTGCTCGGCCGTGATGATGTCCTTGTTGCCCGTCGCCGTGATGAACACGTCGGCCTTCTCCAGCACGTCATCGAGCGTCGTGACCTCGTAGCCCTCCATCGCCGCCTGAAGCGCACAGATCGGATCGATCTCAGTCACGATCACGCGAGCGCCCTGCCCGCGCAGGCTCTGGCAGCAGCCCTTGCCCACGTCGCCGTAGCCGAGCACCACCGCGACCTTGCCCGAGAGCATCACGTCGGAAGCGCGCAGGATACCG
>CAZIMT010000153.1:1756-7602 GCA_964540295.1 uncultured Phycisphaeraceae bacterium
GGACTTGGTGACGCTGTCGTTGACGTTGATGGCCGGGAACGCGAGCGTGCCAGCTTCCATCATCTGATACAAGCGGTGTACGCCCGTGGTCGTCTCTTCCGACACGCCGTTGATGCCCTTGAGCACCTTGGACCAGCGGCCCGGGTTCTTCTTCTGCTGGTCGCGCAGGAGGTCAAGGATCACGCCCCATTCCTCGGGGTCCTTGGCAGGGTTGAACGCCGGAACTTTGCCAGCTTTCTCGAACTCGGCGCCCTTGTGGCACACCATGGTTGCGTCGCCGCCGTCATCAAGGAGCAGGTTGGGGCCGCTGCCGTCAGGCCAGCGCAGGGCCTGCTCCGTACACCACCAATATTCTTCCAGAGTCTCGCCCTTCCAGGCGAAGACGGGCACGCCCTGGGGGTCGTCGATGGTGCCAGTGCGGCCGACGACGACGGCCGAGGCCGCGTGATCCTGCGTCGAGAAGATGTTGCACGAGACCCAGCGGACATCAGCGCCGAGGTCCACGAGGGTTTCGATCAGCACGGCCGTCTGCACGGTCATGTGCAGCGAGCCCATGACCTTGGCGCCCTTGAGCGGCTTTTTGGCCTTGTACTCGCTGCGGATCGACATCAGGCCGGGCATTTCCTGCTCGGCGAGCCGGATCTCGTTGCGGCCGAAGTCGGCGAGCGTGAGGTCCTTGACCTTGAAATCGATGGTGGCCGGTGCGCCCGAGACACGCTTGCCGTTGCTGGGCTTGATGCCCGCGCGGGGCTTGCTGGAAATCGTGGACATCGTGGACTCCTGAAAATGGTGCTCGAACAAGTGGTCTACAAAGACTGCTTCAAACTGTTTCAAACTGCTTCAAACTAGCTCAGACTGCTCCAAACTAATTCCCCTAGTCGGGCAGGTTTTCAACCTGCCTCTCCTGATCTATTTCTTCCTCTTCCTAGCCGTCGCCACAAACAAGCTCGGCCCCCGCGCCTCCGGCTCGCCCGGAAGCTCGGCATAGCGGGATGACTCGAAACCCGCCGAATCAAAGAGTTCGCTGATCCGCGATCTCGAAAACCCGAGGTGCCGGTGTCCCATCGTGTGCCGGTACTGCGAGCGGTCGTGCGCGACCATATCGACGATCAACGCCACGCCGCCGGGGCGGACAACGCGGTGCATCTCCGCCAGCACAGGCTCAACCTTCTCGACGTGGTGCAGCGCGAGCAGGCACACGGCCGCGTCAACACTCGAATTCTCCAGCGGCAAGCGATCGATCGACGCCGCGACAAACTCAGCGTTGTTGCACGACGCCAAGCGACGCCGGGCGGCCGCAAGCATCGGCTCGGACTGATCGATCGCGATGACCTTCGCCACATACGGCGCGAGCATCCCGCAGGCGTTCCCCGTGCCGCAGCCCAGGTCGGCGACGGTCCACGAGGGGTCGAGCAGCGCGAGCATCGCTACCGGAGAAAACTTTTCACCGAACAACTCCCCGCGGACCTGGTCCCACTCGCCAGCCACACGCCCGAAGAAAGACTGGCTGTCGGTCATCCGTTCGGCGAGCACCGCCTGCAGACGCCTAGCGTCCTCGGCGAGTTCGGCCGGGGCCCCGATCTGGTCGCGAACGGTCATCCACAGCGCCCGGCTCGGCAACTTCAGATCGTCGAGCACGAGCTTGTAGAACATCGTCGTGCCGTGGTTCCGCTTGACCAACCACCCGCCATCGGCCAAAACCTTAAGGTGCCGACTGACGGTGGACTGAGGGAGTTGAACGACTTTGGCAACCTCGCCCACCGCGAGCTCCTGGGCCTCGAGCATCCGGAGAATTCGAAGACGCACAAGCTCGCCAAGGGCGGCGAGGCGATCAGTGACGAGGGTTGGTTCGGCGATTTGCTTCATCCGTATATCTGGATATACGGTAGAAGATATCGCCCGAAAGTCAATTCTGGATGCGGAAACGAGGAGATTTTGTGTGAGAAAGTCCGAGAACAAATCTCAAATTCCCCGATCTTGTCGATCAGCGTGCTTCCTCGGGGCGGAGTGCGAGGCTCGGACCCGGGATCTCACCCATTGCGAGCAGCCGGCTTAGGACGGGCTTGTTCTTGGGCTCGATGAACAGGGCCATGCGCAGGCGGCGGACCTGATTGGCGCGATCGTTGTGCAACTTGTAAAAATCAGCCAGGGCGATCTGAGGGGCGACGGTCTGCCCCTCGTCGAGGACGGCCGCGTTCTTGAGCGCGAGGGCGGCCTCGTCCGCGTTGCCCATTCGGCCAGCGTAATCACCTAGGCGGAGGAAGTCGCGCACGGTGCCGCGTTCGCTAGAGAGCCGGCGGAGGAACTCGCTGAGCTGCTGGTATTCCTTGGCCTGATAGTGAGCCTCGGCCCGGGCGTCGATGACGTTCTCGTTGGTCGGGTCGATGTCGTACGCCACCGCAAGTTGCTGGCGGGCTTTGATCGGTTCTTTCATCGCAAGATAAGTCTGTCCAAGCTCGTATCGGACGTTGACCTCGTCGGGCTTGCGTTCGAGGTATTCCTCGTAGTCAGCGGCGGCGACGAGATAGTTGCCAGCCTTAACCTCTTGCAGGGCGTGGTCGTGGACGACATGTAAGGGCCGAACGCCGCTACAGCCGATCGACGCCGAAACGGCCAGCGCGGTCAGGCTGGCGAGGATGAGGGGTGAGGTGAGGCGTGAACCGTTGGTCAGGGCGATGCGGGGCATCGGGAACTCCGTAAGTGGTCGGGGGAAGGCCGGGGCGTCGTTGGGCTCTGCTGGTCGTCCGTACCCGGCATTCGTGCGCGGGCGGTGAGAGCCGGTCCTTGTGAATGGTATCGGACCGGACCGGCTCTTGGCTAGAGTTGGCGACCAAGCGATCCGGTTTGTGCCCCGGGGATGCTCGGAAAGGGCGAACAAAGCTGGGAAATTCATCAGAATGAACCCGAAACCGACCCAGCCCGAACCGTTCAAGCCGTCCACGGACCACGCGCGGCCAACCCGGACGGTGTTGCTCCGGCACACCGAGGCGGACGGGAGATCGCATTTGGACTGGATGATCGACCCTGGCGGGGACAAGGAGCGGCGACTGGTGACATTTCGCGTGCGTGATCGCATCGATCTTCAGGGCTGCCAAGGGTTTGACGCCGAGCGGATCGGCGATCACCGCGCGGTGTACCTTGAGTACGAGGGCGAGTTGAGCGGGGGACGGGGCGCGGTCGCTCGGGTCGCGGCGGGTGAGATTCGAGCATTCTCTGACGCCGCGGCGTTGAACGCCGTGGCGAACTTTGGTTCGGGCTGGCGGAAATTTTCAGGACGCCCCGTCGAGGGAGCGCGGTGGTTGTTTTCCGTGTTGCCGTGCTAATCGGCGCGGATGAGGTTTTCAACCGGGTGAGAAGTGGGTAGGCTGGACGGCGTGTTGAAGCTCGCGCGGATCGTGGGGCCTGGCCGCGGGTGAGCTTTCAAGACGACGGCCCGGACCATCCAGCAGCACCAAAGTGTGCGAAGGGATTGAGTATGCGTGTCGATCAACCGCTCCGCTCGCCCGACCATGTTTTTCAGCCCGGCACGCAGATCGGCGCGGCGGGCGCGCCAGCGAGTCGTCCAGCGGAACCCAAGCCGATCCCGGCCTCGGCACATGTTTCGGCGACAACGCCCGCGGCGAGCGCGAACGCCAGCGCGGGCGGCCCGGCTGGTGGGGTGTCAAAGATCCAGATGTTCGAGCAGCGCACCGGCGCGAAGCGGCACGAGGACAAGTGGAGCCGATCGCCCAACTCCACCGGCACCGGCGCGATCCACTGCAAGAGTTTCCATTGCAAGCTCGTCGGTGACAGCCTGGAGTTTCTCGATCAACAGATCAACGAGTGGCTCGACGCGCACCCGCAGTACGAAGTGAAGTTCGTGACCTCGTCGATCGGGGAATGGACGGGCAAGCAGCGCGAACCGAACCTGATCATTCAGGTTTGGGTCTGACCGACCGGGCTGCGTGAGCCTGGAAAGCCGCGGCGGGTTGTTTGTACGAGGCAACCGCGCGGTTCTCCGATAGTCTTCCCGTGTGCGGGATTCTTGGCATCGTGGCGTGCGGCGGCGGTTCGGTCTCTGTCTCCGAGCCGGCACTGCTTTCGATGCGCGATCGGATGACTCACCGCGGGCCCGACGGCGCGGGGGTGTGGCGCGCGGCGGGCGTGGCGCTGGCGCACCGGCGCTTGGCGGTGATCGATCCGACCCCGGCCGGACACCAGCCGATGGTTTCCGCGGACGGGCGGCGCGCGCTCGTCTACAACGGCGAATTGTACAACGACGCGGAAGTTCGCGACGAACTTGCGCGCGACGGCATGAGCTTTCACACGCGGTGCGATACCGAGACGGTCTTGGCGGCGCTGGTGCGTTGGGGCGCCGACGCGATCGGCAAGCTGCGCGGGATGTACGCGTTTGGTTTTATTGACCTTGACCGACGCGTGCTGATCTTGGCCCGCGATCCGCTGGGGATCAAGCCGTTGTACTACGCGACGGCGCGACCGGCGCGATCTGGCGGGCGCGCGGAGGTCGTTTTTGCAAGCGAGATCCCAGCGCTTTTGGAGCACCCGGAGATCACGGCAAGGCCTGATGTCGCCACGGTGAGCGCGTACCTTACGACGATCCGGACGACGGTGGGCGCGCGCACGCTTTTCGAGGGCGTGTCGATCGTGACGCCGGGGGAGTGGATCGAGATGAAGTTCGCGGCGGATGAGCCGTGGGTGAAGCGGCGCGATTGGTGGGACCTGTCGGCCGTCGCACGCGGGAAGACCGGGACGGATCACGCGGGCACCGCGGCCGATCAGGTTCGCTCGGCGGTGCTCGACAGTGTGCGTCGGCACCTGCGCTCGGATGTCTCGACCTGCTGTCTGCTTTCGGGCGGGTTGGACAGCACAGTGATCTGCTCAGTAGCGGGTGCGATCGGGCGCGAGTCAGGGGCGGAACGTTTATGGACATACTGCTCGGGTGCGCGGGCCGAGGGCGTTGCTGGTGGAGCGAGAGATTCTGTACCGAGCGACGACTTCGGCTTTGCATCGCTCGCGGCCGGGGCTTTGGGATCGCGGCACACCGAAGTGCCCGTGACGCGTGAAATGTTCGCCGAGCGGTGGGTGTCGATGATCTCGGCGACCGGCGTTCCGTTGAGCACTCCCAATGAGGTTGCGATCAACGAGGTGGCGCGGCGGCTGCGAGCCGATGGGAAAGTGGTCACGCTCAGCGGCGAGGGCGCGGACGAACTCTTCGCCGGGTACGACGGCCCGATGACCGAGTCGGCCCGGCATCTGGCGAGCCTGGCCGGGTGCGGCGGCGGAGAGTGGCGGCGTCTGGGCGGTGGGTTCCAACTCGATCACAACGCGTGGATCGGGCGGCTGGTGAAGCCGACGATTTTCAACGAGCCGGTATGGCGATCGCTGGAAGAAGATGCGGCGTTGACGGGTTATTACCGCGACGAGTTCGCGCGCTTGGCCGACCAAGGCGATGAGCCCGACCCGCTGCAGGTTCATCTGAGGTTCATGCGGCGTGTGAACCTGAGCGGGCTGTTGTTGCGGCTGGACTCGGCAACGATGCGTGAATCGGTCGAAGGGCGCACGCCGCTGGCCGATCAAGCGGTGGCGACGCTGGCCGAGGGGCTGGCGATGAGCGAGAAGTTTGATGCGACGGGCGAGGTCGGGGATCCTTCACGGTATCGAACCAAGATCGCGCTGCGGCGTGCGTTCGAGAACGATGTGCCGCGTGAGGTGCTGTTGCGAGCCAAGGCGAGCTTCCCGCTGCCGTTCCAGCAGTGGGTGGGTGATCGGGCGGGCGTGTTGCGCGAGAGCGCGCTCGCGCAACACGCCCGCCCGATCACCCACCCACTGCTGGAACGGCAGCGGGA
>CAZIMT010000154.1:0-1979 GCA_964540295.1 uncultured Phycisphaeraceae bacterium
GCGTACCGGTTCGGATCTCACGCCGCAATCTTCACCGCACGGACCACGAGAAAAGCGCGGCACAGAATCCGGCACACGCGCGGCACAAATTGCGGCACAGCAGGCGGAAGCAGGAGCTCGCATCGCGTCGCAAAACTCGCCACAACCTCTTGTGACCTGCAGGCTTATGCATCAAACGACGACGCCTTGCATTTGCATGCAAGGCGCATCAATGACCCCGATGGGATTCGAACCCATGTGTCCACCGTGAAAGGGTGGTGTCCTGGACCAGGCTAGACGACGGGGCCGTGAACCGCAAACTGTAGACGGAGCGCCGCCCTTTTTCACCGTAGATCGGCTCGATTTTCAGCCGTGTTTCTCCAAGCCAATTCATCGGCCAACTGTCTCTCGATCCTACCAACTACCCGACCAAAATCGGCTCACGCTGCGCCACGCTCGTCACGATCGGCCCTTTGGTCGGATCGACGTACACGTTGATCTCGTTCCGCACGCCGAACTCTGGCAGGTAGATCCCGGGCTCGACCGTGAAGCCGATGCCCGGCAGCATCTCGCGGGTGTCGTGGGTTTCCAGGTTATCGAGGTTCATCCCCACGCCGTGGACCATGGGGCCCGGGCTCAGGCTGTGGCCGGTGCGGTGGCGGATGAACTCGCCGTAGCCTGCCGCAATGATCTTGTCGCGCGCGGCCTCATCGAGCTGCCAGCCTTGCACCGCCTCGCCCGCTTTCCACTTTGACTGCGCCAACGCAACCGACGCATCCCGAGCCGCCTGCACCGCGTAGTACACGCTCAGGTGCTTGTCGCTCGGTTTATCGTCCGCGTTCTTGCGGATGTAACCGGTCCACGTCACGTCGCAATAAAGGTTGTCGTCGCCGGGCCGCCGTGCCCAAAGGTCGATCAGCACCCAGTCGCCACGCTTGAACGCTACGGAGGTCTTCGCGTTGGTCTCGTGGTGCGGGTCGCCCGCATGCGCATTCGCGGCCACGATCGGCGGGTCGGGGAACTCGAGCCCTTGACGGTTAAACTCTGCGACGATGAGCTGCTGGACCTCGAACTCCGTCACAGGGGTGCCAGCCTTGATGCGGTCGTTGATAAGCGCAAAGGCCGCGTTCTTCGCGGCATCTACCTGCTGGCAGGCGAGAGCGTGATTGGGCAGCGAATTGACCGGCCATTTCGCGACGTGAACCTGAATCAGGTTGGCCGAAGAAACGACCTCAACGCCGAAAGAGCGGACAAGCTCGATCGTGCCCGCGTCGACGATGGCGATGATCGGCAGAGCTCCGCCCGGGCTGTACTCCATCGCGACGCGCTTTATCCCCGACAGCACCGACTCCATCGTCCGCCGCAGATCGGGCCAAGAGATGAAGACCGTTTTGTTGACGGGCTGGCCGCCGAAGCTCAGGTCGTTGAACTGCGGCGCGTCGAGGTGCTGCACGATCAGGTGCGGCGCGCCGTGCGCGGGGATGAACAACTGCGTCCGCCGCGAGAGGTGCTTCTTCCCGCCCGTTATGCGCGTGAAGATCTGGTTTGAGCCACGGAAATCGTGCAGCAGCCAGCCGTCGATTTTCTCAGAACGCATGTACGCCTGCACGGCTTCAAATGACATCCGCGAGCTCCTTGTGCAACCCACGGTCCGTCGCCGCGAACGCCGAACGCCGCCGTGGACCGCAAGCGTACGGCCGCCGAGAAACGATCGACGCTCCAACCACGGATGCCCCGACGCTAACTCTTCTTTACACGCTTTTTCGAGAGCGAGCCAGCCTTCGCCGAAGAGGCACGCACCGCCGCCTGCTTCCCCCGGGGCTTGGATTCCGACACACCTTGACCCGAAGATTCGCGCGAGGAACCCGAACCCGAGAGACTCGATTTCGCGGATCTAGATCCCGAGCCAGATGAAATTGAGCCGGGGTCCTTCGCGCCCGCGAGCTTCTCGTCTGCACGCGAGCCGTCCCCGCTCTTTGGCTCGGCCTCGATCTGCCGGG
>CAZIMT010000154.1:2079-7554 GCA_964540295.1 uncultured Phycisphaeraceae bacterium
ATCTTGGTTTGCTCGGTCTGGGCATCCCCGGCCTTGGCGTCCCCGGTGCTGGTCCCCACGCCCTTGGCCTCGGCACTCTTGCCTTCCGCGAGCTTCGCCTCGCTCGCCGCTGGCGCCTTGTCCGCGTCAGCCGCCTTTTTGTACGACTCAGATCTGTAGTCCGTCTGGTAGAATCCCGATCCCTTAAAGACGACGGCCGCGCCGATGCCGATGAGCCGCTCGAGCGTGAGCTTCCCGCACGACGGGCACTTTCGCTTCGAGCTGTCCTTCATGGACTGGAAGAGCTCGAACTCGTGCCGGCAAGATGTGCAGCGGTAGTCGTATGTGGGCATGGCGTGTTCGCTGGTCTTTCTTATGCTCGTGGAGAGGAAAACAATCGCGCGTGCGCGAAGGTTCGAACGAACGCGCGAACCGTTCAGGGCGCGACCGAGACCTTGGCCGCGCGCACCACCCGGTCCCCGCTCGGGCCCGAGATGGCGTACCCCGCCTGAAGCGTCGCGACGACCTTCCCGCTCTCGACGCCCTCGGCCGACTGCTGCATGATGGCCTGGTGCAACGACGGCTCGAACTCCGCTCCCGCGGCCGGCGCGATAATCTTCACGCCCTGAGACTGCAGCACTTTAAGCAGCTCGTCGCGGATCACCTTCACGCCGTGGATGATCTGCGCGACGGTGGTCTTGCTCGGGTCCTGCATCAGGGCCAGATCGAAGTGATCGACCACCGACAGCACGCTCTGGATCACGCCGCTGCGAGCCTGAAGCCTTGCCTCCTGCTCGTTCTGGACCGCGCGGCGCTGCGAGTTCTGATAATCCGCCAGCGTGCGAAGGTACTTGCCATTGAGCTCGGCGACCTGCGCTTCCAACTGCTGCACGTGCGCCTCGTCGATGAACGCGCCCGCGTCGCTGCCGTCGAACCCGTCCTGGTCGCCGGGGAGCGGGCCATCGGTACCGCCGCCGTTGAATGGGTCGCCCGGTCTTCCGCTTCCGTCATTGCTGGTCGCACTCATCGCTCGCCCCGTTCTTAATCAGTCGGCCTCGCTCTCGGGCCGCCGCGTATAACGTTGTCCGTTTCCTATATCTTCCGCTTCTTACGCCCCGAACGCGTCCTTGATCTTTTTCCAAAACCCGTCGCCCTGCGGCGACACCCCCCCACTTTGATCCTCGATCCCCGCGAACTCGCGGAGAAGCTCTTCCTGCCGCGAGGTCAGCTTCGTAGGCACCTCAAGCTTTGCCACCACAACCAAATCGGCCCGTCTTCCGGTGCGCAAATCGGGCAGCCCCAGCCCATCCAGCCGGAACATCTGCTCGTGCTGCGTACCGCGCGGCACGCTCAGCGGCTTGGGCCCGTCGAGGGTCGGCACCTGAACGTCCGCGCCTAGCGCCGCCTGCGGGAAACTGATCGGCATCTCGAGCACGAGATGGTTCCCCTCGCGCCGGAACCGCTCGTGCTCTTCCACGCGGACCACCACGTGAAGATCACCGCGCTGCCCCTCGCCGCTAGCCGACATCTCGGGCGGCGGCGGTTCGCCCTCGCCCTGCACGCGGATCGCCTGACCCTCCGTGATCCCCGCCGGAACCTTGATCGAAAGATTTCGCTTCTTGGGCTGCCGCCCCTTGCCGCGGCACGCATCACAAAACTCTTTCACCACCGACCCGCGGCCGTGACACGCCGGGCACGCCACGACCATTCTGAACATCCCTCCCAGCCCGGTCTGCTGCACCTTCCCCTGCCCGCCGCACGTCGGGCACTTCACCGGCTTGGTCCCGGACTTCGCGCCGCTCCCAACGCACTTCTCGCACACGTCAAGCCGCGTGAACTCAACATCGCGCTCGCAACCGTTGAGAACGTCCGTCAGCGTTAATGTTACTTCTGTTTCGAGGTCGTACCCGCGCGCCACGCCGCGACGCCCGCCACGCCCGCCCTGGTTCTGCCCGAAGATGTCGTTGAACATCGAGAAGATGTCAGAAACATCCATCCGAGAAAAATCGTGAGCAGCTGGACCACCGCCGCGCCGCAGCCCCTCGTGGCCGAACTGGTCGTAGACCTTCCGCTTCCCATCGTCAGTAAGAACCTCGTAGGCCTCGGCGCACTCTTTGAACTTCGCCTCGGCTTCGACGTCGTTGGGGTTGCGGTCGGGATGGTACTTCATCGCGAGGCGGCGATAAGCGCGCTTGATCTCGTCGCCGTCGGCGGTTTTCTCGATGGAGAGGATCTCGTAGTAATCGCGGGTGGTGGGCATTCGCGTGGGCCTTAATGATCCGGGAGGAGAAGATTCACCATAGAGGCGCAGAAACACAGAGGGAGCACAGAGAAGAAATCGAACTCTGGAAGAGAAGAGGTTCCGTTGAGAGTGAGGGTCTCAGAGCACTCGACGAGAAATGCTCTCGCGGAGGTATGAAGTATGAAAGTTGATAAGCAGGCCGAGGCGTTTGCCAGTGATGCAACGGTATGTCAGTAACTGAGCTTCGTGGATCGGCATGAGTTTTTCAACCGACTTCAGCTCCAGCAAGACTTGGTCTGCGACAATCATGTCGACTCGGTAGACGCCATGAGTCTGGCGTCCCTTGTAGAGCACGAGGATCTCAATCTGCCGCTTGAATTAAATGTTTCGATCATTGAACTCCATCGAGAGGCATTCTTCGTACACCGATTCCAACAACCCCGGCCCCAGAACTTTATGAACCTCGATTGCTGGTCCGATGATCGAGCCGGTGAGCGGGTCCTGCTCTTCCCTGTTCAGCACCTCTTCTCTCCCCTCTGTGATCCCTCTGTGCTTCTGCGCCTCTGTCGTGAAGTTCGATCTCATCATTCCCTAGCTCTGCTCTACAAATCGAGCCCACTCGCTCTCGCGCGTGGGCTCGGGATCTGATTTGGCCATTCGGCAACTCTGCCCTTCGGCCATTTACTCACTCAAGACACCGCGCCAACCTCGGCCCGGGTCTCTTCCTTCAAGTCGGTGATGAGCACGTCCGTCGTCAGCATCAACCCCGCGACACTCGCCGCGTTGATGAGCGCCGTCTTCGCCACCAGTGCCGGATCAATAATCCCGGCCTTCACCAGGTCAACGTACTCCCCCGTCGCCGCGTTGAAGCCCATGCTCACCGGCTTAGAGTCCTTAACCTTCTCGACCACAATATCGCCGTCAAAGCCCGCGTTCTCGGCGATCTGCTTGATGCACGACTCCACGGCCTCGGCCACGATGTCATACCCAACCTTCTCATCATCAGTCACACGCGCCTTCTTCTGGGCAGCGAAGATCGCGTCCTGCGTGCGGAGCAGGGCCACACCGCCGCCGGGAACATAACCTTCCTTCGCCGCCGCGCGCGTCGCGTGCAGCGCGTCGTCGACCAGGTCCTTCGTGGCCTTCATAGCGATCTCGGTCGCGCCGCCGACGGCGATCATCGCCACGCCGCTGGTCAGCTTCGCCAGCCGCTCCATCAGCTTCTCGCGGTCGTAATCGCTCGTGGACTTGTCGTGCTGGGCTTTGATCTGCGAAGCCCGGCCGGTTATATCCGTCTTCTTGCCCGCGCCCTCGATGATCGTCGTGTTATCCTTTGTCACAACGATCTTCTTCGCCCGACCCAGCTCCGACAGCTCGATCGAATCTAGCCCGCGGCCAAGGTCCTCGCTGATAAACGTACCGCCCGTCAGCACGGCGATATCGCCCATCATCGCCTTGCGACGATCACCAAAGCCCGGGGCCTTGACCGCGCAAATCTTGAGCGTGCCTCGGAGACGGTTGACAACCAAGGTCGCGAGCGCCTCGTTCTCTATTTCTTCGGCGATCAGCAGCAGCGGCTTGCCGGTCGTCACGACCTTGTTCAGCAGCGGCAGAAGGTCGGGCAGGTTCGAGATCTTCTTTTCGTTGATGAGAATGTAACAATCCTCGAGCACGCACTCGGCCGACTTGGGATCGGTCATGAAGTACGGCGAGATGTAGCCCTTGTCAAACTGCATTCCCTCGACGTAATCGAGCGTCGTCTCGGCCGACTTGCCGTCCTCGACCTCGACCACGCCGTCCGCACCGACCTTGGCGATCGCCTCGGCGATCAACCCGCCGACCTGCTCGTCGTGGTTGGCAGAGACGGTTGCGATCTTGCGGTAGTCGTCCTTGCCCTTGCACTTCACAGCCATCGCATCGATCGCTTCGCACGCCGCCTCCGCGGCCTTATTAATGCCGCGCTGAACGTGCACCGGGTTCGCGCCCGCGGCGATGTGCCGCAGACCCCCCGTGAAGATCGCCTGCGCGAGCACCGTTGCGGCCGTCGTGCCGTCGCCCGCCTTGTCGGCCGTCTTCTTGGCGACCTCGTTCACCATCTTTGCGCCCATCGCCTGGAACGGCTCGGGGAGCGATACTTCTTTCGAGACCGACACGCCGTCCTTCGTGACGTGCGGGCCGCCGTAAGATTTCTCGATGATGACGTGCCGCCCGCTGGGGCCCATCGTGCACTTCACCGCGTCGGCGAGGCGGTCAACGCCCTTCTTCATTTCGAGAAGAGCGGCGTCTTGAAACATGATCTGCTTGCTGGACATTCGTTCGTTCCTCACAAAGTGCCAAAGGGCCAAATCGCCAAGTGGCCAAAGTTCGAGTTATTCAAATCAACCAAGACCCAGTCAATCTGCTTGTAGCCATCTGGCATTTTCACCATGTGGCGATTTCAACTCACCGATCGATGACGCCGAGCAGCTCGCTCTCGCGCAGGATCAGGTGCTTGACGCCCTTGATCTCTACTTCAGAACCCGCGTACTTGCCGTAGACCACCGTGTCGCCCGTGTGGACCGACATGGTGGCCCGCTGGCCGTTCTCCAGCCGCTTGCCCGGGCCGGTCGCCATGACCTCGCCGCGAACGGGCTTCTCCTTGGCCGCGTCCGGCAGAAAGATACCCGAGGCCGTCTTGGTTTCGGCTTCGATGGGCTTGACTAGAACACGATCTTCCAAAGGCTTCACCGCCATCGCGAATCTCCTTCAATTTCAAACTGTTTCGATCAATCTTCGTTCTACGACTATGAATCCTAGCGGCACGTCCTCACACCTGTGTCCCACTCGGCTTTGTTTCTTCCTCTTGCCCCTGCTCTGTCGTTCTTCAATCCTTCTTCCGTCTTTCCTCCGCACAACCATCAACGCGCCCCGAGACTGCCGCTCCCCGGTGAAGTTGACCTTAACGCCCCCAGCACCACCGGCAGCAGCGAGATCGCGATCACGCCGACCACGACCACCTCGAAATGTCTCTTCACGAACTCCGTGTTACCGAATAAATACCCTGCCGTGCAGCACACCGACACCCACACCAACGCGCCAACCACATTGAAGAACAAGAACCGCGAATACCTCATCGACCCCGCACCGGCCACGAACGGGCAGAAAGTACGCACGATCGGGATGAACTGCCCCATCATCACGGCCTTGCCACCGTGCTTCTCGAAAAACCCGTGGGCCTTTTCCAAGTGTTTGCGGTTGAGCGCTCTGACCAGCCA
>CAZIMT010000155.1:0-7430 GCA_964540295.1 uncultured Phycisphaeraceae bacterium
CGCCCGCAGTTCTTCGCACAGCTTGCGGTACGCCAGCTCAAGCGCACCGGCCCCGACGGGTTCGAGCTTCTCAACCAGCAGCGAGACCTTCCCGTGCTTGGCGTAAAACTCAACGCGGCCCGTCGCGACGACCTCCTGCCCGTTCTGGGGCGCGAACCCGGCGCGCCGGGCCCCGCCCTGGAACATCACCGCGTTCACCACCGCGTTCGCGTCCTTGAGATCGAAGTACCAGTGCGTGCGGTCGCGGAAGCCAGAGATTTCGCCGACGACGCGGACCTTGCCGGGGACGCCGGTTCGGAGCGCGGTGTCGATGACGCTGGCGAGCGCGGAGACCGTGAGAACGCCCGTTGCGGGCGGCGGAGGCGCAGCGATAGGGGCGGCGACGAGCGCGGTTGCCTCCGCGGGCTTTTCGCGAGCTACCGCCATTTTCTTCGGATCAAAGAGTGGACGCTGGCTCATGGGCGATTCTTTGAACGCGATGGATCGAACGCGATAGATCGAACGTAATGGATCGGGGGATCGATCAGCTCAGGGCCGCGAGCACGTCGTCGAACTTCATTGCGTTGCCAGGCTGGCGCGACTGGCTCCACTTGACCTTGCCCTGCCCGCTGGCGTTCTTGCCGACTACCACCGTCCCGCGGCTCGACACGTTCAGGTCCGCCCAGTAGAGCCCGTAGGCCTTGCACACGTGGCGGTGCATGTCGGCCAGCAGGGTCTGCTTGAGCCCCATTGAATCGGCCCAGGCTTTCTGGACAGCCGTGCTGTCGCAGGAGATGCCGATGACCGTGGCGCCCTTCTTGGTCCAGCTCGCCATCTCGTCGTTGACGCACTTCATCTCGGTACCGCAGACGCCCGTGAATGCTAACGGATAAAAGCACAGCGCCACGTCGCCGAGTTTGACCGCTTCGGAGAGCTTCCATTCCTTGCGGTCTTGGTCTTGGAGCGTGAAATCTGGCGCGATTTCGCCGACGGCAAGGGAGGTTTCGCGCGGCTTGAGATGGTCGTTCTTCATGAGTTCACGGGCTCCGGCAGAGAGGGTTGGCTTCGAAAAAAGACGGGTGGCAGCTGGCGGCGTCTGGACCACCGTCGTCGCACCATCGCGGCTATCGTACCTTGGACGTTCCATCCGGGGATGGAGCCAGACCAAGACGACGTGATCGCTCGGGAGCGTTGATGGCCACGGGCACCACAGAGCAATCCGCGACCATGCCCGACTCGATCCCCGAGCGGTACGCGCTGGTGCGTGATCGGATCGCGCGGGCGGCCCAGCTCTCCGGGCAGCGGGCGGACGAGATTTTGCTGGTTGCCGTCAGCAAGACGGCCGAGCCCGAGCAGTTGCGGGCCCTCATTGACCTTGGCCACCGGGATTTCGGCGAGAACCGCGTTCAGACGCTGGTGCAGCACGCCGCGATCGTCGAGGAATATCTCGACCGGCTTCGCGTCCATCCCACGTCGCGCCGCGTCGCGCCGGGCGCGAGCGGTGAGTTCCTTACTCTCGCGCGAGGCGGCAAGCCCGCGTCGAAACCTGAATTGAGATCCGGGACTTCTCAGCCCGCCTCTTCCGCCGACTCGGCCCCGGCGGTCGTGCCGGTTCGCTGGCACATGATCGGGCACCTCCAGCGCAACAAGGCTCGCAAGGTGGCGGAGTTCGTCCGCCTCGTGCATTCGGTCGATTCGCTGCGGTTGGCGGAAGAACTTCAGGTCATAGCCACCCGCCGCGACCAGGTGATTGACGTGCTGGTGCAGGTGAATTGCTCGGGCGAGGCCAGTAAGTTCGGCTGCCCGGTCCCCGCCGCGTTGCCGCTGGCCGAACAGATCGACACGATGGTCAACGTGCGTGTGCGTGGGCTGATGACCATGGCGGCCTTGGGTGAAACGCCCGACCAGTCCCGGGCCACGTTCTCGCGCTGCCGCGATCTCTACGAAGAGCTCCGCAAGTCGGGGATCAGCCAGGGCAACATTAATCTGCTGTCGATGGGCATGTCAGGCGATTTCGAGGCCGCGATCCAGGAAGGCGCGAACATCGTGCGCGTCGGGTCGGCGATCTTCGGCGAGAGCAAATCGACGGACGATTCTTCCGACGCCCCGGTCGAGCCATCTGACGACGAGTGATTCCCCGGGCTGTATGCCAGCACTCCGCCCTGCTCAGGCGTCTCCTGCGGTGCTGGTTTTGCGACGGCTTTGCGAGACTTCGAAGAAACAAATCGAGACGCGGAAGAATTTTTAGATCTCGGAAAACGGCCTCTGGGGGTCGTGCGTCGCTATTCCGGGGATTCCGCAACCCCGGCATTTTCCTCACCGGCGGGAACCCGAACGGTGGGACGAAGGTCCGAGTGGTCGCGGGTCGACCACCGGCCATACAGTTCAGGGATCTTGGTACGTACCCGCACCACAGTTGGGCGGGATCTTGGATCGCCGACGCTTCCTCTGCCCGAGTTCAAGCACCGGTTTATGACTTTGCAAGGGCAGGATGGAAGCATCAGTATGAAGCTCTATGTCGGTAATTTGTCGTTCAACACCTCCGAGGCTCAGCTCCGCGACCTGTTCGCGGCTCACGGCGAAGTCGCCTCGGCGTCCCTGGTGATGGATCGCGAGACCGGCCGCCCTCGCGGCTTCGGTTTCGTCGAGTTCAACAACGATGAGCACGCCAAGGCGGCAATGGCTGCACTCAACGGAAAGAACGTGGACGGCCGCGATCTGACCGTCAACGAGGCCAAGCCTCGTGAAGGCGGCGGCGGTGGTAGCGGCGGCGGCGGCGGCTGGTAATCTCGCTGGCAGACTCTTGGGCGTGCAAACGACCAAGTGACCTGCCTGCCTCGATACTCAAAGAAGAACAGGGCCGGGACTTTCGAGTCCCGGCCCTGTTTATTTTTGATCTGGCTTTAGAGCAGGATCGCCAGCCGCTGCGTGGTCCGAGCGCCCGCGTGGACGCCGGACCTGAGGATTTGCAAAGGCCCGGGTTTGACCAAACCGACGCACCTTCCTTCGCGTGTGCCGCGATGTCCTCGACCACGGTTCGGTAGTGACCCTGATCGTGGATTCTGACGACATGACACGTCTGTGCCCAGAGTGCTCCGAGAAGAACATCGGTCACGCGATATAATGCGGACTGTTTGGCACGACCCACGATGGGCTTGGCGTCCTCATCGACGACGCGCAGTAGGAAGTGCGCGTGCTGCCCTCTCACGCCGATGATGCGCGGTAAGTGGTCGATGTTCAGAGGTTTTCCGGCGAGTGCTTCGGCGATTTCCTCGCGATGAACCGCTGGTATCGTGATCGTCGTAGGACAGGCTTGGAGAGCGATTTGCAGAGGTCCGGCGTGCTCGCGGGTCGAGGGACTTTGACGATAGTCGCCCGATGAATGCTCTCTGTGGTCGTGATCGCGAAAGCCACGCGGGTCTTCCGGCAACCACGAACCGCGTGTTCCGATGATCGCATGAACCCAGCCGCTCGATTGCACGATCGGAAGAGTACCAGAGACTCATTGTTCAAGCGGTGTAAGCGTGCGCGAGAAGTGGAAAAGAATCTGGACCTTCGCAAAGCCTCAGGTCCGGCGTCCCGGAGCGTCCCATGCGAATGGTCGCCGATCGGTTGCCGCCTGTCGATGTCGGCGGCGGAAACGTTGCCCGAGTTCGCATGAGTGTTCTCCTGTTTGTTGTCCATTGAACATACATTCCCAAGCACGCCGAGAGTGTCAAGGGTCGGTAACAAGACGCGGCGAGGCGTCCGCGTGTGTTGGGCGTGCAACGAGCGTGTGGTGCGCACGCCACGTGTAATATCTGGCCACGCGGTGCCGGGTGCGGCGCGAGGGACGGATGTTCCGTGATTCGTCCTGCGCGCGACCAGCAGCGGTGCTCTTATCGGGCGCAGACTTTGGCGAGCGATCTGGTTACTCTGGGCGCGGCGATTGCATGGAGCACGCACGATGCTTAGCCGACTCCAAACACGCGAAACGCGAAAGCTTCCGCACGACTCTGCGTCGGGCTCGGCTCGAGGCTCGATGCTGCAGCACACGAGCCTGATCGCGCTTCTGCTGGTGGCGACGGCCGGGCTCGGCGGGTGCGCGACGGAGGTTCGGCGGCGCGAGAAGGGGCCGATCGTGGGCAGCGGTGGGGCGGCGTCGGAGCTTGTGTTCCCGGGCGGCGAAGTGGCGGCGCGGGTGGCGCTCGCGGACTCGTCGGGCGCGAGTTACGCCTGGCCGGAGAACTCACGGCGGAACGGTTCGCTCAACGCGCGCGGCGACGACGCGGGTTACCCGATAGATTCTTGGCCCGCCCCGGCGCGGGCGTCGCTGGACCGTGCGCGCCGTATTTCGATCTCGACATCGAGAAACGCGTCGTCGTTCATCTACTTCCAGCAGGGAGCGCCCAGCGCCGTGTATTCACCCGGCGATGGTTGGAGTGACTGGCGCGGGTGGTGAGGTCGGAACAGGATTCTCAAGAGGATTACAACTCAGCAGCCAGTCTCGAACGCGGCGACGTAACCGTCGAAATCGTCGCCAGTGACGAAGCCGTCGCGGTTGAAGTCGGCGGCGAGAGTTCCCATTTCGAACTGCGTGACGTAACTGTCAAAGTCGTCGCCGGTGGTAAAGCCGTCGCAGTTGAAATCGGAGGGGCAGCAGGGGAGCGGCCCGGTCCAAAGCAACGCCTCGGTGCGGCCGGTCGTGAGGTTGAATCCGAACCCGGTGACATAGGTTTTAGTACCGTCGGTCGTGATCCCGTAAGCTTGGCTGTTGGCGAACTCGGCGGGCGCGAACTGGTGCAGGTCGAAAGCCGAGGCGGCGCTGCCGGTCCAGAGGCTCGCACTTTGCGAGTTTGAAGCGGTCGCGACGAACCCGACCTGTTGGCCGCCGCCGACGGCGCGGATTTCAGATGAAGCCCAGCCCGCCGGGTGGAGGTCGATCCACGACGCGGCGCTGCCGGTCCAGAGGCTCGCATGGGGGTTGAAACCGATGAATGCGTAACCTCCTTGCTGGCCGTCGCCGATGGCGTAGGCGATCGACCCGTTGGGCGCCGCGGCCGGATTGAGATCGATCCACGACGCCGGGGTGCTGTTCCAAAGACTAGCGCGGTTGATGCTGCCCACGAGGGCGCGACCGACCTGCTGACCGTTGCTGACACCAAAGAGTTCGCCTTGAATGGCTCCCACCGGGTTGAGACTGATCCAGGACGCGGAGGTTTTATTCCACAAACTGGCACGCTGCCCGCCGACAAAGCTAAAGCCCGCTTGCTGCCCGCCGCCAGCGGCATAGCCGAGCGATTGCGTGGAGCCAGCGGGGTTCAGCTTTGTTACGGTCCACTGGGCTTGGGCGGTTGCGAATGTCGTGAGCCCGATCGCGAGCCCGAGCGCGGGCTGAAGGATTTGAGAGCGCCAAATGGCGGGTGTGTTCGGCGTTGTGGAAATCGTCGTGTTGGGCATGAGCTCTCCTTGATTAAACCTGTTCATGTTTTACTCTTGACCCTGAGTTCTTGAGTTACGTCATAAAGCGGTTCTGTATTATCTCAAGGCTTCTTGTCCGTTTCAACTCAAAGATGTCACTAATCTCTGTGATCAGACCTTGGATTAGGCAGATTGTAGGTTCGCGGGATGAGAGCTCGAGACTGTGAAACTGGGTTAGATAAAGCGTTGAGACCACGATGTTTGGAGGACTCGTTCTTTGAAGGTGTTCGAGTTGGTCATTGTTTATCGTGGTCCAACGCTTGCACATGAGGTTCGTTTGACTGCTGTTGCACGCTTGGTTCGGTGAAGGAATGAAAAACGCCCGGGAGCGCGAGGCGAGTTTGTGGCTCGGCCCCGGGCTCCCGGGCGATGGCGGCGTTTGCGAGGCCGCGGTGGTGGTCGGCGCTGTCGAGATCAATCGAACAGCGCGGTGGTGGCGGGGGGCTCGACGGCCTTGAGCTTGAGCGTGGTCTCGATGCGGAAGTTCGAGGCGTTGGTGTGGCGCTCGGCGTGGAAAACCTTGAGCGAATAGGTGTTGCCGTCGGCCAGCCAGCTTAGACGGCTGAGGTCGAGGTACTGCTCCTTCTTAGGGTGCAGCCCGCCGACGTCGATGACGAGCTTGTTGTCGATGAAGACCCAGACGTCGTCGTCGCCGGTGAACTTGAAGACCGGATTGCTGGCGGCTTCGTAGACGAACTCGGTCTCGATCTCGGTGGAGAAAGCGAAGTTGTGGCCCGACGAGCCCTGATCGCCAAAGAGATCCTTGTCGATCGGGAAGAACCCGCCTCGAGAGGCATAGGGGGTGTCCGCGCCCGAGTCGAAAACGTACTTGTTGGTGTTGGCGATTCGGTTGAGGGTCATGGTGACCTGCTTGGAGGCGTTGAGGCCGGGGACGTCGCGGTACCACTGCTTGAAGGACTCGGCGGAGGTGATCTGGTTGTCGGTCTTGGCGGTAAGCTTGCCCGCCACGTCGCCCTTGGCCTGGTCGTAGTGCGCTGGGTTGATCAGGCGGCCCGACTTGTCCTTGAACTCGGTGGAGATGTCCGAGCCCTTGAGAGATTTGATGATGGGCTTGCCGTCGGCGTCGAGGGTGTCCGCGACCAAACCGTAGCGGATGTAGGAGTTGCCGTAGCGCTCGAAGTCGACGTGCCCGGAGCCGTTGCTCCAAGGCTTGAAGTCGCGGACGACGGCGATGACATTGACGGCGCTGGGCTGGCTTGCGTAGGGGTCGGTGCTGCTGGCGGACTGGGCCAGGACCGGGCTGGCCGAGACGCCCGCGAGCAACGTCAGCGCGATTGGGTTGGCCCAACGAAACTGGACTTTGGTGCGCATGCGAGTTCTCCTTCGTGACGGTTGGGCCGGGCGAGATTTTCAATCCGCGGCGGCGTACGGGCCTCGGCCCGGTACAACAAACATTCAAAGTAATTGCTCCGATTGCAACCAATCTGCGCGTTGTATCGCTTGAAGGGGTTCGGCGGCGCGGCGCGGGCAAGGTTGTGAAGCTGTGCGGAGGGTAAGGGTGGCAAGTCGAGGGGGGTGGAAGATAGAAAGTTGAAGCAGGAGTGAAAGAAGGAGTCGGTTCGGAGAACCGACCTACCCAAAACGCACACGGCCCGCCTTGTCAGGCGGGCCGCGGCGCTCTCCGCGAGTCTCTCTCTCCGGGCGGAATCGTGAATCAGTCGAAGAGGGCGGTAGTGGCTGGCGGCTCCACACTCTTGAGGACGATGCTGGTGTCGATGCGGAAGTTGGACTGGGTGCGGTGGCGTTCGGCCTGGAAGACTTTCAATTGGTAGGACTTGCCGTCCTGGAGCCAGCTCAGGCGGTCCAGGTTGATCGACTGGTCGAGCGCGCCGTGGACGCCGCCCAGATCAACGACGAGCTTGCCGTCGATGAAGACCCACACGTCGTCGTCACCGGTGAAGGTGAAGACCTGGCCCTTGTTCTTCTCGTAGATGAACTCGGTAGCGACCTCGTAGGTGAAGTGGAAGTTC
>CAZIMT010000156.1:0-7414 GCA_964540295.1 uncultured Phycisphaeraceae bacterium
TTCTTCTTCAGGCGTGTCGGGGTGGCCTTCGCGCTTGAGGCGCACCGCCACGCGGAACGGCCGGCCGTAGGTCAGGCGCAGCTCGCGGCACTCGTCAGGCGTGTAACGCGGCTCTTCCAGCGAGTAGAACTGGTACTCCAGCTGCATCGTCCCGTCGTAGCTCTCGATCGGGAAGATCTCGCGCAGCAAGGCCTCCAGCCCGATCGAAGTCTTCCGATCGTGCGGGCCCTTGGTGATTTGTAAAAACCGTTCGTACGCGTTGGTCTGCACCTCGGTCAGGTCCGGGACCCCGGTCGCATCGCCACGTTTCGCGAAATTCCGCACCTTGATCGCTGCCATCATGGTCCTCGCGCTCGCAATAGATAGCCACGTTCGCTTTTTCCCGCTCAGTTCGCAACCGAACAGGAGTTCAAACGTCGCTGCTCCAGCATCTGTGTTTCAAAGTTTGCCCTAGGCACCTACGCCACCCACACCGCGCCCGGCCCCGCACGTCGCACCAAAGCCGCCCGAAAGCCCTCGCACCGTCCGGTCCGCAACCTGTCAGTATACCGATCGAGGCTCTCCGCGACCAGCCCCCCCGGACAAGACTTCACAAAAACAACAAGAAAATTTCACGCCCGCCGCTAGTTCGTCCTACCCATACCCGACTGTCGCACGAACAGCCCGCCGCGACCCCTGCCACGACCCGCGCCACGACCCGCCGAAAGAAAGGGCCTGCTCTTTCGAACAGGCCCTTCAGAGAGCGTTGTAATCAGAAAAATTACGCGAGCTCGACGGTCGCGCCGTTGTCCTCGAGAGTCTTCTTGAGCTTCTCGGCGTCTTCCTTCGACAGGGCGGTCTTGACAGCCTTGCCGGGGGTATCACAGAACGCCTTCGCCTCGGCCAACCCGAGGCCCGTTGCCTCGCGAACGGTCTTGATGCACGCGATCTTCTTGGCCGGGTCAACCGCCTTGAGGATCACGTCAAAGCTGGTCTTCTCTTCAACCTTGGCCGCCGCCGCCGGGGCCGCCATCATCATCCCGCCGCCGCCAGCCGCAGCCTCGATCCCGTAGGTGTCCTTCATGTACTTGCCCAACTCGACCGCGTCCTTAAGAGACAGGCCAGCCAGAGCGTCACCGAGCTGAGTAATCGTCATCGTCGACATAAATAAAACCTTCCACCACCGGGCAAGTCCCGGCAACCTGTGCCCTCAGAGGCGGACGGCACGCCCGTCCATTTCATCCACGCATGACGCGGACCAGTGAGGCCAACGAGTTTCTAGAGTTTCAATCCGAAAAGCTTACAGCCGTAAACACCACTCGAATACCGCTCGAATCTCAGCCCGCCTTGGCGATCGCTTCGCCCTTCTCCAGCTTGCCCTCGATCGCCATGATGATCCCCGCGACCTTCGCGCCCGGACCCTTGATCTGACCCAGGACCTTGCGGCCCGGGCTGACAACGAGCGTGACAACCTTGGCGATCGCCTCGTCCTTGGTCGGGAACTTGCTCAGCTCGATCACCCCGGCCTTGCCAGAAAACAGCGTGCCGTCGAGCACCGCGCCCTTGAGCTCGATAGCCGGGAACTGAGCCATGAGCGCCACGATCTCGCGAGCGACTTCGACCGTCGAAGTCCCGCCGAAGACCATCGCGCTAGGCCCGCTAAGCAGGTCAATCAGCGGCTTGAGCGTCGAGTCGCCGATAGTCTTCCGCGCTAGAGCGTTGCGGACCACCTGGACCTTAATCTTCTTCTTGGCCAGACCCAGACGCATCTTGGTGTTGTCCGTGCCCTTGAGCCCGCGGATGCTGATGAGCAGCGCGTCGGTGAGGGCTTCGCCGCCCGTGGCCCCATCCGCGCTCTTGGTCCCTTGGGCATCAACGGACAGCCGCGAGACGTACTCACGCATCATGGCTTGCTTGACTGGCTTTGACATCATCCACCTCGCAACCCGTCTTCGGTCGCAGGGCACTCGCCCTTGCGACACTCAGACCGGTGAAAAGAACTCGGTTCCTGCCGCTGAAAAAAAGAACCCGCACGAATCGATCTGACTTACTTCGTCTCGGCAACCTTACTCCGTCTCAGCAACTGCCGAGACGTGCTTGATCTGCACGCCCGGCGACATCGCGCCGCTGATCGTGATCCGCTTGATGTACTGACCCTTGGCCGTGGCGGGCCGGGCCTTCTCGATCGCGTTAATAAAGAACTCCAAGTTGGCCGCGAGGTCCGCGTCGGGGAAGCTCATCTTGCCGATCACGGCATGGACGTTGCCGCCCTTGTCCGAGCGATACTCGACCTTGCCAGCCGAATATTCCTTGACGGCTTGGGCGACGTTGGGCGTCACGGTCCCGGCCTTGGGCGAGGGCATTAGACCCTTAGGCCCCAGCACCTTACCAAGCTTCGAAACCACACGCATCATATCGGGCGAGGCGACGGCCACGTCGAACTCCATCCAGCCCTTTTCGATCTCCGCGACCAGCTCTTCGCCGCCAGCCTTGACCGCGCCAGCCGCGAGAGCCTTGGCGACCACGTCCGACTGGCAGAACGCCACGACCCGCTTGGTCTTGCCGATGCCCTTGGGCAGGCTGATCGAACCACGCAAAGCCTGATCGGCCTGCGCGGGATCAAGCCCGAGGTGCATGCAGACGTTGACCGTCTGATCGAACTTCGGGGCCTTGAACTTCTTGAGAGCCTTCACCGCTTCGACGGGGAGGCTGGCGTCCTTGGAAATCAGAGCCGCGTTATCCTTGGCTCGCTTGGTCATTGTCTTTGGCATGGGATTTAGCCCTCCACCGTCACGCCCATCGAGCGTGCCGTCCCTTCGATCACCCGCATCGCCGCTTCGATCGACGCTGAATTCAGGTCCTGCATCTTCGCTTCCGCGATCGTCTTGACCTGAGCTCGAGTGATCTTGCCGACCTTTTCCTTGTTCGGAACCGCCGAGCCCTTCTCGGCCTTAGCAGCGTCCTTGATCATCACCGACGCTGGCGAGCTCTTGACTTCGAACTCAAACGAGCGGTCGCTGTACACCGTGACGATGCAGCCCACGACCTTGCCCTTAATATGCTGGGTCGCGGCGTTAAACTTCTGGATGAACTGGCCCGGGTTGACACCCTTGGAACCCAGAACGGGACCAAGTGGCGGCGCTGGCGTAGCGGCCCCGCCCGTTGCCATGATCTTGAAAACTTGAGTGATTTCTTTCTTGGCCATCGATCTCCACCTCCCACCGGCCCGACTCCGCCAAACCCGCCTTCGACATGAAGATCAGGCTCAACTTCGCCGCGTGTCGTTCCCGGCCTGGGAATCGACTGGCTCGGTGGTGCTTTCGGTTCCAGATTTCTACGTTCTCAACGCCCGCTCACGCACTGGCCAAGAACCCCCGCCGGACAACCTTCCGGACGACAGGGAGGGGACTATAGACCCTTACTCCGCCAAGGCAAGCCGCAGGAAGTCAGCCCACGGCGATCACGATACCTGTGATCAACGCACCGCGAGCGTGAGAAGGCGAGGATCGCCACAACGCACTTTGGCCGTCAGGGGATCCATCGAGGAACACCAAAGAAGATCACCATCGAACCGATCAAGATCGACATGATCGCAAGCCTGAACCAGAGGTCTACACGAACGAATCTCGCGATTGTTCTCGGTACCCTGCCACACTCTGAGCACGGCGTTGTTGGCCATTGGTCAGCGCTGCCGAGTGAAAGCTTCGGGTATCCACAGTGGGCGCACCATCGGAGCGTGACGGATGGATCGTCAGCCCAGCGCCGCCGGGCACCGACGACCACCCCACCCAAAGCAAACAACCAGCAGCACATCAGCACAATCGCAACGTCCGTGCCTAACCAGACACCAATCAGCGGGTGTGGGTATAGGGCGAATTGTCCGAAACCGGTGTACCCGTGCTGGATCGCTTCCTGAATTGCGTACACCCGGCATGCAGAGATCGCCTCTCCGAAGATCGCGGTGAAAAAGCCAACGGCCGCCGCAAAGGCGAGCCACCGAACCCTAAGAGGTCGCGGTTCGACAAGGTATCGACGCCATTCCTTTCGAAGCTCCGGTGGAGCAGAATGCGACATGCCCGGCCACGCCCCGGAACGGAGAGGGAGCGGAGCGAATCTGGCGCAGACAAACCCGAATGCAACCGCGGGAAGTATCATCACAAATATCTTGACCCACCAACTATAATCTTCTACAAGTGACTTTGGGTCAAAGTATCTCTGATACTTGGAAAAGTTTTGCAGCGGGTTGAACGCGCAGAACTTGGAAATCGAGCCCCAGTCTTCGATCCCGACAACCCTCGCCGCGTAAAAAAGGTCACTATACTGATTATTTGAATCGTGATAATCGAGCTCGCCACGGATCGAAGCACCATACATCTCTTCGAGACGCAGTTGACTGGCCTTTTCTCTCCAATACGCGAGCAGGAACCCCGCGACGTGGCCGATCGAGAGGGCCGCTGACAAAGCGCACGCGCGGCCTATGAGCCGCGCGGCGTTGAAAACTGCGCTGGACTGACCGACAAAAGATCTCACGCGACTCACTCTTAGTTGTAAGTAGAACTGCAATTCTGATTGCTGGCAGGCGGTCCACCCGCGGGGCACGCCGTCATCAAGTCGATGCAGGTCTCGGTCTCCTGAACCACATGTCATTCAATGCATGGGTAGTTGAACGGCCAAATTCCACAAGTGTTGGTTTGCCACTCACCCCACTGCTGGGAATGCTTGCAACTGCAACTGTTGCCGCCGCCCGCCGTCGGCGTGCTTGTGCATTTCCATAGTGGAGTAAGTGCCGGAGCGGGCCCCACCGGCCACCCGCCCGGAACCCATCCGGGTGCGGAAGGCACTGTGCCCGGCGGTGTCCACGGTGGTGCAGTCGTAGGCTTTGCTGGTTTTACAGGTGCCGGACCCATCGGCGGCGCACCTGCCATGGCGCACAGCGCAGTCGCCGAAACGGTCATCACCGTTTCATCGCCACTGGCAATCATCGAAACCGCATAAGTAGCTGCGGCGTTGAGTTTGTCGTCCGCTGAACATTCGTCAGTTTGATCAACAGGAATATTCGCAGCCGCTAACCCGCTTCCAGTCAAGAACGCAACCAAAGCATCGTGGTCAGGTGCGGCAGCCACAAGATCCGCCAACGGATCCTCAGCCATCACGCCGCCAGCATAGGTCGCGGGCTGCTCGACAATCGGTGTGCCGGGATTTCCGACCACCAGACCCCAGCGATCGTCCTCAGAGTCAGGAATCCTCAGAGTCGCCTTCACCGACGCGATCGCCGTCAAAGGATTCGATGTGTTCCAGGACATCGAGTGCCAACCGTCCGCATCGCGGACGTACCATACCGCTCCAAGATTCTCGCCAGTGAGGGTCGCGCCGTCGGCAAGTGCCAAGAAGCTGTGTACCTCACCCGGGACACCATTCTGAGCGACATAGATCGGCGCCAGCGTCCATGAGCCAGTTTGAATCCTTGATCGAGCAACGTGGTAACTTGTCTGCGCCGACGCAGACGAGGCCGCGAGAGCCATGAGCACAAGAGAATTGCCGAGCCTTGTTCTGAAAGAACTTCGCATTTGCATACTCCCGAGAAGGTTTCCCGGGATTCGCGCCCGGGATTCGCGCCCGGGATTCGCGCCCGCTCGTTCCGAGCGGGTAGCACGCATGTTATCAGTAGTCGATGAGCCCTTCAAGCCGCCGAGCTCTCCGGCTTATTCGTGCTTCGCTGGTTTCACGATGACGGGCGCAGGTGCAGACCCGGCCACGATCAAGGCCCCCGGCTTCATCGCTCTCTTCAACATCCCCGCCTGATCGGCGTTCAAACCAACCTTGCCCGCACGCTCGATCATCCCGACCGCCGCGTCAACCCGGTCGCGCCCGTGCAGAAGCACGGCCGCCGTCACCAGCGACGCCACCGTCGGCGTGCGGTTGGCGTACCCCACCACACGCCCGCTCAGCTCGCGAAGATCCGCCTCGACCAGCCCAAGATCCGAGCCCGTGAACGCTTCGTCGGCCAGCGACGGCTCGGCGAGGTACGCGCGAGCGACGATCGACACGCCGTCCACAAGGTTCTCGTTCATCAACTCGGCGATCCCCATGGCTCGCTCCGCAGCGTGGTCGCCCGGGTTTTCCTTCAAGGCCTGCTTGAACGCACGGGCGGCCGCCGCAAAATCACGATCCGCGTACGCGGCTTCCCCGCGCTCGATCGCGGTCGTCTTGGTCACCGCGACCTGCGACTTTTCTGCCTCTTGCTGCGCTCGCTGCGGGTCATAGTTTGGCGAAAGGGTCGGGTCATAGTGCATGGAGTCGCCGGGATTGATAACGCGTGGAGTGCCGCATACTTCGTAGGGCTCATACAGCGAACGAAGGTACGGGTTGTGCAGCAGCGTGTTCTGCCATCCCAACTCCGACCCGAGCCCGGTATTGATCAACCTGTTGTAGAAATCCACGCTGAAGTTTCCCGCTCCCCGGCGAAATATTACTTGGTACAAAAACCGATCAGGAGGCCGGAAACCGTTGCCGAGCGTGACACCGGACCTCACGACGGGTAAATCCGCCGTCTCGCGAGTCAGCGGCGGCGGCGTTCTCAATCTCGCGTTGAAATCACGCCATTCCCTCAAGACTCGCGCCGGATCGTTCGGACGGCCGATCGGGATCACAGTGGTCGAATCCACCGTCTGAACAGGCTGAGTCACCGGCGGTTGGATCTGCGGAGGAACTCCTCCGCCACCGCTAAAGCCGCTGTTGCTCCGACCCGGCAGGTCGGCCCTCGCCGCCGGCAGCTTCGCCCCCGTGGACGGCAGTTTCGCCCCGGTGGACGGAAGGCCCGCCCCAGTGGACGGAAGATTCGGCCGGCCGCCCGAGCTCCGCGGCACCTGAATAATCACCGGCGGCGGAGGAGGCGGCGGAGGGAGCAAACTCTTGCCGCCCGAGCCGCTCTTGTCATTGGAATGCGAAGCCTGAGCCAGGCACTCGCCTGACCCGCTCGCCATCACCAAGGCCCACGCCAGAAGAACGCCCGTCACGCCGTAAACGTGCTGTATTTGCCGCATCGGAGGCCTCCGTTGCATAAACGCTCTTCCACCGTTCGATTTCACCCGCTTCGATCTCAGCGTTCAGACTTTCACACACTGATTCACGATCATCAACTTCAAAGACCATCGGTCTCAGAGTCTGTCGATCGCCGTCGTGTGTTCGTCAAATCCTTTCGCTCGAACGCGCCCGCGAGTTTCCTCGGTCCGCAAATCATAGCATCGGCCCGATTTTCTCGCAGGGTGCCTCTCACCTCGCTCACGCCGCGCACTCTGGTTATTGTTCTCGTGTGACAAACACCGTACTCCACCGCGATCCTCTCCCCACCCCCACCCCCACTATCACCCGCATCACCCGATTCTCGCCACAACCGTTCGTTCCCTTGACACTTTTCACACTGTTCATAAGCATG
>CAZIMT010000157.1:0-6581 GCA_964540295.1 uncultured Phycisphaeraceae bacterium
CCGCGTCAAGCTCGGCTACCGCAAGCTTTTCGAACTCGTCACGGTGCATGCATTGTCCAAAGAGGGAACAGGGAAGGCTTGCCCGCTATTCCCATCGTGGGAGGGATTCCGCGAAATGGTAGGCGCATGTAGGGCCCGTGCGGCCCTTTGATTCGGGCCAACGGTGAACGTCGCGCGTCAACCGACAAAGGTGCAACGAATTCCTCTGTCGGGGTCGAGAATCGGTTCGAGAGGGTTGTCGATAGGGGGTTCTGAACGGCTCCGCCTCTCGCGGAGCCGTTTTGGTTCACGGGTGGGACGGTTTGGCCCGCGGCGGCGACTTGGCCCAAACCCCCGCAGAATCCGCGTGGTGTGGCGAGTTCGCCCCCCGCGGCGACGCGCTCTCGGTTCGAGGCCGATTCAGAGGCCAGCGGTCAGGACATGACGTGTTCCGGGATGAAGGCTCTGAACTCCTCTCTCACTCTCGCGATCTCGGGTGGACGGTGAGGTTCGGCAAAACACTCGGTGGCCCCCATCTTCGCACCGTCCGTTCCTGTTGGTGTTGACCACGACAGCAGAGGCATGATGCAAACGCAGTCGCGGCCCAATATGCCACGCAGCCAACCGGGCAATGAGGTGCCAGCCTGATGTTCCTCCACTCATGGAGACTCCGCGCTTACAGACTGGTCGCTTCATCGCCATGCTTCTGGTCGTGATGGCGTTGCTCGGCGGGTCGGTTCTGGCTCGGCAGTCAGAGACCCCGACGTCGGTTTCGCCAGCAGCACGGCCCACGCCCGATATCGAGTGGGTCACGCGCGAGGTCAAGGCCCCGCGTGTGTCGTTCCACACCTTCGAGAGCGCTGCCGCCAAGGGCGGCCAGCTACCACCTCTACACGCCCGCGGCGTATTTGGCCGCGGAAAACACGGACCGGCGCTTCCCCGTCGTCTACTGGCTGCACGGCTTGGGCGGCGGCGCGGCGGGGATCGCCAAGGTCGCGGCCCACTTTGATGCGGCGATCGAGGCGGGCAAGACGCCGCCGTGTCTGGTCGTCCTCGTCAACGGGCTGGTTGAGGGGATGTACGTCGATTGGAAGGACGGCACGGCGCCGCTGGAGAGCGTGATCGTCAAAGACCTCGTGCCGCACATCGACGCGACGTACCGCACGACGGCACTTCGCGAGGGCCGGATGCTCGACGGGTTCAGCATGGGCGGGTACGGCGCGGCGCGGCTGGGCTTCAAGCACACCGAGATGTTCGGGGCCGTGTCGATTGTCGGTGCGGCGCCGATGCAGGCCGAACTGATCCAGGCTCCGCGCGCGGGGCGCAAGCGGGCCGTGGAAGTGCTCGCGAAGGTCTATGGCGGCGATCAGGCGTACTTCCGCAGCGTGAGCCCGCGCCGGCTGGCCGAGGACAACGCCGCGGCGATCACCAAGGGCTCGCTGGTCCGCATGGTCATCGGCGACAGGGACGAGACCGTTGGCAACAACCGTCAGTTCCATGAGCATCTGGAGCGCCTGCGGATCCCGCACACGCGGGCCGTTCTGGCCGGCGTGGCCCACGACCCGATGGGTGTGCTCAGCGCGATGGGCGATGAGAACTGGGTGTTCTATCGCGCGGCGTTCGGTGGCACGCCGGCGGCAAAGACAGCGAAGCCCGACAACATCACGCCGACGTACCGACGCACGGTCATCGACCACACGCGCAATGTCTATTGCTTTGAGTCGACGCTCAGCCCCAACATCGCGTGGCTGAATCTGAACAACATCGACTTCTGGGTGGCGTGAAGTCGTACCTGGATGGCAAGGGAGATCTCGTCGGCGGAGTCTCGGTGCTGGCTTACCCGGCCGGCGGGGGGGAACCCCGCCGTCTCCATGGCCCGCTGGATCAACACACGCGGGGGAAGGGGCCGTGGTCGGAAATCACGACGGCGAGGCGGGGGCAAACAGAGTTGAAGCAATGTCTCTGGCAAGTGGGTTGAAGAATCATCCAGCTTACGGGGCTTGCAATGACATAAAGCGATATCGCCTTCAGTCACGCGAGGACTGAAAACTACCTCCCAATGCCACATGCAGGTTCACCCGTTCAGAGCGTCTGGCCTGACGCAGGGAGATGAGGCCGGACTTAGCGGAGTTGACCTTGGACTGCAGTTGAAGGAGACCGAGGGTGTCAGCCTTGCCAATGTCGGCCTCGATCTTGCGGAGGCGGTATGCGTCTTCGTTAGTCTTGACGACGGAGGTGAGGAGGGCTTCGCGCTGGGCGAGGGCTTCGTCGCTCTCCAATGCGTTCTCAACGTCGGTAAAGGCGCGGAGGGCGGTCTGGCCGTAAGCTACCAGGGTGCTCTCCTGCTGGGCGGTGGCGATCTTCACCTCGGCCTTGCGGGCTCCGCCGTCGAAGATGGGGGCAAAGAAGTTCGCACCAACGTTGAAGAACGAGCCGCCCAGACTGGCGGCGCCAGCTCGGGCGGTGAGGGAGAGTTGCGGGAGTCGGGCGAGTGTCTTGGCTTCAACATTCTTAAAGGCAGCGTTGACGTTGCGCTCGACGGCAGCAACATCGGGACGGCGTTCGAGGATTTCGGAAGGAACCCCGGCGGAGACGGCAGCGGGCACCGGGGGGAACTGGGGGGCGGCCTGAAGTTCGGCGCTGGGGTAACGGCCGAGGATGGCTTCCAAGGCACGGGTGGACTGCTTGTGGGCGGACTGGGCGGCCCGCTGGCGTTCCTCTGCCGCTGCGAGCTCGGCTTTCACGAGACGTGAGTCCTGCTCGCCGACCTTGCCCGCCGCACGGCGAGCGTCGATCACGCGGGACATGTCTTCGATCGTGGCTACCTGTTGGTCAGCGAGTTTCTGCTGCTGAAGGGTTTCGCTCGCGATGAACCAGGCCTTTGCTGCACCGGCAGCGATCGACTGGCGGGCGAACTCGTAGTCCAGCGCGGCACCCTCGTACTGGGCTTGGGCAGCACCCGACTGGGCACGCAGGCGGCCCCACACGTCAAGCTCCCATGAGGCGGTCAGCCCGGCTCCGCGGCTGTCGAAGCGCTGTTCGCTGGATCCGCCCTGCGCGGCCGCGGCACCGGATGCGGAGACGACGGGCTTAAGGGCGGCATCGGCCGCGCTGGCGCCACCGGAGGCGGCATCGAGCTTGGCGCGGGCACCGCGGAGGTCAAAGTTGCTCTTCATAGCCTCGCCGACGATCGCCTCAAGCCCGGGATCGTTGAAAGAGCGGACCCAGCCACCGGGGACGGTGCCAGTTTGGGCGGCGGTGGACCAGACACCGGGAATGACTTTATCGGGAAGGGCATTCTTGACGACTTCGTCGCGCGTGGGCGGGGCCTTGACTGGCGCACCCGGAGAGGGCAGTAAGGAAAGCGGCCGAGAGAGCCATCGTCAAGGCGGCTGAACCGCTTGCGCGATAGGCGATTGAGATGTGCTGCATGGTCGTTTACTCCGTTGCGATGGCTGATGTGCTTTAAGCAACGACGACCCAGGTGTCCCAGCTCTTGATGCGAAGGATCATGCGGCGCAGGATGTTGAAGTGATGCATCTTGCCGGTAAGAACGGCCTCGGTGGCGCTGGAGCCAGCAGGGAGGTTGTACTTGGCATAGTCCTCGTCGGTAATCTCAATGCTGATGGGTGTGCGGCCGCGTTTGCCGGATTCGTCGCCCGCGACGAGCATGCCGCTGGCGGAGGCCGCACCCTCGGCCATCAGAGGCCGGACGGCCTTGACCTTACCTTTGAAGAGTCGGCCAGGTGCGGCGTCGAAAGCGATCTCGGCCTCGTCGCCAGCGTTGATGAACTCGATGCCTGCCTGCGGGAACCCGGCGACGAGGATTGGGGCCTCGGCGTGGACCAAGACCATGACCTGTGAGAAGGCGATGGGGACGACGAACTGGCCGGGTCGGATGGCGACCTGGGTGACGTAGCCGTCGGCGGGGGCGCGGACGGTGGTAGCCGCTAACTGATACTGGGTGCCGCGAAGGTCGGCCTTGAGGCGGTCGGCTTCGCTGGTGGCTGTGTCCAGGTCGTACTGGTTGCCAGCACCGCTCGCGACGAGGTCGCTTTCCTGCTTGAGGCGGAGCTCCGCGAGCTTGAGTTGGGCGGCGATGGAATCGAGGCGAGACTCGTAGGTCTCGGGGTCGATCTTGAAGAGCATGTCGCCCGTCTTGAGGGGCTTGCCACCGTCTCGTGTGACCTCGATCACGCGGCCCTGCACCTCGGAGATAACGGATGTAGTGATGGCATAGGTGCGGGCGTACTTGGTGACGGGCTGGTAGCGACCCAGCCAGATGAATAGAAAGATGATCGTGACAGCAGCGATGAAGATCGATGTAACGACTGTCCAGAGGTGGATGGGCAGGATCTTGACCGGCTTGGAGATGAGCCACCAGATCACGCCGTACACGCCGAAGATCATCTCTATCATGAGCGGGCTCCCTTCGCGGTAGAACCGGCGTTCTCGAGCGCAGCGAGGCGGGCTTGCAGACTCTCGATTGTGCGTCGTAGTTCGGCAGTATCGCCAGAGCTTGCGGGGGCACCAGGAGTTCCGGCCGTACCCCTTGGCGCGACCTCGATGGGCCCGCGATTCGATACGGCCCAGAGGAATACGATGGGCCACATGGCGTGAAGGGTGAAGAGGCTGAGCCAGCAGGCATAGTGGATGGCCTCCTGCTGGGGGTGATTGCGTCTCTTGGCGATCATGTACGGGATGTCGTGGATGAAGATCAAGATGTAGAACAGGGCCGTGAGGGATGGGAGCAGCATGCCGAGCGCGATGTATTCAAGCATTTGATTCTCCGCACAGAGCTTCAGGGCCGGCCGCGTGTTTCGCGCGAGCGGGTCGGTCTCCGCGTAGAACTGGATGCTTCTGCATTGAATCGAACCGTATCGCGCTCTGTTTCCCGTCACTGACAGGCACACTCGAGTTCGACTGGGGTCGATGTGCCCACGTCGTCGAGTTCATCGGCACCTCCTTCTTCGTCCTCACCATCGGTATGACGGTCATCGATCCCGGCGGCGCGGGGGCGATGGCCCCGCTCGCCATCGGGTCGGTCCTCATGGCCATGGTCTACGCGGGCGGGCACATCTCCGGTGCCCACTACAACCCCGCGGTCACGATCGCCGTGGTGCTCCGCGGCAAGTGTGCCGCGCGAGATGCCGCGCCGTACATCATCGCCCAGATCCTGGCGGCCGCGCTCGCTTCGTTCGCCGTACTCTTCCTGAAACAAGGCGAGACGATCACGGCGATGTCGATCGATCCGATGCCCGCGCTCCTCGCGGAGTGCCTCTTCACCCTTGCGCTGGCGTATGTGGTCCTGAACGTCGCCACCGCAAAGGCCAACGCGAACAACTCGTTTTACGGGCTGGCGATCGGGTTCACGGTCCTCGCTGGCGCGTACTCGGTGGGGAGCATCTCCGGCGGCGCATTCAACCCCGCCGTGGCCATCGGCCTGGGCATCATGGGCCTGGTGAAGTGGGCGGACCTGTGGGTCCACCTTGTGGGTAATATCGCGGGCGCGGTCGCCGCGGCGATCGCGTTCCGGGCGATTACCGGCGAGAAGAACTGAACGGAAGATCGGGCCTCTTCGCGGGTCGCAGCGTTGCACCACGACCGCCACACGCGATCAATCCTCCACTACACTAGCGCAGCGGGCCAACCTTCACCTGGCGCTGGGCGGGAGCTTCGAGGCACCGGCGCGGCCGGCAGAGTCTCCCGAGAGCACGAACCCGATCGACGGCTTTCATTGGAAGAACGGATCCGTGGCAGACACGCTTGACACCAACGCCAAGGCCCTGCGGCTGAACATCGATCATTCGGCGTACGGCGCGTTCGCCGAGATCGGCAGCGGCCAGGAAGTGTCGCGCTGGTTCTTCCGCGTGGGAGGGGCCGCGGGCACGGTCGCCAGTTCCGTCTCGGCCTACGACATGGCGGCGAGCGCTACGTGTCGCGAGAGCGGCTGCGATCGATGTTGGCCTGCGAGTACGACTGGCTCACAAGGCGGCTTGTCGCGACCCGCGGCGACAAGAGCGCCGTCTCCGTATTCGCCGACACCGTGGCGACGCGCAGCTTTAAGGGCGGGAACGCGTGTCACGGCTGGATCGGGCTTCCTTTTCAGCACCAACCGGGCGTGGCCCCGAGCGACATCCTGCTGCACACCGCGCTGCACGATCCGAGTGCGGAACGGCAGCAGCAATCGCTGGGAGTGCTTAGAGTCAACCTGATGTTCGGGGCGTACTACCAGCGCTCATCATTGTCTGAGATGCTGGGGTCGCTGCTTGACGGACTCTCGATGAACAACCTCGAGATCTGACGTGATGGACTGCACCGGTCCGGCGTTCGCGGAGCACGCCGATCAACGGTCGGTGGCGCTGGAGATGCTTGCACGCGGTCTGACGTCGGCCGTGGTATTTGACGAGCATGGGAACATGGATCAGCCGTCGTCAGTCTTTCGCAAACGGTCGTTGCTGGTGCATCGCTGCTCGTTGAGACGGGACAATCCCGAGCTCGAACCGATGATGCGGGGAGCGGCGGCCCTGTTGGCTTCCGAGGGGATTACCACCGAGCGAGGGCCGCTGCCGCTGCTCGAGGTCTCGGTCGCTGGTGACGAC
>CAZIMT010000157.1:6591-7327 GCA_964540295.1 uncultured Phycisphaeraceae bacterium
CATCGACGCACGGGTTTCGTGCGAGCGTTGACAGGGTGTTTCAGCCTGGGCACGCTTCGATGTTGACAAACTGTGCCGAGACGTTCCGGGTGTCGACGTTTCTTCGGCGATACTCGGCCGATCCCATCCGCTTCGTGTTCGGGCTCGATTCCGTGGTCACGATCCTGCGGGAGCACGTCTACAAGGAGATCGGCGGGGGCGTTCTCGAAGGCCTCGGACGGCTGCTGACGCCGAACACCAAGCTATACGCCTTCTCAATGGCGGCCGACACCCTGCGGGAGCGGCTGAAACTTCACAACGTCGAGCCCGGGTTCTGGAGCGCTCCGGCCAAACCGCTCCTTACCGCCGACGATCTGACGTTGGCGGGTCCGGCCGGGCACCTGTTGGAGTTTATTAAGAGTGCGGGCTGGGTCATGTTGGTGGAGGCGATTCCAAAGTAGTGTCGGTCGATCGTTCGGCGAGATGGCACAGTCGTCAGCCTCCCCGGCAAAGATGCGGGACGACGACCAATCGCGGATCGAGCGCGGGCTGGGAGGCGTTCCAATCGAGCCTGCGCGGCCGCGTCGTCAAGCAGCGGATCGGACTGATGGGCGTTGAGGGATGGACGACCAAGCGCCGCCTGTCGAAGCGATCGGGCAAGAGTGTCGGCGGCGGCAAGTGGACCGGTCGCCGAGTGCTCGATGTGCTCAACAACCCGGTCTGCCTCGGTGTGTTCGCCGACAACGACAAGGTCCGG
>CAZIMT010000158.1:0-7318 GCA_964540295.1 uncultured Phycisphaeraceae bacterium
ACCCCCACCCTTGTCCTGACCTCGCAAAGCCTGCCTGAGCAGGAACTCAATCTGCGCATTGGTCGAGCGTAAATCACGCTGAGCACCGCGGCTGATCTCTTCCCACAGCACAGGTGAAATGCGAAGGAGAATGGACTTGCGTTCGTCGGCCATGACCGTGCTTTATCGCGGCAAAGTTTCGTACAACCCCACAGATTGCTTTCGCATGTTCTAGCGCGAGCGTGACCCACTTTCGTGTTCCGCTCCCTCAATCTCGTTCAGAGCCGTGCATCCGAACGAACCTCTCGCGCAAGCGTGTCGTTCTTTAGATCCGCGAACTTTCTCGACATCACCCCGTGTACAGAGTCCTCGTATTCACCACCGGCTGCACGCTGCGGTCGCCGCACAGCACCACCATCAGGTTGCTCACCATCGCGGCCTTCCGCTCGTCATTACGCCGTATCTTCCCGCCTTTTTCCAGGTGTTCCAGCGCGGCCTCGACCATGCCTACCGCGCCCTCGACGATCCGGAAGCGCGCCGAAACGATCGCGTCCGCCTGCTGACGACGCAGCATCGCGCCCGCGATCTCCGGCGCTTACGCGAGGCGCGAAAGCCGCGTCTCCTCGATCGTCACCCCGGCCTTGGCGACGCGTTCCTGAAGCTCGGCCGCGAGAGCCTTGCTGACCTCGTCCGTCGAGCCTCGCACCGACTTCTCGCGCCCTCCGGTTTGCCGTCGTGCATCTCCTCGTGCGCGTCGAAGAGATAAATCGACGCCAGGTGCCGCAAGGCCGACTCGCACTGCGTGTCCACCAATCTCGAAAGATTCTCCACGTCAAACGACGGCCGGGCCGCATCGACCACACGCCACACCACCACTGTCCCGATCTCGATTGAGTTGCCGCAGATGTCGTTGACCTTGATCGTCGGCGTCACCATGTTCCGCGTCCGCAACGAGATCGGCGTCCGCTTCGCAAACGAGTTCACTCACCAGAACTCTTGCGTTTTGATCGTCCCCTTGTAGGTGCCGAAAAGCACAACCACCTACCCGGTGTTCGGCGCAACAGTCGCGAGCCCCTTCAAGCAGACCACGCCCACGATCGCCACCACCACGCTCGCCGCAATGATCCAGCCCCAGATCCCCGAGTCGTTGAGCCGCAACTGCGCCTGATGAACCGAATACCCGAAGATCGGCACGAGAGCCGCAAATCCGAGCAGCCCGGCAACCAAAACAAACGCGCCGCGGCCCGGCCTGGCGTCAAACTCTGAGGTCATGGCAAGGCCTCCTTCGTTGGCGTGCGGCCGAACCCGATCAGCATCAGCAAAAGCCCGACGATCCTGGCCACGATCACAACGGTGGTATGAACGTTCACGATCCTGGCATACTGACCGCGGGTCACCAAGAGAATCGCCGTGGCTTCGTCGTTCCGAGGGCACTTGCATTCGTGGTGCGATTTCTGCATACTACCGATCACCGAGGAGTCCTCATGCCCAACCATCGCACAACGACCTCATCCCCCACCTCATCTCTCACCGGCTTCAACCGCCGCCAATTCCTCCACTCCGCCGCCGCCCTCTCCGCCGGGGCCGCGTTCCTCCCCGCACTCTCCTGGGCACGGACCAGCGGCTCCAACGACCGGCTCAACATCGCCGTCATCGGCACCGGCGGCCAAGGCACCTTCCACGTCGAGAACTTCCTCTCTAAAGCCGCCAAAGAGAACATCGCCGTCACCATGGTCTGCGACGTCTACCGCCGCCGCCGCGAGCATGCTCGCGCGCTAATCAAGGGCGACGAGAATTCAGCCGTCAACGAGTACGAGCGTGTCCTCGACAACAAGGACGTCAACGCCGTGCTCATCGCCACGCCCGACCACTGGCACACCAAGATCGCCATCGAAGCGATGGAGGCCGGCAAGGACGTCTACGTCGAGAAACCGCTCAGCCTCACCATCGAACAAGCGATCGCCTGCCGCAACGCTGTTCGCAAAACCGGCCGCGTGCTCCAAGTTGGGCCGCAACGCACCAGCGAGGACCGCTGGTGGAAGGCCGGCGAAGCAATCAAGGCTGGCCGCATCGGCAAGGTCGTCTGGAGCCAAGGCTCCTACTGCCGCAACAGCCGCGAAGGGCAGTTCAACTGGAAGATCGACGACGACGCCAGCCCCAAGAACGCCCCCACCGCCGATGGCCACGTCGATTGGGAACGCTGGCTGGGACACAAGCACGGGCTGGCCGCGAATATCCCCTGGAACCCCGACCACTTCTTCCGCTTCCGCAAGTACTACGCCTACAACGGCGGCGTCGCCACCGATCTCATGTACCACTGGCTCAGCCCGCTCCTGCTCGCTATCCACGGACAGAACGGCGCGTACCCGCGCCGCGTGATGTCCGGCGGTGGGCAATACATCGAAAAAGACGGCCGAGACATCGCCGACACCATGCTCCTCACCGCCGATTACGACACGCACTCCGTCTTCCTCTCCAGCGTCATGGTCAACGACGTCGGCGTCCCCGAAATGATCCGCGGTCAGCACGGCCAAATGGAGCCCGACGCCAAGGGATGGAAGGTCGGCGAGCAAGGCGCCTGGGCCCCCGAGTTCCGCAAGGCCAACGCCGACATGCTCAAAGCCGACCCCGGTAAAAACTGGGCAAACTTCATCCTCGAAGCCTCCGGCGACAAAGACGGCCGAGACCACTACGAAAACTGGATCGACTCTATCCGCGGCAAAGCCAAGCCCAACTGCAACGTCGAACTCGGCACGGCCGTCATGGTCGCCATTAAAATGGCCGTCGAGAGCTACCGCCAAAGCAAGGTCTTCACTTGGGACGCACAGAAGGAAGTCGCCATCGGCGCGTAACGACACCTCGAGTCGGGCCCCCGATTCAGGCCAGGCTCAGGCCCGAGTCATTCCCCCGGCGCATACCCGCCCCGGGCCCGGCTCACACACTCTGATGTGTTCAAGCACGCGCAATCCGCATGCGTTTACTTCGACGGGTTCGGAGCCGCCGAGGCCCCCGCCGGCAGCTCTGGCGCGAGACGGACCCTTACGTCCAGACGCCGCCCGTTCCGGTCCGGCACGAGCATCGAGTTCTCCAGCGATCCGCTGGAAGTCGAGGAGTCCAACTCGTCCCAGTTCATCCGATCCGGCGTGAGCGCGTTCTGCGGCTCAACGTTTCGGTTGAACGACACCACCAGTCGCCGCCCCACCGGGATCTCATACGACCAGAGCGTCTGCCCTGTCCGCGTATCAACCAACGTCACACTCTTGGGCACTTGCGCTGTGCTGGGGTACAGAAAGGTGTCGTCGCTGTAGCCAGAGCCGCCCGCCGAATACGAGCAACCCGTACTCACCAGGCTCATCACGCCCAGGGCCGCCACGATCACAGCGCCAATGCCAGTCAAGGTTCGAGCGCCGTTCATCTTCAAACTCATCATCTCAAAGCCTCCATCGCAGGGCGGGTGGAAAATCTTAAGGGTGCCAATCACAGACCTCACATCGAACACGAGAGCTTCAGGGTATCGAGCCCGGGCCGATCTCGCGAGCCCCACCTTCTTCCAGCGTGCTCCACTCAACCCCGACCAACGCCCGACTCTATCGGTCCGATTCGCCCTGAACCATAAGCCCCAACACTCACGAGCCTATTCACCAGCCCGATGAAACGCTTGGGATCCGTGCGGGCAGGGGCTACGCTGAGGCAATGAGACCAACGAGACCGCACGATGCACGACCTTCAACGACGCCGACCACGAAAAGTTCGCCCCCCGCCCCGCCTTCGACCGAATTCCGCATCGGCCACGGCTACGACCTCCACCGCCTCGAACCTCTGCCGCCTCACGGCCTCGGCAAGCCACTGATCCTCGGCGGCACGCCTATCCCGCACGACCGGGGCCCCGTCGCACACTCTGACGGCGACGCCCTGCTCCACGCCGTCACCGACGCCATCCTCGGCGCACTCGCCCTCCCTGACATCGGCCAGCTCTTTCCCGACACCGACCCACGCCACGAATCGCAAGACTCTACCGACTTCCTCCGCGAGGCCGCCCGCCGCGCCCTCGCCGACGGCTGGTCTGTCGTGAACCTAGACGCCACCGTCATCCTCGAACGCCCTAAGCTCAGCCCGCACAAGCCCGCCATGCACGCTCGCCTAGCCGAGTGCCTCAACATCCTCATCGAGCGTGTGAATATCAAGGGCAAGACCCACGAACGCGTCGACGCCATTGGTGAAGGCCGAGCCGTCGAGGTCCACGCCGTCGTCCTGCTCGGCCGTTCACTCTAAACGCCGACGATATCATTCAGATCCTGGCCACACCGCTCGCGCGAAAGACCACACCTCATGCAAGAACTCGCCGCTCTCAAGCAACGTCTCGAAGACGTCCACCAGGCTCATGTCCTCGAGTGGTACCACGAGCTTCCCGAGGACGCCCAGCGTGCCCTCCTCAACCAGCTCAACTTCATCGACCTCAGCGCCCTCCCCGCGCTCGTCGAAACTTATATCAAGAAATCTCCAACGCTCGACCTCTCCGGCTTGATCGAGCCCGCGCACTACTACCCCTACGACCCCGCCTCCAAAGTGCGCGCCTGGGACCACAAAGCCGCCCACACCGCTGGCGAACAACTCTTGAACTCTGGCAAGATCGCCGCCTTCGTGGTCGCTGGGGGCCAGGGCTCACGCCTCGGCTACGAAGGCCCTAAAGGCTGCTATCCCGCAACTCCCATCACCAAAAAACCGCTCTTCCAACTCTTCGCCGAGAACCTGCTCGCCGCCCAACGCCGCTACGGCCGCCCCGTCCCCTGGTACATCATGACCAGCCCACTCAACCACGCCGCCACCGTCGCGTTCTTTAGCGAGCATTCTTACTTCGGCCTCGACCGCTCCAATGTCATGTTCTTTCCTCAAGGCGTCATGCCGTCCTTCGACATCAAAACCGGCCAGCTCCTGATGTCGTCAAAGTCCGAGGTAGCCAGCAACCCCGACGGCCACGGCGGCTCCATCAAGGCTCTCCACAGCTCTGGCGCCCTCGCCGACATGCGCCGCCGCGGCATCGAGCACCTCAGCTACTTCCAAGTCGACAACCCCACCGTCCGCGTCCTCGACCCCGTCTTCATCGGGCTTCACGCATCCGCCCCGGATTCCTCGGCCGAGATGTCCAGCAAAATGGTGCCCAAGGCCTACCCCGACGAAAAACTCGGCGTCTTCTGCAACGTCCGCGGCAAGCTCGACGTCATCGAATACTCCGACATGCCCAAAGAACTCGCCAACGCTCGCGACGCGAACGGCCAACTCCGCTTCCTCTGCGGCTCCATCGCCATCCACATCATCGGCGTCAACTTCATCGAAAAACTCGCCACCGACCCCGCTTTCGCGCTGCCTTACCACCGCGCTGAGAAAAAAATCTCTTGTCTAAACATAAGCACCGGCGCGCCCGTAAACCCGACCACTAACAACGGTGTCAAACTCGAACGCTTCGTCTTCGACGCCCTCGCCAGATGTAAGTCATCCATCGTCTACGAGACCGACCGCGTGGAAGAGTTCGCGCCCATTAAGAACGCGACGGGCACAGACAGCGTGGAGAGCAGCCGCGAACTCCAGACCCAACGCGCCGCTCGCTGGCTCGAAGCCGCCAACGTAAAAATCCCCCGCACCCCCGAAGGTAAGCTCGAGTGCATCATCGAAATTTCCCCGCTCACGGCCACGAGCGCAGAGGAGTTAAAGAGAAGTCAACTCCCGAAAGAAATCGCAAAGGGTTCGTCGCTCGTTCTCTAATTCTCGATTCAGATCAGTTGGTACGTATCAAACGAAATAAGCTCCCGGCCTAACGCGCCCGCGGCGGCGATTGCCGCACGCCGGTAGTGCCGCCGTAAGTGATGCCGGGCGTGGACGTGCCGTCCGGACCGACCGTGCGGACCGGGATCGAGTCCGGGAGCGTGGCTCGCAAATTAACGAAAAAAGTTTCGTCGATCGCGCGCGTGACCAAGTCGGCTCGCCCAGATGCCTGAAAAAACACGACCTCAACCGGGACCGAGCGGACGCGGCTGTCCAGTCCAGACTGCGCGCTTGCGAGCATTACGAGTAGCACCAAACCAGAGAGTGTTGTCGCAGCAATTCGGCGAGATATCATGTCATAACTCATTATCAAGTACTATATTCTACCAGCTCGATGCTCAATTCCTGATCCCGCGTTTTTCTCCCCAAATCGCTTCAGAACCGGGACGATCATCTTCAAGGGGGGCGTGGTGGACCAATCTCTAGCGGCGACCCCAACTTCCTTATCGCTCAGAATGATCCGCAACCCTCCGGACACTGGATCGATGACATCCGGCACCTCGAGTTTGTCCCAACTGCGGTCGTCGTCCTTGTACCCCCGTTTCTCGAAAACGAGGATCTTCTTCGCACCATCCGATCCCAGCACGACCCAAACGCCCTCGCGACGCTCACCCTGCCAGGTCGAGAACACGGGGATGGTCTGCGGCAGTTGCTCGACGCCGCCTGTTCCGGACGTCACCACCGACCACGCGCCCGTGGCCACGTCGAAATCAATGTGAGTAGGGATGTCATAGATCCTGGGGCCCGTCTGGCACCCCGAGAGAAGGCACCCGACGCAAAGCACCCACACCACCGCGAATGAACGCCGCATGAATTGCGTGAATTGCATGAAAAGAAGCTATCAAGTCTCGTAATTCTTGGCAATAACTCAGTTCAGATAATTCACGAGAATCTGGTTGTCCACAGGCCACAGGCCACGGACACAGGCAGAGTGGCACAAGAGCTCATCTCTCCCCCGGTCCGTCCAAAAAATCTTGCAAGATCGCCGCCGCCGCCAGCGCGTCCCGCCGTTCCTTCTTCTGCTGGTGGGTCATGCCCGACCGCGCCATCGTCCAGTCCGCCTGAGCCGACGTCAGGCGCTCATCCTGAAAAGTCACCGCCCGGGCTGTGCGCGCCGCGATGCGCTGGCCGAACGACCGCACGATCTTGGCCCGCTGCCCCTCGCTGCCGTCCATGTTAATTGGCAGCCCGACGATCAGCTCTCCCGGGCTATCGAGCCGCCGCCCCGGCGACCCCGCCCCTCGCGCCGGCCCAAGCTGCTGCTCCACCGCCCGAGCGATCGCCTCGAGCAACGCCGTGCCGTTGGCGACGCTGATGCCGACCTCAACCACCGACAGCGGAGAGACCACCCTGGTCTCCGAATCGCCCACCGCCAACCCGGTGCGCTTGTCCCCAAGATCGATCGCCACATACCGCATCAGTCAGAATCCCTACCCAATCTTGTAGAGCAGGCGTCCCGCCTGCCTTCTCTTCTTCTCTTCTTCTTCAACTACCTTCTCTAGCGGGTCAGGTTTTCAAC
>CAZIMT010000159.1:0-405 GCA_964540295.1 uncultured Phycisphaeraceae bacterium
CCCGGGCATGATGCTGCTGCCGGGCTGGACCGCGGGCAGGACCAGCTCGCCGATGAACTTTTTCTTGCCGCACTTGGCGACCAGTTCGTCGATCATGCCGAGGGTTTCGTTGATGTACTCGATGCCGAACTTGATGGCGGCGAGGGTGGTCGCCTCATCGACCTCGGCCGCGCCGACCTCAATCATGTTCACGCCGTCCTTATGGCCGGTGAGGACCATGTCCAGGTCGGAGAAATCGAGCTGGCTGACGGTGGGGTTGATGACGAACTGCGGGCCGGCGTCGGTGTGGATGCGGCCCACGCGGACGGTCGCGGTCGGGCCCTCGAAGGGCAGGTCGCTGATCGCCAGAGCCGCGGAGGCCGCGGTGCCCGCGAGGACGTCGGTGTCGTTCTCGCCGTCGTGGCT
>CAZIMT010000159.1:415-2867 GCA_964540295.1 uncultured Phycisphaeraceae bacterium
ACGAAAACCTGGACCTGAACTTCTTCGATGAACCCGTCAGGGAACAGCGGGCGGATCGGGCGGTCGATCATCCGCATGGTCAGGACTTCTTTTTCGTTGGGAGCGCCTTCACGCTTGCGGAACCCGCCGGGAAACTTGCCAGCCGCAGAGATTTTTTCGCGGTAATCGACCGTCAGCGGGAAGAAATCGGTGCCCTCGCGAGGGGCGGCCCGGACGACGGTGGCGAGCACGGTGCTGCCACCGTAGCTACACACGACGGCGGCGTTGGCCTGCCGCGCGACCTTGCCGGTCTCGATAGTGAGCGTGCGTCCGCCGATAGCCCGCTCGAGCTTGATGACGCGGTCGCCGCTGCCGGGAGAAGAAAGAACTGCCATGATTTTGATCCTTCCGTGAGAGCCCAAATGACGCGACCCGGGCCCAGCGCGGCGCTTGTTCAGCACCAGCACGCGGCACGAGTTGCAGGCCTCCCCGAGAGGTCCTTGAGGCAGAAGGCATCGAGCAGTTGAAAGAGGATCGCTTGAACGCAACCGCCGCGAAGGAGGCCGCGTGAAACGCGGCGTTCGAGGAGCGACGAAATGAAAAATCTCTCAACTGTCCGGTGCCCACTGCCGCAGGTCGAGGCGGGCCAAATAGAAAAACAATCGGCCCGCGATCATGCCTGATCGCGGGCCGGTGGGTGTTGGTTTACTTGCGGAGCCCGAGTCGGGCGATCAGCGTCTGATAGCGCTGCGGATCGGTTTTGGCGAGGTACTTCAGCAAGCGGTTGCGCTTGCCCACCATCAAAACCAGCCCGCGGCGGCTGTGAAAATCGTGGTCGTGGATCTTGAGGTGCTCCGCGATGTCGCGAATCCGCTCGGTGATCATGGCCACCTGGACCTCGGGCGAGCCCGTGTCGGTCGGGTGGGTACGGTTTTCGGCGACGATCTCAAGTCTGCGTTCTGCGAGGACAGCCATTCGTTCTTCCATTCCTGCTGAGAAAAATCGGGGACAGAACCCTGTGTGTAACTGAGGCAACGGTAGACGGGGAGGGGGCCGCGATCAAATACGCCGATCGCTGGAATCGCGTCGCCCGATGGTCGCCCGGTGCCTACCGAGGCAATTCGCTCGGGGTTGACTGCCGTTCGGCCGGATCTCCAGGAGGACTTCCGGACCGACTTTCCTCTGGATTTCCCGACGGACTTCCCGTCTTTGTCGGGAATCCGCTGGCCTTCCATTCTTTCAGACCACCAGCATAAAAACGCACGTCGTCATAACCCGCCCCCATCAGCCGCTTCGTAAGCCCCTTGCCGGGCGGGCTGCCAGCGTCGTCGCCATACACCACCATCTCCTTGTACGCCTTGAGTCTGGCTTTGGTCCCTAGTTCCATGTTGACTTCATAGAGCTGCATGTTCGTCGCACCGGCGATGTGCTCGGCCTGGAACGCCCGGGCGGAGCGAGCATCGAGGATCAGCAGCCGCTTAGGGCTTGTCTCGGCCCGTTTGGCCAAATCACGCAACTCGGTCATCTCGATCCGCACGATGTCCTTGTCCGTCGGGCTCTGCGAGCAGCCAACGTTTGCTATCAATGCCGCACATAGAACGAGCAGCAATACGATGGAACGGAGCCGAGCGGCGGGCGTCGTTAGAAGGGTTGTCATGACGATCACAATAGAACGCTTCCTTGGTTTATGCGCCCCCTTTGTCCGCCGCTTGACTCACCCTTTCGAGGCCCCCACTGTTCGAGTATGAACTATTTGGTGAGTGCAGCGATCTTCGTCGGTGCATTGCTGGGGTCGAGCGGCTTAAGCGAGGCTCACGTTCCGCCACAAGCGTCATCGGAAAACATGCCCCTAAGCGAACTTCATGTGACCGTCTCGCTGATCGCGCCCGAGACCACGTTCGTCCCCGGGCACGCCACCCAGATCGGCGTGAACCTCAAGATTCGCGACGGCTGGCACGTCTATTGGAACGGCAAGAATGACACCGGAACCCCGGTGCGCGTAATGCTCACGCTGCCCGACGGGTTCAAGGCGGGCGAGATCCTCTGGCCCGGGCCGGTGCGGCATGTTTCGGCTGGCGAAATCCTCGATCATGTCTACGAGGGCGAAGTCACTCTGCTGATCCCGATCGAGATCTCCAGCACGGTTTCTAGCTCGGCCGGGGCCACCGCGAACATCTCGGCCCACATCGATTGGGTCGTCTGCCGCGAGGTCTGCGTGTTCGAATCGATCGACACGCAGTTTTCTCTGCCGATTTTCTCGAAAGACACCAAGCCCTCAAAGGATCTTGAAAAATTCGCGGCCTCACGGGCGGCCCTGCCCAAACCCTGGCCGACGGAAAAGCCGCCCGCCAGCATCTCTTGGAGCGAGGGTCGAGTCGAGATCGCCACGCCTGGCGCGAACTGGCTGGCGTTCTATCCGTACGAGGGCTGCTCGACGTTCCTCGACCCCATCAAGGACGCCGAGGCCAAGGGG
>CAZIMT010000159.1:2967-7291 GCA_964540295.1 uncultured Phycisphaeraceae bacterium
AGCCCGAATGTTGATCCCAGAATATTGGGACAGGAGTTTTTTAGATGACGACGACCAAGACCTTGTTCGCGATGATCGCCGCTGGCGCTGTGGCGATGGTGGTCCCCTCGACCTCGAGCTTTGCGCAGAGCGCGTTCCAGCCAGCCGCCCCGAGCACGCCGGTGAAGGGCAAACAGCCCACCGAGAAAAAGCACGACAAACACGACAAGAAGGACATGGAAGAGAAGAAGACCGTGGAAGTCGCTTCCGTCGGCAAGAAGGCCCCTGACTTCAGCCTCTTCGACACCGAGGGCAAGGAGCACAAGCTCTCGTCGCTCGCTGGCAAGATCGTCGTGATCGAGTGGTTCAGCCCCGAGTGCCCCTACGTGGTCAAGCAGCACGTCAAGACCAAGACCGCCAGCGACATGGTCGAGAAGTACGCGGGCAAGGAAGTCGCCTTCTTCGCGATCAACTCCAACGCCGTCGGCGAGGCCGGTTCGGGCAAGGAGCGCAACGCCAAGGCCGTCAAGGACTGGGCGATGAAGTACCCCGTCCTTCTCGACGAGACCGGCGTGACGGGCAAGGCCTACGGCGCTAAGAACACTCCCGCCATGTACGTCGTCAACAAGGACGGCATTCTGGCCTACTCGGGCGCGATCGATGATGACAAGAGCGCGGAGACCGCTGGCAAGACCAACTACGTCACCAAGGCCGTGGACGAGCTGCTCGCGGGTAAGAAGGTCTCGACCCCCACGACCCAGCCCTACGGCTGCGGCGTGAAGTACAAGAACTAACACACGTCCTGGTCCAATCGAGAGCCGGGGCGTGACGCCCCGGCTTTTTTTATCCGATGATGCTGAAGCAGCGACCGCGTACCATCTTGCAATGGGCTCACTCATGACTTCTCTCGCCACGTTCTTCGATTTCCTCCTCGTCGTCCTGGGCTTTGGCTTCATCATCTTCATCCACGAACTGGGCCACTTCCTCGCCGCACGCTGGGCCGGGATCCGGGTTCTCGCTTTCGCCATCGGCTTCGGCCCGCCGATCTTCACCTACCGCAAAGGCCTCGGGCTGCGGCGCGGGTCCAGCGAACGCGAGTACCTTCGTTCGATCAACCTCGCAACGAACACCGCCACGAGCGCCATCAGCCCCACCGAATACCGCCTCAACTGGCTCCCCCTCGGCGGCTACGTGAAAATGCTCGGGCAAGACGACCTTGATCCCGCGGCCGTCAGCGCCGCGCCCGACAGCTATCAAAAGTGCAAACCCTGGCGACGCATGGTCGTCATCTCGGCGGGCGTCGTGATGAACATCATCCTCGCCGCGATCCTCTTCGTGATCGTGTTCAACACCGGCCTCAAGACCGAACCGGCCGCGATCGGCGAAGTGGAACCGGGCTCGGCCGCCGCGATCACGATCGCGTCGAACGCCGCTCAGCTCGGCGTCACCGAACCCGGGCTGAAGACCGGCGACGAGATCATCGAACTCGACGGCGAGAAGCCGAATTCTTTTAACGATCTCGTGCTGGCCACCGCGATGGCCGAGCGCGGCAAGTCGGTGCTCTTTGGCGTTCGCCGCGCGGGAGTGGCCGAGACTCTCCACTTCGCCGTCACCCCAACCGAGAACCCGCTCAGCAAACTCCTAGACATCGGCGTCGATCCGCCACGCTCGACCGCCATCCCGAAGGTCAAATCCCAGGCTCAACTCGAGCAGGCGCGAGAGATCCTCGCCAAGATCGGGCTCGCGGGCGTCGAGCCGGGCATGACGCTTGTCCGGGTCGGCGATCAGCGAGCGATCACCGGCGCCGAAGCGCTCACCATCGCGGCTCGCGCCTCGAGCGGCAAGCCCTTCGAGGCCGAGTTCGCCGACGAGACGCGCCACGTCAACGTCACGCTCACACCCAGGCCCGAGTTGCAGGTCGATCAAGCTCGCACCGGCCCCGGCACCGTCGCGGTCCATCGGCACCTGCTCGGGCTCACGCCGGTCATGAAGATCGCGGAGTCCACGCCCGCCGCGACCGAGCAAGGCCTGCAAGCTGGCGACGTCTTCGCACGCCTCGGCTCCGTCGAGTTCCCCAGCGTCACCGAGGGCATCCCCACCATCCGGGAGAGCGCGGGCAAGAAGCTCGACCTCGTTGTCGTACGCAAGGACGCAAGCGGCGCGAGACAACTTGTCCCGCTCACGGTCTCCGTCAGCCGCGACGGCCGCATCGGGTTTATCGCTGGCGATACCTCCGACGACGACACGCTGCTGGCCCTGCCGCCCAAGCAGCTCGCTTCGCTGACACAGAAAGACTCGCCCCGCACGCCCCCAGCCGTCGGCGTGATCGAACGCCCCGGCTCGCGCGTCACGATGGTCAACGGCACACTCGTCACCAATTTTACGCAGCTTCGCGAACGCCTCATCGCCGCGACCAACGACGCCGCCAAGGCGGGGACGCAAGCCAGCGTGAGCTTGTCGGTGCAACTGCCGGTGCCAAACTCATCGCCCGATTCCCAACCTGATTCCAAGCCCGATTCCGCGGACAAAGGGACGCCTGCTTCGACAACCGACAACGACGCGACCGAACAGCTCACGCTCACTATTCCACGCGAGGACGTGCGAGCCCTGCACGCGCTGTCCTGGGCGAGCCCCGTCAGCACGTCGCTCTTCGCGCTGAAGGAGACCACGCTCAAGGGCAAGGGCATCGCCGACTCGCTCCGCATGGGCCTGCGCGAAACGCATCGCGTGATGCTCACGACCTATTCCACGTTCGCACGCCTCTTCCAAGGCACCGTGAAGGTCGAGCACCTCAAAGGCCCTGTCGGTATCGCGCACTTGGGCACCCGCGTCGCCGAGCGCGGGCTGGTGTGGCTGCTGTTCTTCATGGCCATGATCAGCGTGAACCTCGCGGTCATCAACTTCCTGCCGCTCCCGATCGTCGACGGTGGGCAATTCCTGTTCCTGCTCTTCGAGCAGATCCGAGGCCGGCCCGTGCCTGTGCAGGTCCAGAACTTCGCCACCATCGTCGGCCTGGTTCTGATCGGTTCGATGTTCTTGTTGGTGACGTTCCACGACGTGATGGGCTTGTTCGGGCGCTAATGAGCCCGGCACATACGAGTTCACCGGCGCATGGCGTCATCATGGTCTGCCGTCATTTCTCGTATCACTCTCTATCAGCGCCGACAGCCGAGCATAGAGGTGATGAGGTATGCCGCAGCCCCGACCGGAGGGCCAGCACATGGCGGCGACGCGATGACGAGCCGGGTCGCGTAGACCGCCGGAGGAACGTAGCCCAGCGGCGAGTGCGGACGACAGTGGTTGTACTTGTTGCGCCACGTTGCCGCCAGCGCGTCGGCCTCACGCAGCTTGTTCACGATCTGCTTCGCCGAATGCCTTGTCCGCTTCATGGTCCAGAGTTTCCAGGGCCGTGCCGCGGCCCGTCGAGACACTCAGAGTTGCTGGATCAGGATTTGAGGGGCAGGCCAGTGGAACGCCGCGAGCACGGTCACGCCCACGCAGAGCAGCAGATAGGAGAGTGCGAGGAGGCGGGCGCGCGGCGATACCATCCGCCATGACCAAGCTCGCCGTGACCCAAGCCGACACCCCCGGAGACATCGCGGCGGCGGCCGCGCTCTTCCGCGAGTACGCCGCGTCGCTGCCGTTCTCGCTTGATTTTCAGGGATTCGAGCAAGAGCTGGCGGCGCTGCCGGGGAAATACGCGCGGCCCTGCGGGCGGCTGCTTGTGGGCTGGGTCGATGACGTGCCGCGCGGGTGCGTGGCTCTGCGCTCCATCGAAGCGATGCCCGGCGACCTCGAACCCGTGTGCGAGATGAAGCGGCTGTACGTTCAACCCGCGGCCCGGGGTTTCAAGCTCGGCCGGCGGATGTGCGAGCGTCTGCTCGACGAGGCCTCGCGCGCGAGGTACCGGTTCATGAAGCTCGACAGCGAGCCGGACTTTGACGCGGCGGTAGGGCTGTACCGGGCGCTGGGGTTCCGAACGATCCCTAGGTACAACGACGACCCGCACCCGCAGACGATCTATCTGGGACGCGAGCTCGATCCGTCGCGAGAGTAGACCTGCGAGATGCCTCTCCAGACCTTCCCGCCGAGTGACGGCCCGGTGCGCTGCGCCGCGGGCACCCGATCTGCGGCCGCGTTCGCAGCATGCTCGCGGCTGGACTGACGATGGTCATGCCAAGCGCTCGAATAGACACTGATGCGAGACGTTCGCCACGAGCGACACGAGGCGTCGTCGTCGCGGCGTTCCTCGCGGCGGCAAGAGCGGGCGCCGACGTGCTCTTCGCTGGCGGCAACGCGGTCGATGCGGCCTGCGCCGCGCCTGGGCGCTCGCGGTGTGCGAGCC
>CAZIMT010000160.1:0-7206 GCA_964540295.1 uncultured Phycisphaeraceae bacterium
AACCTTCGACCCGCTGATTAAGAGTCAGCTGCTCTACCAACTGAGCTAGGAGGGCCTCGCACCGGATTTCTCCCGTGGCTGGGCTTGAGTGTAGGCGGGCACCGGCGTCGGACCACGCATGCATTTCTTGCGTGGACGACTTTGAAACGCGTCGGGGCCGTCTGAATTCTCTCTCGCAAGCTCCACCTCGCCGGGTGTGCCGGAGGACGCCCACTCGGGTTCAGGTTCTCGATTCGGTATGCTGGTTCGCCCGAGTGCTGAAACCAGATTGCCCGACCATTCAGTGGCTGATTGCGTTCAGTCCCGTACTCAGACGGCGCGCGGACGACTTGCCCGGACGCCGCCGGGGTGGTTTTCGAGCGCGATCGTGCTTCGCTCGTGTGCGGGCGACCTCGCGAACACTGATGAGAATGCCGCGTGCTTCAGGCAGATGGAAACTCGCTCCTACACCTCTTGCCACTGAACGTGGAAGAGACTTCTGCTGCTGAAATGAAGATTCAGGCCGCACCCTCTGATCGGCCAGCGAGAGGTGGAATGCTGAATCCAACCATTCGCGCGCGTTCGGCTCGAACGGGTAGCCATCCTCATTGCTCGCTCGCCGACCGCGTGCCTCTTTTTGGACATTCAAGCCCAACTGCCTGCCTTCTCGGGCAAACTACAGGCCCGGTCCTGTTTCCGTCGCGGCACCGTTGGGCGTCGAGCGTGCGGGAGCTCCAGACCGGTCGGAGGGGGCGACCTGAGAGGAGGAGTCGGATTGAAAATCCTTCCAGTCCAGCCCCATTGATTCGACAATCTTTTCCGGTCCATACAACCCGAAAAGGATTGCCAAGAAAACGGACCCGCCGATGCTGACAAGGTACACCTTCTTCAGGCTTGATCGATAGTTCACCGAGAAGACGTAGTACAGCACGGCGATCGGATAGATCACCGCCGCGATCAGGCCCATCACCGGATAGCCCACGGCCATCAGCACGGCAACGACGACCGGGGACAACAGGTTGTACGCGCCCCATTTCGTCGCGCTGTCCTGGAACGGGATGATGACGGTCATCACATAGCCGATGAACCCGTTCACCGAGAGAATGATGTAGAGCGGGATGATCGCCGCGGGCGTCACGCACGCCGCCACGCCAGCCAGCACCACCAGCGCGGCCATGCTGCCCGCGATCACGTCCCAACTTACCGGCAGCTTGATATCGCCACCAGGCTTTTTAACGCCCTTCTCAACCGAAACCTGAGTTCTCAAAGCCTTGCCGGTTTCCTTGTTGAACCCGCAGATCGTACAGACACTCGCGGTGCTTTTCATCGGAGCCAAGCACGATGGGCAGGGCTGCGGGATTTCGGCGAAGAGGTCGTAACCCCCGGACGACACGGTTGATCCTGACGGTGCTTTCACGCTCGTGTCAGCAGCCTTCGCAGCGGAGGGCCCGACATTCTCCCCTGCGCTGGCGGCGGACGCGGCCGCTCGCGTCGCGGCCCCGGTTGCCAAAGCCTTCGCCTCGCACTCCTTGCACACGTACCGCCCGTGCGCGTCCTTGGACCGCGGCTTGGCGGACACATCCTGCTGGCAGGCGATACAGACCTTGGCTTGAGCGGTTGTCATGGTTTCTTCGTCCTGAATGGCGCGGGCGAGCGAGCGACCAAAGGTCATTCGCGCGTCGGGCGTCGGTCGCACAAAGAGACCCGATCCGATCGTTCAGTATACCGACCACACCGTTCACCGCCCCGATCGATTAGACGCCCAATCGGACATCACCCCCAAACGCGAGATCCCCGCGCCCTTCAGAACTGGTGCTGTCATCGGAGCAAGATACGAGCCCTCGACTCACACCTCGGTCCGAAAACCACGCCAAGGCCGCGACGATACCTGCCTCAAATCTCGTCCCCGCGCGGCCTAAGTGAGCTCGATCCAAGGCGTCCTGAGCATCAAGGAGGCAGTAATCACGGCCTGAATGCAGAAAAAACGCAACGGTGCGCATCTCATTAAAGTCATTCACATTTGGTATTTGTCAGGAAATTTCATCATAATCGGCATCGGTCCCCCGGCGGCTCAGGCGGCCAAGAACAGCTCGTTCCACGCGCTTTGTACCAGTCGGAGATGCTGTTTTTATGGGTTCTCGTCGCGGCCGCACGCACCGCGACCTCGAATAAAGGATCAACAATGCCAACGGCCCCTGCGAGGTCGAGCATCATCCTCGACAGTTGCCCGACCTGCGGAAATCGCTCAGTCGCACCGATGGTCGCACGAACAGGCTCAGCCCCGCACGGCCTCGTACTGCTTCGCGTAATACTCCCGGTACGCCCCGCTCTTCACGCGCTGCCACCACGTCGGGTTGTTCACGTACCAGTCAATCGTCTGCTGCAACGCCGTCGGCCAGTCGCTGCGCGTCGGGTGCCAGCCCAGCTCACGCTTGATCTTGCTCGCGTCGATAGCGTAACGCCGATCGTGCCCGGGACGGTCCGCGACTGGGCGAATCATCTCCGGGCCCTTGCCCATCAGCCTCAGAATCGTGTGCGTCAGGTCCACGTTAGACCGCTCGTTGTTCCCGCCGACGTTGTACACCTCGCCAGCCTTGCCCTTTTCCAGCACTGTCAGCACGGCCTCGCAGTGGTCGTCCACATGCAGCCAATCGCGCACGTTCTTGCCGTCGCCGTAGAGCGGCACCTGCTTGCCCTCGATCAGGTTTGTCACGAACAGCGGGATGACCTTCTCCGGGAACTGGTAAGGCCCAAAGTTGTTCGAGCAGCGCGTCGTCACCACGTCCATGTGGAACGTGTGGTGGTACGCCCGCGCCAGCATGTCGCCCCCGGCCTTGCTCGCTGAATACGGGCTGTTGGTCTGCAGCGAAGTCTCTTCCGTGAACAGAAGCTCGGGCCGATCGAGCGGCAGCGAGCCGTACACCTCGTCGGTGGACACGTACACGAACCGCCCCGACTTCAGCCACCCCCCGCTCTTGGCTTTTCTGCACGCGTCAAGCACCGACTGCGTCCCCAGCACGTTGCTCACCACGAACGGCCTGGAATCAAGGATCGAACGATCGACGTGGCTCTCGGCCGCCATATGCACCACCGCGTCGCACTCATCGACCAGTCTCGCAACGACCTTCTCATCGCACACGTCACCCTTCACAAACCGATACCGCGGGTTCTTCTCGGCCTCGGTCAGGTTCTCAAGATTGCCCGAGTAGGACAGCACGTCGAGGTTTGTGATCCTGTAGTCGGGCCGATGCTCCAGCACGAAGTGCACGAAGTTGGTGCCGATGAACCCCGCGCCGCCGGTGAGAAGGATGTGCATCTGAGTCATGCTCCGAGAGAGTGCCAACCGCGCCGCTCTTCACGCCACACGCACGGCCATGAGAGAGAGTTCGAGAACACCCCCAGACCATAGAAGCGTCAGACGCGCGGCGTCTCGGCCTCACGATTCCAGCCGCCTCATCACGTCGGCCAGATTCTGCGTCCAGTGCGGCATCGGCCCGAGGATCGCTTCGGTCTTGCTCAGGTCCAGCACGCTGTACGCGGGCCTCTTGGCGAGTCGCGGGAACTCCGCCGTGGTGCAGGGCTCTACCTTGCACTGCCCCGCCAGCCCCGCCAACCGGACGATCTCGGTCGCCAATTCGAACCAAGTACACTCGCCGCCGTCGGTGACGTGGTGGTTGCCGGTCGCGCCCGCCTCGATCAACCTGAGCGACGCCCGCGCCAGATGTTCCGCCGAGGTTGGCCGGCCGCGTTGATCGTGTACCACTCGCAGCAGCGGCCGCGCGCGTGCCGCGGCCGCGATTGTGCGTACAAAGTTCTTCGCCCACGGCGCGTACAGCCAGCTTGTGCGGATATTCAGGGACTCTCCACCCGCCGCCGCCAGCGCTCGCTCTCCCGCCGCCTTGCTTCGCCCGTAGGCGTTCAGCGGGTCGAGCGCCTGATCTGTCTGGTACGGCGTGGCCGCCGCGCCGTTGAACACATAATCTGTGCTATAGGTCACCAGCAGCGCCCCGGCATTCCTGCACGCCCCGGCCAGCACGCTCACGCCGTGCCCGTTGATCGTGGTCGCCAGCTCTTCGCTGGCCTCGGCGCCGTCCACGTCGGTGTACGCCGCGCAGTTGATGACCAGGCGCCGCCGCGCCCCGACGCCCAGCGCGATCGTGTCGTCCTTGGTCAGGTCTAGCGTCGCCAGCGGCGGCGTGTCCACCACGATCTCGCGCTCGAGCAGCCGCGAAACCACCGCTCGCCCCAGCATCCCGCGGGCACCGATGACAAGAACCGGAGAGACGCTGTGATCAAGTTTCACGCCCGGTGTATCGGCCAGACGAGGCCTGAGCGTCGAGTCGTTCCGCCTTGTCACGCTCAGGTTACCCGTGCCGCACGCCCCACGAGAACCCCGTAATGCTGTCGTGAGCACGCCGCTCCTCATCAGGCTTGGCGAGGTTGTAGGCGTGGGTCACGTAATACAGCAGCCCCGCCGACGTGTCGCCGACCGTGGCCGCCCCGTGCCACAGCGGCGGCGGGATAATCACGACCCCAGGCCGCTTCTCGCCGATCACCAGCAGCCACGACGCGCCGTCGTCCTCGCGATGCACCCCAACCTTGAGGTGCCCCTGCAGGCAGATCCAGAAATCGGTCTGTAGCGCGTGCCGGTGCCAAGCTTTCACGACCCCTGGGTACTGCACCGAAAAATTGACCTGCCCCTCGGGCCTCATCACGCCCTGCATCTGGTTCATCAGCGACCAGCCGCGGTCGTCGGTGAAGAGAGAGGAGGGCACAAAGATCGGCTCGCGCCCCTCCTGAGCGGCTTGGTGGGCGGCGACGAGGTCAGAGTTGAGCCAAGATTTGAGAGTGATGGTTTTCATAAGTGATGTAGAACATATGTCGGCAGAGCGAGAGCCGCACTTGGGCGAGGGCAACGCTCGAAAAGCGGCGCGCGACCAACCCGGGCTTCCGAGGGCGGTCGCGCGTTCGCGCTGGCCTAGGTAAAACCTCGGTGCCACCGCGCCAAACCTAGGCGAGAGAGTCGCGGCGCTGGGTGAGAGAGTCTCTCGCGCGCATGAGAGAGTTTCTCGCGCGCGCGAGAAAGTCTCAGCGCTGGATGAGAGTGCCTCGCGCGCGCGTGAGAGAGTTTCTCGCGCGCGTTTGAGCTGCGCTCGCGCCGGTGACAAACTTGCGCGCGAGCGTGCAGGTCATTCGGCCTGCTGCGCGCGAGCCGCGTGCATGAGCGAGCGGCACGGCCGAGAACTCGAGCGCGAGCGTGCCGCGCGAAGAAAAGCCGCACACCTCGGTGTGCGCGAGTCACGAACCGCGTTTTTCATAGCCTCGAGGCCGCTTCGGCTTTGACGAGAGCGTCACAAGGAGCGTCGAAGCCTTGCGAACATTTCGCGGCCACGAGAAACACGCTTGGTAGACCTCGCCAGAGCGGTCCTCGCGAACTCAGCGCTTGATGGCCCGGATCACTTTGGCTCGCACTTCGAGCGGCTCGGCGTCTTTGACGCGGTCGGTCTTGCGATAGAGCGCGGCGAGGTTCTCAAGGCTGCTGGCCACGTCGGGGTGGTCCTTGCCGAGAGCCTTTTCATCGATCGCCAGCGCCCGCTTGTAGAGCGGCTCGGCCGCAGCGTACTGGCCCTGCTTTTCATAGAGCGCGGCCAGGTTATTCAGGCTCGTGGCCACTGAAGGATGGTCGGCACCCATATTCTTTTCAGCCACCGCCAGAGCCTTGCTCGCCACCACCACGGCTCGGTCGTACTTGCCCGCCCTGTAAAGCGACTTGACCTCATCGTGAGCGTCTTCCACTCGATTCCTTGCCCACGAGCGAGCGTGGCGCCGGTCAGCATCAACACGGCGAAGGCGATTACCAAGAACATGGTCGGCTGGTGCGGTTGTCTGCTTCGCATCGACGGCTCCTTGGCGTTGCTTCCAGCTCGACCGAGCGTCGAGCCCTTTGAGAATATCGATACTACACGCCGAAACGACCGTTCGCGCGACGAAACGACCGCCCCGCACACGAGCCAAGAGCCCGAGACGAGTGCTCAACCTTGCCAGCAAGGTGAGGCGAGGCAGCACAAAGCAGCGCCGCCGTGCCAGCGCGAACGCCTCGAGCGTTCTCGCTGCGTGAGGTCATGCGGAAACCAAGTGTGCCGAGGACGAAGGACCGTCCGCTCTGGCATGAGGTAAGTTGCGAAGTGATCGAGCAGCCTTAGTTCTTCCCAAACAAGTTCGGCCGCACCGCCGACAAATCTAGATGGTTCGCACCGCTCTCCGCAACATACGTGCTGGCTCGGTGCAGGCTCTCGAACGTGCCCGCGTCCGTCCACCAGCCTTCGAGAGTGTCGCTGGTGAGGTCGCCGCGGTTGAGGTAGTAGTTGTTGACGTCGGTGATCTCCAGCTCGCCACGGTTGGAAGGTTTCAATTCCTTGCAAACCTTGAAGGCGTCGCCGTCGTAGAAGTAAATCCCCGTGACGGCCATGGTGCTGGGCGGCTCCTTGGGCTTCTCGATGATCCGTTTGATCTTGCGGCCTTCGCGAGTGTTGGCGTCGCCAGCGAACTCCACCACGCCGAAGCGCTCGGGGTCTGGGACTTCCTTGAGGATGATCTTGGCGCCCGACCTCTGCGTGAAGAAATCGGCCGCGGCCTTGCGGATGTTCCCCTCGATGATGTTGTCGCCCAAGATGACGCAGACCTTGCCGCCCTCGGCGAAATCCTCGGCCAGCTTCAACGCATCGGCGATGCCGCCCTCGCCCTCCTGATAGCCGTAGCGAAGGCCGCGAAGCCCGAGATGCTTGCCGTTCTTGAGAAGCCTGAGGAAGTCGCCAGCGTGCTCGCCGCCGGTGACGACCATCACCTCGTCGATGCCCGCGTTCACGAGGCACTGGATGGGGTAATAGATCATGGGCCGGTCGTAAACCGGGAGCAGGTGCTTGTTGGTGACAAGCGTGAGCGGGCGAAGGCGTGAGCCAAGGCCGCCAGCGAGAATGATGCCCTTCATGCGTGCGAACTCCCTCGTGCTTGGCCGATCGAGGAGAGTCCCCGGGCGGCTTATGGTGGGAGTGTATCGGCGGCGCGGACGCGCGTCCGTCACGCGACTGACCTGACCCACTCTCCGTTGACGAACTTCTCACCAACTCTACAGGCCTCGAACGCTTCGAGGCTGAGGTAATTCAGGGCGGCGTGGAGACGCTTTGAGTTGTAGAACATTTCGATGTATTGGAACACCGCGGCGCGAGC
>CAZIMT010000161.1:0-7106 GCA_964540295.1 uncultured Phycisphaeraceae bacterium
TCCCTCGCGCGGCCATCACCGCCAACGAGATCGCCGAGTCGGCCGACTTCTTCAGCTTCGGCACCAACGACCTGACCCAGATGACGTTCGGTTTCAGCCGCGACGACGTCAACAGCTTCCTGCCCGACTACCTCAGCCGCGAACTGCTCCCCGGAGACCCGTTCGTGTCGATCGACATCGGCGGCGTGGGCCAGCTGATCGAGATGGGCGTCGAGCGTGGCCGCAAGACCAAGCCGGAACTCAAGATCGGCATCTGCGGCGAGCACGGCGGAGATCCCAAAAGCGTCCACTTCTGCCACAAGGTGGGGATGGACTACGTCAGTTGCTCACCCTTCCGCGTGCCCATCGCGAGGCTCGCGGCGGCGCAGGCGGCGCTGATGCACGGGTGATAAAGCCGTTGAGCTGATTGAGCGTTCACAAATGCAAAAACCCCCGGCGCAGGCTGGGGGTTTTTCGTTGAATCACTCTTGACTGACCGTGTCCGGACGTGGTCTACGTGCTGAATCACTGAAATAGATCAAGCTCGTTGGAACCTCGCGCCCCATCCTCGGGCGGGCCTGAGCGTCAGCCGGTGGGCGTGTTGTGGTGACGCCAGTACGTGCCCGCTGGTCTCATGGTTTTGGCGAGGCGAGGCCAGCGCGGGCTGGACAGATGGACGAACACCACGTCGAACTCGTAGCGGATGAACTCGCGAGCCACGGGGTGCAGCCACATCTGATGACGCGCGCGGGACCCGCCGCGGTCCATCGCGAAAGGGTGGTACCCTCGCGCGATCAGCCACTCGTGCAGATGCTCCGCAGGCTCGACTGTGAGGTCCAGCAGCTCGCGATTGGTTTCGAGGACGATCAGCGGATGGCGACGTTCGATCGTCCGCTGCATCCCACGCAGAGCCTTGAGTTCGAACCCTTCAATATCAAGCTTGATCGTGAGAGGCCGGTGTCGTTGAGATCGATCTGGTCGTCGCCGCGGACGATCGGAATGCGGCCCATGCTCTTAAACACGCCGCCATAACGGCCCGGCAGAGTGCTGAAGGTCGCGCTGACCTGGTTCCCCTCGCCTGGCAGGCGCAGTTCGAGTTCGCCCGGGGCGTCGCTCAGCCCCGCGGAGTGCAATCGGACCTGCGCCAGCGAGTTGATGAGCGTGTGCCGTCCGAGACGCTCAAAGACCGTGGGCATCGGATCGAACGAATCGACGCTGCCCCTGGGGCCGACTTTCCCGGCCGCAAAGAGCAACACCAGCCCGATGTTGGCCCCACCGTCGATCACAGCGTCGCCCGGCCGCAGCGCCAGCGCGAGCGTACCGATCACATTCATCTCGGGCCAACATCCTGTGAAGTAGTTGATTCGTTGGAAAAAATCGGAGAGGTCAAGCATCACCCGGTGGCCGAAGAACCGTTTCCGGCTCTCGACTGTCGTCGCGGTCGTCCATCTCTCTTGCTTGTTCATCCCTCACCAGTGAAGCAGGTGTCCCCAGCTCGGGAGCTCTCGGTGCGCGTACCACCTCAGGATCGGCAGTAAGAACCGCTGGCGAAGCGTGAGACCAGAGCGAGCCCAGGACGAGAGTGATCGAGCGTGAGCGCTCTCAGACCCTCGTGTTCGCCGCGTGCGTGTCGATGTGTGTGGTCATTGCAGAGGCGTGTGGTCATTGCAGGGGATCGGGCCGGTAAAGCTTAGTCTCCAGCGCCCAGTTCTTTTCGGTGAAGTTCCCGCCCAACTCCGCGCCCTCGGCCCGATCAGGCCGCGCCGCCGCGATCGACATTGTGGTCTTCGCGTCCACGTTGTCTAACAGCGAAACCAAGATCGCTTCGGGCGTCGATGGCAGCTTGGCCGCGCCGAACTCGGGCAGCCCGTGGTGCGAGAGGATGATGTGCTGCAGCACCATGACCACGCCCGACGGCAGGCGCATCCCGGCCTCGCGCATCAGTTGCTGAGCCTTGTCGTGCAGCATGATCGCGCCTTCGGCGATGTGCCCGATCAGTTCGCCGCGGTCGGTGTAGCTGAACGCGCGATCGAAGGCCAGCTCGCGGGTCTTGCCCAAGTCGTGCAGGAACAGGCCCATCAGCACGATGTCGCGGTTGATCTTGGGATAGAGCGGGCACACGCGATCCGCCAGTTGCAGCAGCGTCAGCGTGTGCTCGAGCAGCCCGCCGAGATAGGCGTGGTGCAGGCTCTTGGCGGCCGGGCAGCGGCGGAAGGCATCCATCAGGTGCGCATCTTCCAGATACACCTTGGCGAGCGCCTTCATCGCCCCGTGTTCGAGCGTGCCGAGGATGGTCTGCACTTCCGCGAACATCTGGTCGACATCGCGCGCGGTGGTGGGCATCAGGTCGCGCATCTGATCGGGCGTCGGCTCGACCGGATCGATGGTGTGAATGATGAACTGCAACTCGCCCTGATAGGGCTGCGTCTCGCCCTGCACCCACACGAACCCGTCGGTGGGCAGACGGCGGAAGGTCGGCTCATCGATCGACCACATGCGGGCTGGCAGCTCGCCCGTCTTGTCGCCGAGGATGCAACGCAAGTACGGCTTGTCCTGACGCGTGCGGCCCATCTGCGCGTTGGCGATCGAGAACGCCCCCTCGATCCGCTCGGCTCCTTGGAAATCTGAGATGAAGCGGCGGCCTTGGCCAGCGGGGGAGGCGGGAGCGGTGGTGGTCGGTACCGAGGGCGTGGGCGACATGGCGAGTTCCTTCGACGAGATGCTGCGGGGTGCTTGCGGAGATGTGAAGTGCTGCTGCGCGAGCCGATTGTCGCCAGCACGGCGTGCCGTGACACAGGGGGAGAGTGTAGCGCGCCGGACAAGAACTTGAATGCTCGAAAAGTTGAAGAGATCGCCTCGGGGGACGCCGTGTCTGAGGCTTCGCAACGGCTCGGGTCAAGCTAAGCTCTCCTCGATCTCAACCAATTTACAGAACATCTGCTTGTGCTCTCGGGCTTGATCGCGGACAATCAGCGGTTCGTCAAGGAAATGCCACCTTGGAAACCGCACGCCAGCTGGAGCCGCCAATGTCGATCGCCGCGAATGCCCAGAGCGCCCAAAGCCCGAGTCAGAGCTCAACTCAGAGCGCCTTCTCGCCCAACTCCGCCGAACTCGCGACCGCCGTTCGCGCCGTGCGCGGCCTGCGCTGGATGGTGGGGGCCCTCGCCGTCGCGTCGCTAGGCCTCTGCGTGCTCGTGACATTGCTGGCCAAGCAGAACCGCGAGCTCAAGACCGAACTGGTCCGCGTCACCGTGCCGCCCGCGCCAGATACGTTGAGCGTCGGCAAAGTCATGAGGCCGCTCGACCTCATCGCCCGCGACGGCGCGGCGTTCTCGCTCAAGTTCGGCTCCGGCCAGCCCGCGACGCTGGTCCTCGTTGTCAGCGGCGGCTGCGGGCACTGTGAAAAAATGCTGCCGCTGTATGACGAGGTCATCGCCAAAGTGAACAACCTCAAGCTTCGCGTCGTGGCCATCCAGACCGACGCGAAAAAACCAGCCGACCTAGAGCCTATTCCCGCAACCCTCACGGCCTATTTGCCCGCCGAGGGCGGTAAATCATGGCTCAAGGAATTGAACGTAGTCCCCGCAGCGTTCTTGGTGGATCAGGCCGGGGTCATCACGCACGAGTGGCTCGGCGAGATCTTGGACTCGGACCGGGACGCGTTTATGTTCCCCTTGATTGGGACTGGGGTGTGAAGCGATCGTTCACCGTGCAGAAAATATAAATTATTCGATTGACAAACTGTCGCAGGCCTCGTAGTTTGTTCGCGTGGCGTGTTCTTCGGTTTGGATTTCTAAACTTGGAGGTGCCTCATGCGACATTTTAATCGCTCTCTCTCTCTCTCTCTCTCTCTCTCTCTCTCTCTCTCATTTTCTTGAGAAACGTACCCGTTCAAGCGTGCTCGGGGGTTCTCGAATCAAAGTGAAGCAAGTCAAATACTTCGCGGGTCTCTGGTTTGCTTTGTTCGCAATGGGAATCCTCGTTGCTCCGGAGCGAATTGTCTGGGCGCAAAGCCCTAGCAGTAGCGGGAGCATCCCGCCGGTTGCGATCGTGGAGGAAACAGCCGAGTCTGTTCTTACACCGGTTCAACAGGTCGCGGTGGATCCGGTGGATCTTTACGAACAGATAATCGTTTTGACCAGCGAACCTCTTCCTGCGCAGTGGCTGGACGCTGGAGGGCAGGTGCCTATTGCCGCAACTGCCACGACTCCGGCCTCCGTTCTCACCATCACCGTCTCGGCCAGTGTTGTTTCCGTAGTCTTCTGGGATTCGACTGGGCAGACGACACGCTACGGCTACGGCATCCGATCCGAAGTGACGCTCGACCCAGGAAACGGCAGTCCGGTCAGCCATTCGGGTGCATTCAAGATGAAGGGGGAGTCCGCTAGCGCGGGTGACGCGATTGATGGCGCGTTGGAGCTCGAAGAGGCGATGGTTCAGAGCAGACCAGTGGGAGGTGGCGGAGGTATCGGGAGCACTTACTCGAACTGTGTCGCAACCTGCCTCTCCCTCGCCCACGGCATCGCTTTCGATACGCTCTGGAGTTGTGCTGGCTTGACGAAAGATGCGGCTTTCTTGGTTGCAGGAACGTGCGCCTTAACTTGTGCCCTGGGCAATCCTGTGTTAATATCAACTTGCATAGCTGCCTGTTTGGCATTAGCAGGTGTTCCTCTTAGCATTCTTGCAGGAGCATGCATGGCAGCGTATTTGGCAACCCTTTTCGCGTCGATCCCGTTGTGTATTTTGGGGTGCATAGGAGTCTAATTTATGTCCATCGAGCAGCTATGGCGTTACGCTTCCTGGATTGGTTTTGTCACCTTTATGATTTATACATATTTGGACGTGCGTCGGCGCGTGGCGCGAGGTGGAAGTTTCTATCTCGAGACTGAATATACAAATGTTAAATTTCCTAGAATTATTCAGCGATTTATTCGGTGGTTCAATGCCACATGTGGTCCCAAGGTTAGGCCGTGGATGATAATCCCCGGCATAGTTGTTGGATTTGTGATGTTGATCAATACGATCGTGCGCGCTTGAGATCCGCAAGTGCGTGCAGCAAACCCGGCGCATAGCAGCGAAATCCGGTTCGCTCCACCTCGATAGCTTCAGAGTGATTTCCGAAGCCATCTTTCTGAGGCCTCGCGATGACGCAATGTCAAGGGGTCAGAGACCGCCTGTGACGCCACCCACCATCAGCACCCACTCACGAACGCGGCGATGTACGCATCAAAGTCGTCCCCGTTCACAAACCCGTTGCCGTCGATGTCGGCCGCGACCTCGCCGAGCTGAAAGGCGTCGAGGAACGCGTCGAAGTCGTCGCCGTTGGTCGTCCCGTTGCAGTCAAAGTCGGCCGCGCACACGGTGAGAGAGGCCTCGTTGCTGGTGACGCTGCTGCAGAGGCTCGAAACGCTACAGCGGAAGGCGCGCGGCGCGGAGTTCGTGTACCCCGCGAGCGGGCGTAAGTCCGCGGCGCTGGTGTTCACGTTGCTCGCGTTCACGATCGGTGTTCCGCTCGCGTCGGCGTTGTCCCCCGCCGTGAGGCTGACCCACGCCGTCCCCATCCCCGCTGGCTGCCATTGCCATTGGTAGGTGAAAGGACCGGAACCCCCGGCCGCGACGGAAAACGTGGCTGACCCCGAGGGACAGGTGCCAACGGGTAGAGGTTCTTCAAGGACGGCTGGCGCGGTGTCAACCGCGGCGTACACGCCCCCGCCCAAGTCGTTCCGCTGGATGATGGTCACGCCGCACTGGGGCGCCACGACCGAGATATCCTGCCCCCAGACGCAGTTAAGCGATGGCACGCCCTCAAAGATGGGGTGAGCCGAGGAGGTGGTCACGGAAAAGAGAAGGTTGTACGTATCGGCGAAACTCAGACCGTAGAACGCAGCAAACGGGTTGAGTGACTCGGCCTCCGGCGTCGCCAGTGCTCCAACGCCACCGAAGCAGTACACCCCTCCCCCGCCTTCAACGAACTGCCGCAGCTCGTCCGCGAGGATCGTTGAATACCCGCCGAAAATGATCCCCACAAACACGGCATCGTACTCGGCGAGTTGGGGAGCTGTCCACGCCACAGAGGTTGAGACCACAACCCCAAACCCCGCGCTCTGCAGCGCGTGTACGAGGACCAGGGAATAGTCTCGCTCCGCGTCTTCTCCAGACTGGACGAGCAGAATTCTTCCTTGCTGGCCATAGCACAACCAATCCGCAACGTTGAGCGCAAAGCGTGTCTCCGCGGCCCCGGCCTGATTGGTCGAGAAAGTGTTGACGTCATGAGCAAAGACGATCCGACCGCCAGCCCGCGCATGATCGACGAATGCCATCGCCGAGATGATCAGGACCAGAGCCCACGAACAGCCTCTGATCGCGGCCATGGATCGAGCGAAAGTCCTTTGTTCACGCATCATGTTCTCTTCTCCTCAAAGCTCGTTCGTGAGTCCCAAGGCCATTCCGCCGCGCCGCGATCGCTTTCCCCGCCCACACCCGAGCGCGCCGCAGTATATCGATTCAGCCCTCGATGTACAGAGAATTGTCCGGCTCACGTGCGAACTTGCCACTCTTCCGCTCACCGGAGGAGAGAGGTGCTGCCCCTCACGCCATCGCCGCCACCTTCGACCTGATCCCGTCGATCAAACTCCGCACCTCCGCCGCCATTCTCGTGTTCGGGAACTCGGTCACGATCTGGTCGCCGACCTGCACGGCCTCGACCCAGCGGCCGTCCTTGAGCGCGAGCTTGAACTGCGCGCCAAGATTATCGCGAGCCTTGCCGATCACGCCGCGGGCGGTCTCGCGGTACGGGGCGGCTTCGGCCTCGGTGAGGTAGCCGTCGAGCTCTTTGAGGACGTCCATCGCTTCGTCCACGCTGTCAGACTGGGCGGCCACGAGGAACTGGCGTTCGAGTTCGGCCTTGAAGCCGTTCTTGGCGTGATCGACCCGGGTGCGAAGCCCGTCGATGCGCGGCGAATCGGGAAAAAGCCGCCCGATCTTGCCAGCCTCGGCATACGCGGCGTCCCAGCGGCGTTGGATAATGAAGCCGTCCAACAATCCCACGGCGTCGCGGACCTGCGAGTCCATCGTCTCGAAGCGGTGCGACTCGATCCGCTGGCGAAACTCCTCGGCGTCGGCGCGAT
>CAZIMT010000162.1:0-7101 GCA_964540295.1 uncultured Phycisphaeraceae bacterium
GGGATGGGGGATGGGCAATGGCCAATGGGCAGAGGGGAATGGGCAATGGGGAATGAGCGGGTTCGGCTTGCGAGGTGCTTTGGGTGGAACTCCTCATTGAAGAGGTTGAAACCTTCGACTAGATTGTGTCATCGGAGATATTGACTGGCATCGATGGATTTGTTCCAGGCCTTGAACGAACCTCTTCTCTCTTCCTCGTGTGGCCGGGACTACGACAGTATTCCCGGCCATTTTTCTTTGGGCCATTTTTCTTTGGGCCATTTTGCTTTGGGTGGTGTTGCTTGGTTTCAGGGTGGTGAGATGAGGAGTTCCAGACGTTCGCGGAGCCTCGGGTCCGGCGTCCAAATGGGAACGAGGTTGAATTGTGGGGTGTGGTTTTCCACTGGAGATTGTTCATCTACGATGCGTTCATGACGATGGAGCGAAGCACCAAGCAGCGTTCGGCGATCCGTGAGGCGATCGAGTCGGCGAATCGGCCGCTGAGTCCGGCGGAGATTCTGCGGGCGGCCAGCAAGCACGTGAGCGGGATGGGAATGGCGACGGTCTATCGCACGATCAAGGCGATGACCGGGGACCATCAGATCGTTTCGATCGAGATGCCGGGTGAGCCGGCGCGGTATGAGATCGCGGGCAAGGAGCACCATCACCATTTTTCGTGCCGGGCGTGCGGGAAGGTGTTTGAGGTGGAGGGGTGCCCGGGCGATCTGAGTGCGCTCGCGCCGCCGGGTTTCGAAGCGGAGTCGCACGAGGTGATTTTGTATGGGCGTTGCGTGACGTGTGTAAGCACGGTCAAGGGGCTGGCGAGCAAGAGCGCGGAGCGGACCGCACGAAAACCTGCGGCTCATTCTCGCGCCCGTCGCGACGAGCGCTGAATCTACTCTTCGAGGCTGTTTTAGAACCAAGAAGTAGCCAGCGTCGAGACGAGTTGAAAACCTGTCTCACTAGAAATCTGAGGGTTCTGAAACAGATTCTTAGGCTGAGCGAGAAAACCAGCGATGGACGAAGGCCTCGTACTGCTCGGGCGTGTCGATGCCGCTGGTTGAGGCGTTGCGCACGGCGACGGCGATGGTGTGGCCGTGCTCGAGGATACGAAGTTGTTCGAGCATCTCGGTGTTTTCGAGCGGCGTGGGCGCGAGGGTTGAATAGAGATCGAGGAACTCGCGGCGGTAGGCGTACATGCCGACGTGCTTGAGCGGCGCGGCGATATTGCTGTTCGTTGGGTCGCGCGGGTGGGGGATGAGCGAGCGCGAGAAGTAGAGCGCGGTGCCGTCGCGGCGGAGGACGACTTTGACGATGTTGAGGTTGGTCGGGTCTTCGCCGGGCTGGAAGGGCGAGGCGAGCGTGGCGACCGGGGCGGTGGTGCTTCGCATCGTTTGAACGAGGGCGTCAATGAGCGCGGGTTCGAGCTCGGGCTCGTCGCCTTGGACGTTGATGATGATGGCGCGCGGGTGGAGCGCGAGTGTGGTCGCGGTTTCGCCGAGGCGGCTGGTGCCGTTGAGGTGATCGACGCGGGTCATGATCGGCGTGCCGCCGAAGGAGCGCACGGCGCTGGCGACGCGCTCATCATCGGTGGCGATGACGACCTGATGCACGAGCGTGGCGCGACGGGCGGCCTCCCAGACGTGTTGCAGCATGGGGCGGCCGGTTTTGTTGGCGAGCACTTTGTTGGGGAATCGAGTGGAGGCGAGGCGAGCGGGGATGACGGCGACGACGAGGTCGGCGAGGTTGGGTGGTGTTGAGAGCGTTGAGTTCATTGGGGCAAGAAGGATCCAAGAACGCGCGAGGTTGAGTTGGGTGTGATCAGAGGGATGGGACGGGATGGGACGGGGATGGGAGGGAGAAGAAGAGAAGAAGTGGCGGAGTGAAGAGTCGGCTCGGAGCGCCGACCTACCTGGGGGATTACTGCGGTTTGGCGCGGAGTTCGGCGAGGAGTTTTTTCATCGCTTCGCGGCGTGCTCGGATGTCGCGGTAGCCGATTTGTTGGATGGCGATCTGCGATGCGAGCTTGTCGGCTTCTTCGGCGGTGGCGATCTCGCGCGACTGCTCGGCCTTGGCCTGCAGGGCGGTCATGAGGTGGTAGCGGACTTCGAGCGTGAGATCGGGGAGGAGGTCCTTGACTTCGAGGGTGCGTTTGAAGGTTTCGATGGCCTCGTCGATCCAGTCCTGCTTAATGAAGGCCTGGGCCATGAGATTGAGAGACATGGCCTTGAGCTTGCCCTCGTTCTGCGAGTCTTGGAACGCGGCGATGGCGTCGTCGAAGTTGCTGAGCACGAAGTGGCGTTTGCCCATCTCGAACTTGATCGTGAGGTCGGTGGGGTAGGCTGCGGCCCGGGCTTGGAACTCTTCGAGCTCCATCTCGTGGAACGCGCGGACGGCTTGGCGCAGGGTGGCTTTGGCGTTCTCGTCGTCGGGGCTGGCGTCGGCGGTCTGTTTGAGGGCCGTGACCTTGCGGCGTTCTTGTCGCAGGCGCAGGTCGCCAGCCTCTTGGCGGAAGCGAAACTGCCCGGTTTTTTTGAAGGTCTCGGCGAGGATGTCGGCGGCCTGGGCCTCGTCGGCGGGGGTGCCGCGCTCGCGCAGGCGTTGCGTGTACTTGGTGACCGAGGGCAGGTCGTCAGGGCGTTTAAGGTACTCGGCCTCGGCCACGGCGAGCAGGCGGTCGATGGACTCAGTGGTCTTGGAAACGCGGTCTTCTTCTTCGAGCTGGCGTTGTTTGTCGGCGTCGCGGATGTTGGCGCGGAAGCCGCCAGATTGTCCGGCCTGATCGAACCCGCCACGGTTCATGGTGGATTGAGCAGAGAGGTTGCGGACGGTGGCGGAGAGCGGGCCGTCGGCGGGGTCGAGCTTGCACGCGGCGTCGCCAGCCTGGACGGCCTTGTCGTAGACGCCCGCCTTTTGAAAGGCTTCCATCAGTTTGACGAAGGTCTCTTTCTTGGTTTTCTTGTCGAGCCGGCAGGCGCCGAGGGCACGCTCGCCGATCCAGTAGGTGGGCTCGATGAGCTTGAGGTCGGAGGCGAGCTCGGTGGCCTTGACGGCGAGGACGGCTTCCATGGGCTTCTGGGCCCAGTCGAGGAGGACGGAGAGGTAGCCGTCGACCTTGTTGGAGCCGCTGACCGCTTTAGCGACTTCTTTGTCGAGCCGCTTGCCAGCTGCTTCGCCGAGCCAGCGAGCGGCGGCGGAGAAGAAGTTCTCGAGGCCGGTCATGTTTCCGGGCTCGAAGCGCAGGCCGCTGAGCCAAAGCTGCATGGCGTACTCGAAGTTGCCGGTGTCTCCGACGGTTTTGGCGTGGGCGAAGAAGCGGGCGGCCTTTTCGGGTGAGAGGGTCGGCTCGCCGCCCTTGCCAGAATCGGCGGGCTTGTCGGGCTTGGCTGCCTTGTCGGTCTGATCGTCGCTTGGTTTCTTCCAGAACATCGCCAAGTCTGTGGTCCTTCTCTGTGGTCCTTACGGGATTGGTCGGGTCGGCGTGGCCGGGCTGAACGCTTGGCCGGGGCACGCGGCGGGGAGGCGTCGGATTCTACCGGAGATCCGAGCGTCAGGGCGGGAGAGTTTCGTGGCGATTTGAGATGCACGCAAAGGGCGGCGGGCGATAATCTCTGCGATCATCAGTGTTTCACGCGAGCCGCATCGCCGATTACTCGGCGAACCGTCGCTCCCGGCGTCGTTTTGGTGGATTTCCGTTGTGACGATGGTGGTGCCGACGATGGTGCTGAGGCTGACAACGAGGATGGCGGCGACGCTGGGCTCGTGGGCTTGACTGGCGCACTTGGGGCTGATCGAGCTGATGATCACGGTGGTGTGGCGGCAGAATGCGCGCGACCGCAACCAGCTTCGGCGGCCGCTGGCCGAGCACGAGCGAAGTGTCTGGCCGCGCTGCCGCTACTTGCTCAGCACGCTCGACCCGAGCGAGAATGCCGACCGCTGCCCGGAGTGCGCGACCGTCAATGACCCGGCGAGGATCGAGAAGATGTGGAGGAAGTGGGAGGAGTCGCTAAAGATGCGTGCGGAGTGATCGAGGTTGAGGTTGGACGATGGGTGAGGTTGGAAAATGCCGAGAGACTGCAAGCTCGTGCCACCGAGATCGGTTCCTGCTGATCTCGGTACGTTGGACACAAGAACACTAAGATCGCTAGGAACTGATCTTAGTGGCACGAAGCAGTGATATCCCGCCTCATGTCTTCTTGGAAGGAAGCAACGAGATGAAAGGAGCGCGGGAGAAGGACGCTTTGAGTGTCGTAGCCTTCGTCTTGGGAACCGTGATGCGATAGTCAGCGTTCTGTAGGAATGCGACGAGGATATCATCAACCACCACGCTGGGGCCGGTCGTTTGAAACGAGAGCATCAGGTGCAGGCCCACATGCGGATAATGACAGTCGATGTTCGCGTTGTCCCTTGAGGTCTTGATCTCCAAGCCGTCCGGCACGCGAACGGGCTTCTGTTCCTTCCCGCGAATCGCCGCCCCGATTTCCTTGTCGTCGCGTGTTCGAACCGGCAACCTCGAGTAGTCGTGAGTCTTGAGGAAAATATCGGGGTAGCCGCTCTTGCTGTTCCCTGCGAGCTTCCGGCTCGGATAGCGGGATAACAGATACCCAGTCACGACCGCGCTCACTGTGTCGCCCGCGACAAACGCCAGCAATACGCCTTCGCGCGCGAGTAGTTCATCTATCCGGGCCACATCGTCTGCTGCATCGATTTGTGCTTTTAAGGACGCCCATGCCGAGCGGAGCAACGCGGGCGAGTTCAACGTTTCTTCGACGTATTGCCGCAGCCCCGGCGCTTCTGCGACGAGCCAGGGTACCAAAACACACACTGCCGTGCCTACACGCGCGTACCACCCGAACCCTGCTGGTGCATAAGCATCCAACTCGGCTTTGGCAGCTCTAACCTGCGCCAGCACGTGGGAGAGAGCGCTTGTGTCAGCCATTCGCTCCCCGTTCGCGGAACAAGTCCGCCGCCGGGACGCCAAGTGCATCCGCGATCCGCCATACATTTTTGATTCCGACGTTCCGTTCGCCTCGTTCGATGCCGCCGATGTAGGTTCGGTCGATTTTAGCGAGGCGAGCCAAATCCTCTTGGCTGAGTCTTTTCAGGGTACGGATTTCGCGGATCTGCCTGCCAAAGGATTTGAGAACGTCCTGTTTCGCCATGAGGAAGTATCATCTCCGTTGACGTCGATCAGTCCACGGACTATGAGTATCATGTCGGGTGTGATTACTCGGGCCCAATCTGATCCGATACAATCTGTTGTTCGCTTTGAAGGGAGATCGCGGAGAGCTATGAGTCTGACCACACCACCCAAGCGATTCGCGGAGTTTTTCGCCGGCATTGGCTTGATTCATGAGGCTCTGAAGGGCACTGGGTGGGGCTGCGTTTACGCCAACGACATCGACCCCAAGAAGGAAGCGATGTATAAGGGACATTTCGGCCCTAGTCCTTACTTCCACCTTGAGGATGTGTGGAAGACGGAGAAGATCGTTCAGGAAATGACTCAGCGCCCGTTCCTCGCCACCGCCTCTTTTCCCTGCACCGACCTTTCTCTCGCGGGTCATTGGCGGGGCTTCGAGGGCGACCAGTCGTCCACGTACTTCGGCTTTATACGCGCACTTCAGGCGCTCGGCGAACACAAGCCGAAACTTGTCATGCTGGAGAACGTGACCGGCTTTTTGACCTCTAAGGACGGCACGGACTTTGTCCGAGCCGTTTCTGTCCTCGCGGCGGAGGGATACTGGATCGACTGCGTTGTGCTGGACGCCAAGTCGTTTGTGCCGCAGAGCCGCCCGCGTGTGTTCGTGATCGGCTTTCATCAATCATTGCAATCCGGGCGGATCATTCGCCAGGATAAAAATAGACTATTATGCGATGAGTGGCAGTCTGCGATAGACGAATCAGGCTCGCTTCGCCCTGACTCACTCCTACGGCTGATGGCACGGGCGACACTTCCCACCGGCTGGGCGACGCTCGCATTGCGTCCACCCGAGCAGGCGAAGTACGAGTTAGCGTCGGTCATCGACACCGAAGACGATCAAGAATGGTGGGACAGCGCCGCGACCGACAAGCATTACGCGATGCTTTCTGATCTCCATCTGGCCGAGGTTCTGCGCCGGCGCAAAGCGGGCGGCCTGCACGTTGGCACGGTGTATCGCCGATGCCGGAATGACGAGATGCGCGCGGAAGTCCGCTTTGACAATCTCGCGGGCTGCCTTCGTACCCCGAGAGGCGGAAGCGCGCGACAGATTGTCATGGTGATTGACGATGGGCGTGTTCGATTCCGGTGGATGTCACCCCGCGAGTATGCCCGGCTCCAGGGTGCGCCCGACTTCACGCTCGCACAGAACACGATCCAATCGCTGTTTGGCTTCGGAGACGGAGTGTGTGTGCCGGTCATCCGTTGGATGGATCAGAATATCTTGACCCCGGTGTATGAAGATGAATGTGCTGCACAAAATGATGCTGCCGGGAACGTCAGGGTGCTCAAGAAAACTACAGCGTAAGTCGTGTGGCAAGTGACACTGTGCCAGCGCTTCAAGGTTCCTTCTTCACATCGGCTTCTTCTCAATCGTCACATCATAAACCTGCAGCAGCTTTTCCTTATCAAAAATCATCTCCTGCCGGCTCAGACCGACCACGTCGTACTCGGTCGTGAGTTCGATCGCGTCGACTGGGCAGGCTTCTTCGCACATGCCGCAGAAGATGCAGCGAAGTTCGTCGATCTCAAACTTCTTGGGGTATTTTTCGCGGTCGTCCCAGGGAGATTCGGCGGCCTCGATGTGGATGCAGCGAGCGGGGCAGATGGTGGGGCACATCATGCAGGCGACGCACTTGACTCGGCCTTGCTCGTCGCGGTTGAGGCGGTGGACGCCGCGGAAGTTGCTGGCGTTGAGGCCGCCTTGTTCGACGGGGAGGTGCTCGCGGCGGACCTCGGGGTACTGCATGGTTCGGCTGGTGCGGCCTTGGCCGAAGGAGGTGAAGAGGTGGCGCATCGTGGTGCCGAGGCCTTTGAAGATCTCGGGGAGGTAGATGCTTTCGAGCCGGTTGAGAGGCTTGATGGAGAGGGGCAGGATGTCTTCGTCGCGGATGGTCATGAGGCGAGAGTATACGGGGAGAGTG
>CAZIMT010000163.1:0-7098 GCA_964540295.1 uncultured Phycisphaeraceae bacterium
CGGTGGTCTACAGCAACCACTTCACGCGGCGCACGCGCTGGTTCATCCGCGTGCTGCGGCTGCTCGAGCATCACGCCCTGGGCGAGCTCACCGAGGCGGTTCGGTGAGCCTTGGAACACGGGTGCGTGGATGAGGACGCGATCCGGCTGGTGGCGCAGGGCCGCGGTAAGCGGGCGGTGCCGGTGTTCAGCCTGGACGGCCGGGCCCACCTGCGGGCGGTGCATGTCGCGCCGCAGAACCTGACGGCCTCCACGGCGTTGACGACGGGCGCGATGGCGTACCCCGAGTTGGCTGGCGCGATGGGAGGTGCCGCGTGAGCAGCACCACACCGACAGAGAGCAAGCCTCAGGCTCTGCGGCAGCATCACCTCAAGGCCGTCAAGCTGCCCACCATGCTGCGTGAGTGCGAGAAGACGGCGGCGCGGTGCGGCAAGGAGAACGCCGATCACCCGACGTTCCTGCTGCGTCTGGCCGAGGCCGAGCTGCTCGAACGCTCGAGCATCGTGCTCGCGACCAACATGCTTTTCGAGCGGTGGACCGAGATCCTCGGCTGCGAGCGGCTCACCGGCGCCACGCTGGATCGCATCACTCATCGCTGCCACATCATCGAGGCCAGCGGCTCCAGCTACCGCCCGGGTCAGGCCAAACGACGCCGGGCTGGTCGCACCGCCGACCGTTCTGCTGGCAATGGCAAGCCTTCGTAGAACCTCGACGGTCGGCCTGGCCACCGCGCCAGTGGCCGGTCGGATACTCTTCCCCCGAACGCTGTCATATTCGACCGCCACGCGCTCACACTTTGGACCGTCGTTCACATTTGAGTTCAGTCGTCTTCGCGCGCGCATCCGAGGTGGGCGGCGCTTTATGGATAAAGTGAGGCGCTTCGCAAACGAACTTCTGGACGGTCAAACGACGGAATACGTGAAGACGCCTGCCAAGATGGCTGAGAGGTTAACGAACTTGACAAGCGGCTCTGACCTGCTGATCTCGACTGACGATGGGCTGTATTGCCCAGAAGGTGGATTTCACATCGATCCTTGGAAGGTCGTGGAGCGCGCCGTGGTCACCCACGCGCATTCGGATCACGTCACTGCCGGATGCGGCTCGTACTTGTGTTCAACTTCGGGGAGGCGAGTTTTAAGGGAGCGGCTCGGAAAGGAAGCCACGATTTCGGGTGAGGACTTCGGCACGATGATCCGCATGAGAGGCGTTCGGGTGAGCCTGCACCCGGCTGGGCACATCCTGGGATCAGCTCAGGTTCGCGTAGAACGCCGGGTTGCGAACGGCGGAGGCGTGAGAAAGGGAGAAGTCTGGGTGTTCAGTGGCGACTACAAGATTGAATCTGATCTCACGTGCCAAGCCTTTGAGCCCGTTCCCTGCGATGTGTTCATCACCGAGAGCACGTTCGGGCTGCCTATCTATCGGTGGGGTCGTACGTCGGACGAGTTTGGACGGGTGAACGCCTGGTGGCGTGCCAACGCTGCGCAAGAACGAACGAGCGTGCTCTTCGCGTACGCTCTCGGCAAGGCGCAGCGCTTGCTGGCGGGCATAGACCCGGCCATCGGCCCGATCGCGGTACACGGCGCGATCGACCGGTTTAACAAAGCATACCGAGACGAGGGGGTCTCCCTGCCGGACGCTCCACACGCGATTGGCGAGACGGTGAGCTTGGTTCGCGGTCGAGGGCTTCTGATCGCACCACCCTCCGCCCTTGGCTCTCCTTGGATCCGAAAGTTCGCGTCCACCGAGCAGGGATTTTCTGCGGCGGTCGCGTCCGGATGGATGCAAGTGCGGGGCACACGCAGGCGCAAGGCGGTGGACCGAGGCTTCGTGGTCTCCGATCACGCGGATTGGCCTGGCTTGCTTCAGGCGATCAAGGCAACGGGAGCAACTCGCGTAGGGATCACGCACGGTTACGTGCGCCAGTTTGCGCAGTGGCTCTCTGAATCCGGATACGACACCTTCGCGCTACCCACGCGGTACGAGGGCGAACGAGAAGACGACGGTGCGGGTTCCAATCTTGGTGAACAGGAGTCGGTGCCAGATCTGGTTGAACCGAACGCGCCGAGTTTGCTCCGCCCCGACGCGGAAAAGTGACCCGAGGCCCGCGAACATGAACCGATTCACCGAACTTTTCATCACGCTGGACCAGACCAACAAGACGGCGGAGAAGACCGCCGCGATGTCGCGATACTTTCGCGAGGTGCCACCGGCCGACGGCGCTTGGGCGCTCTTCTTTCTCTCGGGACAGCGCTTGCGAAGCTCGCTAAAGACTCGCGTTCTTCGCGAGACTGCGCTGAGCGTTTCGGGGTTGCCCTCGTGGATGTTTGACGAATGCTACGACGCGGTCGGTGACCTGTCGGAGACCGTGTCGTTGTTGCTACCGCCGAGGACCACGGGCGGGGTGGAGGAGCCTCTTCACGAACTTGTGGAGAGGCGCATCCTGCCGTTGCTTCGCGCCAGCGCTGAGGAATCGGCAACGATGTTGAGCCGGGCTTGGGCAGGGATGAGATTTACCGAGCGGCTGGTCTTCAACAAGCTTCTTCGAGGCAATTTTCGGGTGGGCGTGAACCGCTCACTGGTGGTTCGCGCCCTCTCGCAGGCGATCGGGGTTGAGTCGGCGGTGCTCGCTCACCGCCTCTCGGGCGGCTTTTCGCCGACCGCCGCTGCGTTTCTCGCGCTCGCTTTGCCCGGCGGAGAAGCCGACGCAGCCCGACCGTTCCCATTCTGCCTCGCTCATCAACTGGACCGATCCCCGGCCGAGCTTGGCGATCCGCGAGACTGGCAGATCGAGTTCAAGTGGGATGGCATCCGGGCTCAGATTGTTCGGCGTAAGGAACTGGATCGCGGCGTCGCGATCTGGTCGCGCGGAGAAGAACCTATTGCGGACCAGTTCCCTGATATCCAGGCCGCGGCACGCGCGTTGCCGGAAGGGACGGTCTTGGACGGAGAAATCCTTGCCTGGCGGTTTGGTCGGGGTGGATCGCGGGTCGAGGGCGCACCTCTCAGCTTCAACGTTCTCCAGACGCATTTGAATCGCAAGAACGTACAGGCGAGCCTGTTCGACATGGAGGGCGTGGTGTTCGCGGCCTTTGACATCTTGGAGGAGGGTGGGCGTGACGTTCGGGCCAAGCCTCTTCGCGAGCGCCGCTTTTTGCTCGAGCGAACAATCGGTGCCGCCGTGGAAGACGACCGGGCCGTCCTGCGCCTTCCCCCAATCCTCGAGTGCGCTGACTGGGCCCAGGCGCAGGCGATTCGGGTCTCGGCGCGAGATTCACAGGGTGCCGAGGGCCTCATGCTCAAGCACCAAGGAAGCCACTACCACACCGGCAGAATCGCGGGCGGTACCGTCGAGTCCGTGAAAGACGATGGCGGTGCACACGCGGGATGGTGGAAGTGGAAGGTCGATCCGTACAGCGTGGACGCGGTGCTGATTTATGCCCAGCTGGGAACCGGAAAACGCGCCGGACTGTTCACGGACTACACCTTTGGTGTCTGGGATCTCGATCTCTCGGGAACGCTGGTGGCGTTTGCCAAAGCATATTCAGGGCTTGACAACGAAGAGATCCGGCGAGTAGACGCCTTTGTACGCGGGAACACGATGGATCGGCGCGGGCCGGTCCGGCTGGTGCGCCCGGAGTTGGTTTTCGAGATTTCATTTGAGTCGATCCGCGAGTCGCCCAGGCACAAGGCTGGCATCGCTGTGCGCTTCCCTCGCATCACGCGATGGCGCCATGACAAGACCGCGGGCGAGGCGGATAGTATCGAAGCGGTACGAGCGTTGCTGAAAACCTCTCAATTGCGAGATGCGAAGAGGATGGACTCTCGTGCGAGTTCTACTTCGCCAAACCCTGATGAGCGGTCATGATTCCTGACCCGGTGAAAATGCTCTTCTCTTCGCGCGGATGGTCCCCGTTCGCGTTCCAGGAACGTGCCTGGGAAGCGTACCTCGCGGGCAAGAGCGGATTGATCAATGCCCCGACCGGAGTTGGAAAAACGTGGGCTGCGTGGCTCGGGCCGGTGATCGAAGCGCTCGGAGAACCTTCGAGAGCACCCCCGCTTGGAAAGACGAGAGCGAGAGCGTCCTGTGAACCGCTTCGAGTGGTCTGGTTGACGCCGCTGCGTGCCTTGGCCAACGACACCGCTCTCTCGATTCTCGAGCCCGTTCAGGAGCTTGGGCTGCCGTGGACGGTCGAGGTAAGGACCGGAGACACGGCACAGTCCGTCAAGCGCAGGCAGAAAGAGCGATTGCCCACCGCGCTGGTCACAACCCCAGAGAGCCTGACGCTTCTGCTCAGTTATCCCGACGCGGCGGAGCAATTCGGGGCTCTTCGTTGCGTGGTTGTGGACGAGTGGCACGAGCTGATGGGTTCCAAACGCGGCGTCCAAACAGAGCTCGCCCTAGCTCGGCTGCGCACTCTTGCACCGTCCATGCGGACCTGGGGTGTATCGGCGACGCTGGGCAATCTCGGGCAGGCGCGAGACGTGCTTCTGGGAAGCCGCGCCGGGGCGTCAGAGTCGGTGATGGTGCGCGGCGAGATGCCAAAGGCGTTGGACATCCGCACGATCATTCCACCGGACATCGAACGATTTCCTTGGGCTGGCCACCTGGGATTAAGATCTGTAGAGCAGGTGATCGAGGCGATCCTGGCCGCAAATTCGACCCTGCTGTTCACCAATACAAGGTCCCAGGCCGAGCTGTGGTTTGGGCGACTTTTGACGGAGGCCCTTGAGCTTGTCGGCGTCGTCGCTATCCATCACGGCTCGATGAGCCGGGCCTTGCGTGCAAATGTCGAGGCGTTGCTCGCCGCGGGAAAGCTCAAGTGCGTGGTGTGCACGTCAAGCCTGGACCTTGGCGTGGACTTCGCGCCGGTGGACCAGGTCATTCAGGTGGGAAGCCCCAAGGGGGTGGCTCGCCTGGTGCAGCGTGCGGGACGTTCAGGTCATCAGCCCGGGGCGCTCAGCCGCGTCCTTTGTGTTCCCACTCACGCTTTCGAACTCGTGGAATTCGCGGCGGTCCGTGACGCCGCCGCGCTCGGACAGATCGAATCTAGGCTTCCGCTGGAGCGATCTCTCGACGTGCTGGCTCAGCACGTGGTCACGATAGCCTGCGCCAGCCCGTTCGTTGAAGAGGATTTGTTCAGCGAAGTCAGATCGACCCACGCGTTCAGGAATGTGACCGATCTGGAGTGGTCGTGGGTGATGGACTTTGTTCGACGTGGCGGGCCAGCGCTAGGTGCCTACCCGCACTTTGCAAGAATTCGGGCCACCGAGGACGGGCGTTGGACGGTGGCCGATCTTCGCACGGCCCGTACCCATCGGATGTCGATCGGCACCATCACTTCCGAATCCGCCATGAGCGTTAAGTACCTCTCCGGACGAGTCATCGGGCATATTGAAGAAGAGTTTATTGCCAGGCTTCATGTCGGTGCGAAGTTCGTTCTCGCCGGGCGAGTGCTCGAGATCTTGCGCGTGCGCGACATGACCGTCTTCGTTGAGAGAGCACGCAACAAGTCCGCGATCGTGCCGCGATGGAACGGGGGGCGATTCAGCTTGTCCACGCAGCTCTCCGCGGCGGTACGCCAAAAACTCGAAGAGGCTCGACAAGGACGGTTCATCGGGCCGGAGATGCAAGCCGCAGAGTCTTTGCTGGAGCTTCAGCGAAACTGGTCCGTGATCCCATCGCCTGAGGAACTGCTCATCGAGGCGGTGCGCGTGGACAAAGTTTTCTGCGTGTTTCTTAACCCTTTCGAGGGAAGGCAGGTGCATGAGGGCATCGGCACGTTGCTGGCGTACCGCTTGTCGCGTCGATCTCCGATCACCGTCACGGCGACGGCGACCGACTACGGGATCGGGCTGCGGTCCGGAGATCCGATCGTCTTGAGCGAGGCCGATTGGAGGAATCTGCTGAGCCCGGAATCGTTGCTGGAGGACTTGGGTGCCTGCATGAACTCGTCGAACCTGGCGCGGCGTCAGTTTCGTGACATTGCTCGCATCGCGGGGCTGATTGTGCCGGGCTTCCCGGGATCGCCCAAGCCGACCCGGCAGGTGCAGGCCTCCAGTCAGATGTTCTTCGATGTGTTCGAACAGTTCGATCCAGAGAACCTGCTCTTGGAACAGGCTCGTCGCGAGGTGTTGGAGGGTCAGCTAGAGATCGTGCGGCTGCGAGCGGCGATCGAGCGGATGAGGCAGCAGCGCCTAATCTGCATGAGCCTGCCGCGACTTAGCCCATTGAGTTTTCCTATCTGGGCCGAGAATCTTCGCGCCAGCACGCTCTCCAGCGAGAAATGGGGAGACATGGTCCGGAAGATGGTTGTGAGGCTTGAAGAAGAGTCGAGTCGGGAGGACGAGACCAAGGCTTCGGTCAGGAGAAAGAATCGTGGAGGGGGTGGAGTTTCAATGGGGCGGTGAGACGCTCGTGGCGACGGCGGGCAGAGCGCTCTGGTGGCCAAGACGCAACACCCTGTGCGTGGCGGATCTTCATCTGGGTAAAGCGGCGGCATTTCGTAGCGCGGGAGTGCCCGTTCCCGAGGCCACCACCGACGCGGACCTCCGAAGCTTGAGCGAGATGGCGGATCGATTGCAACCAAGTCGGCTGGTGATCCTGGGAGATTTTCTGCACGCCCGATCCGGCCGCGTGCCCGCGACTATGAACGCCTTTCGAGAGTGGCGGGAGAGGCGCTCGAGCTTAGATGTGCTCCTCGTTCGAGGCAACCACGACCGCCATGCCGGAGACCCTCCGGCGGAATGGTCCGTTCGCGTTGAAAACGAGCCATTTGCGGACCAACACGACGGCCTGATTACCTTGGCGCACGACCCTCGCTCAACAGACGATCGGTCTGATGGCTTCGTCCTGTGCGGCCACATTCATCCTGCGGTATCGATGGTGGGGCTAACAAGACAGGTTCGTGCTCCGTGCTTCTGGTTTGGTAAACGCCTGGGCGTTCTGCCAGCGTTCGGTTCGTTCACTGGAACATGGGTGGTCGCTCCGACCCGCGGCGACCGGGTCTTTGCCATCGGTCACCACGAAGTTGTGGAAGTTGTCGGTACTGCAGGTCTAAGTGCGCGAGAATCACGAGGCCGCCGAATGAGACGAAGTGAT
>CAZIMT010000164.1:0-7086 GCA_964540295.1 uncultured Phycisphaeraceae bacterium
CTAAGACTGCCTCCACCCCGGCGGGGCGGAGGAGGGAACCAAACCCGCGCGAGCATAGATCCAAGAGGGTGGCGCCGGGGGGCGGCAGTCTTGGGCATGAGCGCTGTATGATGTCGCCATGCCAATAGAACTGTCCATATGGCGCATCGACGCCGGGCTGGAGCGCATCCAACCAACCACGATGAACCTTGAAGAGCGTTTGGAGTCGTTGCTGGCCCGCGACATCACGATCGCATCGCCGCACTGGATGGTCATTGGACGCCAGGTGCCCACACCGTGGGGCAAACTGATCGATCTCTTGTGCATCGACACCGAGGGCAAGCTGATCGTGCTGGAACTCAAGCGCGACAAGACCGAACGCGAGATCGTGGCGCAGACGCTCGACTACGGCTCGTATGTCAAGACGATTCAGCCCGACGAAGTGCGCCGCATCTTTGCTAAGTATCAGAAGGACCACGCGGCCAACTTGCCCGCGAAGACGATCGAGGAGGCGTTCGGCGCGCACTTCTCCGGACAGCCCATCCCCGACGAGTTCAATGGATCGCACGAACTGGTCATTGTCGCCTCGTCGCTTGACGCGGCGACAGAACGCATTGTCCAGTACTTGGCCGAGGAGTACGACGTGCGCATCAACGCGGTCTTCTTCCGCGTCTTCAGAGACGGCGAACGCGAGTACCTGACCCGCGCGTGGTTGCGTGAGAGCGACGCGACCGACGCGAGTACCTCCCCCGCGCCAGCGGTACGGGAGCGTGTCGAGTTCAACGGCGAGTTCTACGTAAACTTCGGCAAGGGTGACCATCGCCGTTGGGAGGACGCCCGCAAGTTCGGCTTCGTGAGCGCGGGCCACGGCCCCAAGTACCGAGACGCGATCCAGCGGCTCGAACCCGGCAACCGCATCTGGGTCAATGTCCCCGGCGGCACCGGCTACGTCGGCGTTGGCATCGTCGAAGAGCCTGCCGTGGCGGTCAAGGAGTTCGAGGTTAAGAACGCGGAGGGCGCGCCTGTGCCGCTCCTCAATGCCGGAATCGTGTCCACCAACATGGGCGAGCACGCGGACGATCCCGAGTTGAGCGAGTACGTCGCGCGCGTGAAGTGGATGAGGACCGTGCCGCTCGCGCAGGGCGTGCGCGAGCCGGGCTTCTTCGGAAATCAGAACTGCGTCGCCGAGCCGCGTGACGCGAAGTGGCCCTACACCATCGACCGGCTGAAGCAGAAGTTCGGGATTACCGATTAGATTTCCGCCTCCGAGGCTGCGAACTGCCGCTCCCCGGCACCCCCCGCTCCGCCGCCGCAACTTCTCCGCCCCGCCGCGGCGGGGTTCGTTCACTGATCCGCTTCCACGGGTTGCGTCGGCGAAGCGCCGGTTCCACCCGTGGCTACAGGCCGTCGCTCCGTTGGGGCGAAGCGCGGTGATGCTCGGCGATTTGGTTGGACGGTTCACGCGCCCTCCTTCGCAGGAAGCGAGTTGATTTGCTTCTGTTCGTGCTCCCTCGCCAACCGTTCTGCGGCTGATCTCCCGAAGCGGTAAAACACCGCTGGCGTCACGAAAAAGTCCAGCAGCGTGCTCGTGATGAGGCCCCCCAAGATGACGACGGCCACCGGGTACAAAATCTCCTTGCCCGGCTCGCCCTTGCTCAGCACCAGCGGGACCAAACCCAGCCCCGCAGTGACGGCGGTCATCAGCACCGGCGCAACCCGCTCTTGGCTGCCGCGGATGATGAGGTCGCGGCTCCAGGGCTGGCGCTCCACGGTCATCAGGTGGATGTAGTGGCTGACCATCAGCACGCCGTTGCGGGTGGCGATGCCGGTCAGCGAAATGAAGCCAACCAGCGAGGCGACGCTAAAGGGCTCGCGGGTGATGGCCAAGGCCGTCACGCTGCCGATGAGCGCGAAGGGGACGTTGAGCATGATCTGCGCGGCCACCATCCCCGAGCGGTAATGCGTGTAAAGGATCACGAAGATGGCGATGAGCGAGCCCAGGCCCAGGATGAGCAAGAGACGGGTGGATTCCTTCTGCGCCTCGTGCAGGCCGCCGAACTCCATCGTGTAGCCTTGCGGCAACTTCACGTCCACCTCGACGGACTTGCGAAGTTCTTCCACCGTCGATCCCAGGTCGCGGCCGCGCACGTTGCACTGCACCACGATCCGCCGGCGCAGGTTCTCTCGCGCCACCTCGTTGGGGCCGAGCCGTTCGACGATCTCGGCCACGTCGCGCACCAGCACGATCGCGCCCGTGGGAGAGACCAGCCGTACTTCACCAAGTTGCGCGAGGTCTGTCCGGTGGCGGTCGTCAAGGGTGAGCGTGATGTCGAACGACTTGAGCCCGTCGAGCACCTGGCCCACGACCTTGCCCTTGGTCACCGTCTCCATCGCATCGGTGAGCGCGGCGGGCGTGAACCCCACACGGGCTGCGGCGGCGCGGTTGACGCTGATATGCAACTGCGGAACGAGCACCTGCTGCTCAACCTGCAGGTCGGCGACGCCAGCGATCCCCTCCATCGCTGCCTTGGTCTGGTCGGCGAGCGAGCGGAGCGTGTTGAGGTCGTCGCCGAAAATCTTGATGGCGACCTGAGCGCGGACGCCCGACAAGAGGTGCTCGATGCGGTGGCTGATCGGCTGGCCCACACTGACGTTGACGCCGGGGAAGACCGAGAGCTTTTCGCCAATCTCCGCGAAGACCGCGTCGCGCGGGCGGAAGTCGGCGAGGCGAGGAGGCGTGCGGCCGCTCGCCGAGTGATGCTCGCCCGGGTTCTTGGCTTCATCCTTGGTCCACAAGTCCACGTCGATTTCGGAAGAGTGAACCCCTTCGGCGTGCTCATCCTGCTCGGCGCGTCCGGTGCGGCGTGCGACGTTCTTGACCTGGGGGATGCTCAGGATCGCCTCCTCGGCGCGCCTCGCGATGCGGTTAGATTCTTCCAGCGAGACGCCCGGGGTCAGCATGAACGAAACGGTGGCCGTGCCCTCGTTGAAGGGCGGCAGGAACTCCGACCCCAGGCGCGTGACGACAAAGAGCGCGACCGCGACCAGGCCGCCCAGCGTGGCCAGCACGGCGATGGGGCGGGGCATCGAGATCGAGTACGACCGCAGCGCCAACCGCTTGCAGATGCGCAGCAAGAAGCCGTCCTGGCCGTGCGTCATGCGCTTGATGCCCGGCAGAAGGTAATACGCCAGCACCGGCGTGATCGTGAGCGCCACCAGCAACGATGCGAAGATGCTAATGATGTACGCGGTGGCCAGCGGGGCGAAGAGCCGTCCCTCGATGCCCGGCAGGAAGAACGTCGGCAGAAAGACCAGACAGACGATGACGGTACCGAGGATGATCGGGTTGCGGATCTCGCTGGAGGCGTCAAAGACAACCTGAACGGTGGGCTTGGGATTAGCCGAACGCCGGTTCTCGCCCAGCCGCCGGTAGACGTTCTCGACATCGACCACCGCATCATCCACTAGTTCGCCGATGGCCACCGCCAGCCCGCCCAGCGTCATGGTGTTGACGCTCATCCCCAGCCAGTGGAAGACCAGAAACGTGGTGATGAGCGAGAGCGGCAGGGCCGTGAGCGTGACGATGGTGGTCCGCACGTTCATCAGGAAGAGGATCAGAATAATGACCACGAGGATGCCCCCGTCGCGCAGGGCCTCGACCACGTTGCCAATCGACGACTTGATGAAGTGCTCTTGCCGGAACACGTCGGGGTTCACGTCAAGGCCCGCGGGCAACGCGGGCTTCAGCTGCGCTAGCGTCGCGTCGAGCGCTCGCGTGAGCGTGAGCGTGTCCGCACCCGGCTGCTTCTGGATCGCCATGATCACGGCGGGCGCGCCGTTCTCCGAGCCGTCGCCACGCTTGATGGTCGGGCCAGCCTCGGTCACTGTCGCGACGTCGCTGATCAACACTGCACGAGGCGCAGATTCATGGTCGCCCGCTTTGGTGGTGATGAGAGAAGATGCGATGTCCTCGACCGTCTGCACCCGGCCCAGGTTGCGGACGACCAGTTCCTGTGCGCCGCTCACGACAAACCCGCCGCCCGTGTTCTGGTTCGCGGCGGTAAGGGCCTTCTCGACATCCTCGAGTGTCAGGTCGAAAAGCCGTAATTTGTCGGGATCTGCCTGAACGCGAAACTGCTTGAGCTCACCGCCCATGACCGTCACTTGGGCGATGCCGGGGATTGAAAGAATCGCAGGGCGCAGCACGAACTCGGCCTGCGTCCGCACGTCCATCGGGCTTAGCGTTTTACTGGACACACTCACGAGCGCGATCTCGCCCATGATGCTCGACGCGGGCGTCATCACCGGCACGATGCCCGGAGGCAGCTTCTCGATGATCGTGCCCAGCCGCTCGCTAACGACCTGGCGGTTGTACTTGAGGTCGGAGCCCCAGGCGAACTCGACGTAAACGATCGACAGTCCGAGGGCGCTGCGGCTCCGCACGCGCTCAACACCCGGCGCGCCGTTCACGGCGGTCTCGATCGGGTAGGTGACCTGGGCCTCGACTTCTTCGGGCGCAAGGCCGGAAGCCTCACCGAAGATCGTGACCACCGGGCGGTTGAGATCGGGCAGCACGTCCGTCGGCGTCTTGAGCGTCACATACACGCCGTAGACCGACACCAGCAGGGCCGCGATGATCACGAGCACGCGGTTGTGAAGCGAGGCCTTGATGATCCAGTTGAGCAAAGGCGGGTCCTTCCTGATCGGCGGCCGAAAGCGGCCCCGTGGCGAGCAAGGGGGTTAGTGAGAGTGCCCGTGTCCGTCGCCGCTCTTCTCCGGCACCGCGGGTTCCGGTCCGCCGGGCACAAAGCCTCGAATCTGTGAAATGCTGAACGCGCCGCTCACCGCGATCACGTCGCCGGGCACCAAGCCCTGCTTGATCTCGACCACGCGGTCGTCGCGCACGCCGGTCGCCACGTCGCGCTTCTTGAAGGCCTCGTTCTCGCCCTTGCCTTCCTTGACAAACACGTACTGGAGCGGGCCTTCTTTCACAATCGCCGAGATCGGCACGACAACCGCAGCCTCGTTGGTGCTGAGCACCACCGCGAGGTCCACGAACTGCCCTTGGCGAAGAGCGCCGGACGAGTTGTCCACTTCAACTAGCAGGTGCGCGGTGCGCTTGCTCGCGTCGATCACGGGGCTGATGAACCGGACGGTGCCCTCGGCGATAGTCTCGCTGGTTGGACCGACGCCGCGACGCACGCGCACTTTGGCGCTTGGGGCGGACGCGACGCGATCGATCAGCCCCTCCGGAAGTTCGCCCTCGACCTGCACGGCGCCAAAGTTCCCGACCGTAAGAATGGCCGTGCCTGCGCTCACGCCCTCGCCAGATACCGCGGCGCGCCTGACAACGACGCCGTCAATCGGCGAAGTGAACCGAACGACTCCGGGGCGTTCCGGGTCGGCGATCGACTCGGCGTCTGTTCCGTCGCTGGAAGATGAGAGCGTGCCGCGTAGCGCTCGAGCCGATGCGCGGGTGGTCTCCGCCTGGCGTCGCAACGAATCGACATCGGCACGAGCTTGGGACAGTGCTATCTCGCGAAGACCCGCGTCGGCCCGGAGCTTGATCGCGTCGGACTTGCGCTGGGCCAGCAGGTTCGCCGACACGCTCTCCCCGGCGGAAGTCAACCGCTGCACTTCGCCCTCGGAGAGTTCGGCACTCTTGACGAGCGAGGGAACCTCGATCTCAAGCGAAGCGATCTGCGACTCCGCCCTCTTCACGTCGGACAAAAGCCGTTCGTTCTCGGATTCCAGCCGTTTCAGGTCGTACATGAGCCGAGCGATCTCTGGAGAATCGATCTCAGCCAGAACCATTCCTTTGGTCACGCGATCGCCCGGCTGCACCGCGACAGACCGAACGACCCCGCCATACTTTGGCGCGATGACGAAGAGTGAGTCGGGGCGGGCCCGCACCATGCCGGTCAGACGCACCACATCTTCCACCTGCCCGAAGTCTACCTCGGCGCTCTTGAGGTCGATCGCCATCGCGGTCGCTTCGGAGACTTTTTTGGGAGCGTTCGGGTCGAACGTCGACCCGCTGGACTTGTTGTGCCCTTCGTGGGCGTAAACGGGGATCAGGATCGCCGCAGTCGAGAGCGCCAGTGCGCCCGCGGCCACGAACACGCGTGAACGTGCCATGAGAAACCTCCGGTTGGAATCGATACAGCTCAGTCGGATTTGGAGTGCGAACACCGCGTCAGAACGGACTGATGCCAACGACCGCTAGTCCTCCCCGCTCAGATGAAGCGAGTGGAGGAGCGGAAGAGAACAATCCGGATGGTGTCGCTACACGATGAGCGCGCAGTGCAGGTACAGAAGCGTGGTGGGAGGTCGTGCGGACTCCCACAAATCTCGTCCTGCGATGTGAAACGAGTTTGAAACGCCCAAGTCAACGACGGTGGGGAACGAAACAACCGCCACCAACACTGGCGTCGGAAAGTCAACGGTCGTCTTGGCGACCATCATCAGGGTTTGCTGCTTGCTACAGGTGCAGTCGTGATCGTTGTCGTGACCGGGTCCGCAGGGCGACGACTCGGACTCGCTGCTGACTGCCAAAGCTGTTGCATGCTCGGCGTGATGCTCGGCGTGCTGGTCGAAGTCGCGTTCGTGGACCGCTCTGTCACTGTGGTGATGGCCCGCCAGCTTGATCGAAGATTGGTGCGTCGCGCCCTCGCACGGCACGCACACGCTCAACCAAGAGTGGAAGTTGCAGCAGCAAAATGGCACCATCACTGCTAGGAGCAGGGTGACGATGAGCCGGGATGAATTGCCGTGAATACGCATACTCAAAGGAGTATAGCACCGCTTCGATCAGGCACGCTTGAAGTCACGGGCGGTTCGTGTTGAGCTCCGTTTCGGTGCTCAACAAATTTCGGTTCCGCTTTTCTGCATACCGGACCAAAACTGACCTGGCCCACTCTCCGTCGACAGACTTCTCACCAACTCTACAGGCCTCGAACGCTTCGGGGCTGAGGTAACCCAGGGCGGCATGGTGACGCTTTGGGTTGTAGAACATTTCGATGTACTCGAACACGCGGCGCGAGCTTGGGCCTTTGGTAGCAGCGAGGTTGATCAAGCTGAAGCTGAAACGACGCTCATGACAGCGGC
>CAZIMT010000165.1:0-7057 GCA_964540295.1 uncultured Phycisphaeraceae bacterium
TCACCGGGCACACGACCTCGCACGGCGCGTTCTCGCAGTGCACGCACGCCACCGGCTGGTGCAGCATGTCGCCCGGGTTGTCCAGGTCATCGCCCGTGAAATAGCGATCAACGCGGATCCACGTCATCTCGCGGCCTTTGGCGACTTCTTTCTTGCCCACCACCGGGATGTTGTTCTCCGCCTGGCACGCGATCGTGCAGGCGTTGCAGCCCGTGCAGGTCGAGAGGTCGATCGTCATCCCCCACTGCTGCCCGGTCGAGTACGCCGGGGGCTTGCCCGCGGCGTCAAGATTGGCCTTGTCAGGCCCGACCTTGCCCAGGTTGTAGGGATTCTCGTACGCGCTGACGTTGGGCGGGGTGTGGGCCAATTCGCCCAGCCGCTCGGCGAAGTTCAGCGTCTCTTTGTGCCGCCCGTAGATCTCGTGCTCGGCCTCGACGGTCTCGTCGGCGAACTTCTGGAACGCGGGGCGATCGACCGCGCGGACCAAGGCCGTGCGCCCTTCGAGCCACCAGTGGTTCTGCGTGCTGGAAACCGGGAAGCCCCGGCTGGTCTTGGCAAGCGTCGCGCCCTGCGCCATGCGCTGGCCAGCGTTGCGGAGCGGGAAGACGTCAAAGCCGACCCCGTCGCCCACACGCCCCGCGACACGCCGGCCGTAGCCGACGGTGAGCAGCACCGTGTTGTCCGCGATGCCCGGGAGGATCCACACCGGGATCTCGATCGAGCGCCCGTTGACCGCCAACGTGACGACCACGCCCTCGGGGAACTTCGCCGTGTCCGACTCGGGCTCGATGCCCATGGCCTTGGCGGTCTGCGGGCTGACCACGGCCGGGTTGTCCCACACGTTGCGCGTGCCAGTGTCCGGCAATTCCTGCAGCCAGGCGTTGTTCGAGAACCGACCGTCGCCTAGGTGCCCGACGCGGAAGACCACGTCAAGAGCGTCCTTGGTCGGGACTTTCGCGCCCGCGATGAACGCCGAGAGACCGGGCATCTGCTTGGCGACGCTCGCGAAGTTTACCTCGGCCTTGTCGCCGTCTCGGGCCGTGCCGGGGACCACGCCGTCCTGCAGCGAGCGGCGCCAGTTCTTGTCGAAGTCCTTCTCGCCGAGCAGGGCTTTCCAGGCCGTGCGGACAATCTGGTACCCGTCGGGCTTGGCGTCGGCTCGGTTGTCGGAAATGATGAGCGTCAGCAGTTCGAGGTCGCTGAGCGAGCCGTCAAAGAGCGGCGCGATCATGGGCTGAATCGGCGCGATCCCGTCGTCCGCGCCCTGCGTGTCGCCCCACGATTCAAGGTCGTGCGTGGCGTTCAAGGCCCAGGTCGAAGCGTCGCCCGTCTCGGTCAGTCCGAGGTTGTACGAGACCGTGTTCTTGACCTTGGCATAGGCCGCGGCGAACCCACCGGTGCCGAACAGGTCGGGCGGGGCGTTGTATACGGGGTTGCAGTTCAGGCAGACGAGCGTGTCGATCTGGTTGGCCGCCAGATTCTGCGCCAGGTCCTTGAGCTGAGCCGAACTGTCCGCAGACTCTTCGCGGCTGGCGGGGATGAACTTGACGACCGTGCCCACGTTGCCCAAGGCCGCGTTGATCGCGTGGCACAGCGCGTGGACGGCCGCGGGCTGCGTCGGGCCCGCCAGCACCACCGCGCCGGACTTGGCTTGGCGAAGATCCTCGGCGCACACGCTGACAAACTTCGCATCGATGCCGTTGCCCGCGGGCACGGTGACGGCCCGCACTGCTTCGAGCAGCCCCGCCGCGTTGCCGGTCACGCCGTTGAGAAGTTCTTTGGCGAGCATCACCGCGAAGGCGGGGATCTGCGACGGAGCGAGCCTCATGCGGTGGTCGGCCTGCGCGCCGGTGATCGAGAACGCGCTCTCGACCATGTAGAACCGGCTCATCGGGTCGTCCTTGCCCGTGACGCGGCGCGTGGCCGCGAAGTTCCGCGCGTTCACGAGCGCGTGCGGCTCGCCCGAGGTCGATCCGTTGAGGAAATCTCGATCGAGCGAGAGCACGACCTTGGCCTTGTCGAGGCTGAGGACCTGCCGCACCTGCTCGCCGAAGGCGGCGATCACGCCCGCACGCTCGGCGTCGCTGTCCACCGCGTCGTAACTCACCCACGTCATTTTGGGCCAGCGCGTAAGCATCTCGCCGCGGATGAACTCGCGGCTGGGGCTCGACTTCTTCTGGGCCACGATCGCCAGGCCAGCGCCCTGCGTGGAATCAAACTTCGCGAAGGTGTCGTTGGCCCACTGGCGGAAATCGTCCCACGACGCGCTGACCTTGCCGCGCACAGGGTTGTTGAACACCGGGTCGCCGGGCCGGTCGGGGTCATAGAGATCAAGCACGCTGGACTGGGCCCAGATCGACGACTTGCCGCGGTTCACCGAGTGCAGCGGGTTGCCCTCGACCTTGGTGGGCCGGCCTTCGTGGGTCTCGATCAGCAGGCCCTCGGCGCCGCCGCCGGGGATCGTCGTGCTGGTGGCGTAGAACAGCGGCTTGCCGGGGACGATCTCCTCGGGAACTTCCTTGCTGTAGGGGAGGATCTTGTGATCGGGCTGACGGCACCCCGGCATCGTGGCCGCGCCCGCCAGCGCGAGCGAAGCGCCCATCACCTGCAAGAATCCGCGGCGTGAGCTTTCGAGCAACTCCGAAGCGCCGCTCGGGAACTCACGCTCGACAAAGTCGCGGAACTCGCGTGTGTCGGCGTACTCGTCGGCGCTGCGCCAGACCTTCGCGCCGCCCACGCCGCCCGTGGTGTTCAGCACGCGGTCACGCTGCGCCAGGTCGGCCTTGGAAGCCCTGCGCTTCTCGGGCGATTTCGAGTTCTCGGCCGTCGAAGGGCATTGATCGATGATGCTCATAGAAAATCCAGGAACGAGGAACGGAACCACCAACACGAATGCCCAATCACGAATGCCTAATCACGAATGCCTAATCACGAATCAGTAATGGCACGCGCCGCAGTTCTCCGGCGGCTTGAGCTTCAAACTTTCGATCAGAGCCTTGGCCTCGATCACGCCCGTCGTGCCGTCGGCCTCACGAGACTTGAGGTGCTCCTCGACCCACTGCAACTGCGTCACCTTGTCAGGCGGGACCAGGCTCTTCTCAGGGGCGCGGTGGCAATCGAGGCACCACCCCATCGACAGCGGCTCGGCCTGATACACCACCGGCAAGGCTGTCATCTGACCGTGGCACGAATAGCAGCTGACACCGGCCTTCAAGTGCGCATGGTGCGGGAAGTTGGTGACATAGTCCGGCAGCTTGTGGACTCGCCGCCACTCGATCGACTCGTCCTTGTCGTAGGCCGTGCGCACGAACTCGGTCTTGGCCTTGTGAGTGTCGTTGTTGTACAGAGTCAGATGATTCGGAGCGTGGCAGCCGTAGCACGTCGCAACATTGGGGATGTTCGCCTCGTGCGACTTTTCGACATTGGTGTGGCAGTACCGGCAGTCCATGCCGAGCTTGCCAGCGTGGAGCTGGTGGTTAAAGCCGCCGCCAGGCTGGGTGGGCATGTAGCCAACGTTAAAAAACGCTGGCGTGGCCCAATACCAAAAAGCCCCGACCACCGCCGACAGCCCGCCCAACGAGCCGACGGCACTGATGGTCGGGAACGCGTTCATCCATTTCGGGAAGAGCATCGACACTGGTGAACTCCCTACTGCGGCCCTACGACAGCCCAACTGGCGGTCCAACTGCGGTCCAACTGGCGGTCCAACCGCGACCATCCGCCGATACCGAGCCGCTCACAAATCGGACTCAATCGACTGATCGGACCGAAACTCTCGCCGTAGTCATATCAACTCCAAGTTCATCGGACAAGTGGGTTGCTGTCAAACCGAAATTTTCGGGCCGGGGGCATACGCTGGGGGGAGTCGTTCTTGTCAGGCGGGAACTCCGGTCGCGGCAGATTTGTTGAGAATGAATCTCAACAACGTAAAGAAAAACTTCCGAGAATTCAACGCTTCAACGTTTCGGTCTTCACTCAACCAGAATCTCACCAGGTACAACGATCGAACTGACTTGCGGAGCACCGATGGCGACCATGAATACATTGACCCAGGGTTTAGAATTATCGAGCTCACAGCTTGGCAGCAAACGCACCGCAGGGATCGTCACGCCAGCGCTGGTCGGCGGGTTCGCCACGGCCGTCGGCATGTGGTGCGTGTGGTTCCTCGGGCATCTGCCAGCCTTGGCTTTGCCGCCGCAGGTCAATGTTCCCGCACTGCTGATCTGCATGGTCGTCGGGATGTGGCTGACCGGGCGGAGCGTTGGGCAAGAGACGGGATGGAAAGTTGGCGGCGTCGCCGGGATTCTGACATCGCTTATCAATCTGTTAATTCTGGGTGCGCACCTGGCGCAACCGCCGCAGGCCGACAAGCAGCCGCTGCCAGGGTTTGAAGGGTTCACGCCCTCAGCGGCGTTGGTCGGGATCGGTTTTCTTGCGCTCGGCGCGGTCGTTGGCGTCGTGTTCGGCGCGATCGGCTCGCGCGGCGTAGCGGCCAGCGTTCACGAGCCACGCGTCTGGGTGGCTCGCTTCGCGGTCGTCAATGTCGTCGCGATCGTGCCGTTGTTGTTGATCGGCGGGTCGGTCACCAGCACCGCCAGCGGGATGGCCGTGCCCGGCTGGCCGAGCTCGTACGGCGCGAACATGTTTCTTTACCCGATCACACTGATGAGTCAGCCGCGGGTTTTTCTGGAGCACACGCACCGGCTCTTCGGGTCGATGGTCGGGCTGACCACGCTGGTGTCCATGGTGCTGGTGCTGGTGTTCGACCGCACGCGCTTCGTGCGGGTCTGGGCCGTCGTGGCGTTCGTGCTGGTGCTTGGACAGGGATATCTCGGCGGGCAGCGCGTCAACAGCGTCAGCATCAAGCTCGCGATGGTCCACGGTGTGGCCGCGCAACTCTTCTTCGCGTTCGTGGTCGCGCTCGCGGCCTATTTGAGCGTTGCCTACATAAAGGCCGCGCGAGCCGACGCGGTGGACGGAGATCGCAAGCGGAAAATCTTCGCCACCGGCCTGTTGCACGCGACGATCGTGCAACTGCTGCTCGGCGCGACCTACCGCCACTTCGGGCAGCAGACCGGGCAGATGCACGCGCTCTGGGCTCACGCGGCGTGGTCGATGGTGGTCGTGGTCTTCGCGCTGCTCGCGGGATTTACGATCCGTTCGCGGTTCTCCAGCGACGGCCTCGTGCCGCTCTTCCAGCGCGTGGGCGTGGGGCTGATCGCGGTCGTGGGCGTGCAGTTCATGCTCGGGTGGTGGGCGTTCTTTGTCGTCGTGAACGCCGGGCCACGCGGCGGGGCACCGCTGCACGACCAGCTCGAAACCGCCAAGCCTATCGACGCGATGACCGCCCTCGTCGCCACCGCCCACCAAGCTAACGGCGCGCTGTTGCTCGCGCTGGCCACGCTCGCGATTGTGTTTACTCGTCGAGTGTGGAAGGCGAATCCGACGGCGGTTCTTGCGACGGCGTGAGATCTGATTCCGCGAGCGCGAGCCGCGGGCCTTCTTCCACCGACTTGATCACGGCCTCGCTCGCCAGTTCGTAGCACGTCGCCAGCAAACCAACCAGCGGGAACTTCGCGTTGGCGGTCTGAAACGGGCTCGGGCCTAAGCGCCGCAGCAGCGGGTGACTCACCACGGGCCGCTCGATCGGCAGATCAAGCTCCGCCATCTGCGGGCCAGCCTCCCAGAAGTGCTCGAGCACCGATTCCAGCGGCTCGGAGACTTCATCAGAAACGCCCGGCACGCGCGGCGCGTACACCGCGACCGACCCCGTGCCCGCGCCCGCCACCGTGCGCCGCTGACGAAGACGCTCGAGCATCTCCTCGCCCGACAGCCCACGCAGCACGAACATCAGGAACGGATCGCGGCCTAGCCGATCGGCCAGCAGCGAGGTGACGCAGCAGACGTGCTTGCACCACACCCGCGCCGGGCCGCAGGTGCAGGAGATCTCGATCTCGGAAGGATCGCCCGGGAAGAGCTTCATCCCCAGCGGAACGAAGACGTCCTCGATGTTCTGCGGCAGTTCACCGGCCAACAACTTCGCGGCGTAGATCGCCTGGTCCGCCATCGAATCGATGACCCGTTGCCACTCGGCGTGGTCGAAGGTCTTGACGCGCAGCATGGTCGTATACGCACGAAACTCGCGGCCTTGCACGCTCGCTTCGACACGCCCCGGGTCGATCGACAGCCGACGCGTCTGCCCCAGCTTGGCGTACTCGAGCCCCTCGACCACGGCCGCCCCGTCCGCGGCCTGCTCCATCAAACGCAGCCAACGCTGCCCAGCCCACCCGGCGGCGGCCGTGCCAGCCGACGAGAGCTTTTCACCGCCACGGATCCGCCGCGGCTTGGCGGGCAGGTTGGGACGAGAGGGAGGCCAATTCTGCGGGGGGATGGTCAAGCCAGTGAGCCCTTTGGTTGCCGCCGCGGATTGCGCCGCGGTTTGCGTGCGGAGATGCACGGTGGTCGGATCCAGCGCGAACGGGTGACGCGCAACCAAGAAGCGTTGTGGGGCACGAGCGAAGAGTCCAGCGAGGGTGGAATGGAGTTGTCGCGGGATCGAAGCCCCTCCCGCCGACCTCGATGCCACCCGCAACCCGCCGAGCGATGCAGTCCTCAATTCCCGCCGAGCTTCTTGCCAAACTTTTTGACAAGAAACGCGTAAACCTCCAACTGCACGTCGCGCGGCTGACGGCGGATCATCGCCATGGCGCTGATCGCGTCGCGGGATGTTGGCACTTTGAGATTGGACTTGTCCTTGTTGTACCACACGCAGACGGCACGCAGATTGTGTTCCTCGTCCGTACCACCTTGACTGATCGGGATGGCGTGGTCGATTTCGAGCCGGCACTTCTTGCCCGGCTCGCACAGAGATTCCTCGCCCGCCCCGGCTCCACAGACTTGGCAGGTGTAACCGTTGCGTTCGAGGATATGACGGCGCAGTTTGTCGGAGATGTCGCGGGCGATGACCGGGAGGGCCGCCAACGTCTCGATGAGGTATTCGTTGGGCTTGAGACTGTCGCGGTCCTTGTGCGAGAGAATCTGCATCCCCTCTTCGTTG
>CAZIMT010000166.1:0-7034 GCA_964540295.1 uncultured Phycisphaeraceae bacterium
CAACGGGGCCGGTTCTTTGTTCCGCGTATTCGTCCCGACGCTTAGCCCGCAACGGACTTTCCCCAAGATGGCTGACGTGCTCTCGGGCGTGACTACTCCCGGCGAGCGGCTGCCGACGGTGACCGGAGTGACGCGCCGCTTTCGCGTGATCGTGCGCGATAACCACGCTGGCGCGGGCGGCGTGGCGATCTCGCCGTTCGTTGAGCTCGCGATCCCCGCTGGCACGTCTTCGTTCAGCGTGATGTCGCCGAGCGCGGGAGCGACCTTGCCGCCCGGGCCGAGGAGTGTGACCTGGACGGTCGGAGGGACCGACGCGGCGCCGATCTCGTGCGCGACGGTCACCATCCGGCTCTCAACCGACAACGGATCAACGTTCCCGGTGGTGCTGGGCACGTTCCCTAATACTGGGTCCGCGTCGGTCACGCTGCCCGCGGCTTCATCGACGTTGCCAGCACGGATCCGCGTTGACGGCGATGCGAAGATCTTCTTCGCGGTCTCGGGCCCGCTCGCGCTGACGTGCCGCGCTGATTTCAACGCCGACGGGTTTGTCACCGGCGACGATTTCGACGCTTATGTCACCGCCTTCGTGGCCGGGGTTATCAGCGCCGACTTCAACGGCGACGGGTTCGTCACCGGCGACGACTTTGACGGGTACATCGTGTCGTTCGAGGTGGGGTGCTGATTCCGCCCTGATGAAGTGTGCGAATGAAGGGTGCGAAGGGAGTGTGCAAAGAGAGTGGCTGAACTCGCCATTGTCGGGCAGCGCTCTCGCTGAATGCCGCCCTCGTGAGCGCGCGTATCCTCTGGCAACGGATTCGCTTCATCGCGTCTCCGAACCGCGCTCATGAAAGACACCGACTTCACCAAGATCGCTAAGGCTCTGGCCGACCCAACCCGTCTCAAGATGCTCCGTGACGTACGCGACGCGGGCGAGCTCACCTGCTCGTGCCTGTGCGAGCGCTTCCCGCTCAGCCAGCCGACGATCTCGCACCACATCCGGGCCTTGGAAGACGCGGGGTTGCTGACGGTCCGCAAGGACGGGCAGTTCCATCGGCTGACCGTGAACGAGGAAGTCCTCGCGAGTTTTTCGGGGCACCTTTCGGCCAAGTCGGGCGAAGCTTTATCGCCCAAGCCCGCCGCTCGTGCGTCTCGCGCCACTCCGGCGCGGAAAACGATCGTCGCGAAGCGCTGAAAGCACCGACACCAATCGAATCTCGCCGAGGCGCGAGGTTCACTTCGGTGCTGGTCGCGCTTGAACCGAGCCCGCGCCGTTCCCAATATTTCGCGAGTTCGTCTTAAACTGAAATACACTGCCACCTTTTCATAGTGCAAGCATCGATAGAAAGCGTATCGATTCTTGTCGATAGCTCGACCAACCCGAGCACCACTCTTTCGGAAGGCTACTCAAGACCGCTCACGCTCTCGCAACCTCCAACGCCTCGTTCAACTTCAAGGGAAAATCCGCGCTCGTCACCGGCGGCACCAGCGGCATCGGGCACGCCACCACGCTTGCGCTCGCCAAGGCCGGGGCGAGCGTGGTGATCACCGGCCGCCGCGCCAAAGAGGGCGAGGCGGTCGCCGAAGAAATCTGCAAGCTCGGCGGAAAGGGCCTCTTCGTGCAGGGCGACATCACCGACGAGAAGCACGTCGAGAACGCCGTCGCGCAGGCGGTCGAGTTCGGCGGCGGGCGGCTCGACTTCGCGTACAACAATGCGGGCCTCGAGATCATCGGCGTCCAGATCAAGGACGCCACCCTCGAACAGTACCGGCAGATCTTCGACATCAACGTGCTGGGCGTCCTGCTGAGCCTCAAGCACGAGATCCGCGCCATGCTCGCCAACCCTGGCGGCCCGGGCGGCTCCATCGTCAACACCGCGTCCATCGCCGGCTCCATCGGCATGGCCAGCGCTAGCATCTTAATCGCCAGCAAGCACGCCGTGCTGGGGCTGACCAAGACGGCCGCCCTCGAGGTCGCCAAGCAGAATATCCGCGTCAACGCCGTCTCGCCCGCCGTGATCGACACCGCGATGTTTGATCGCTTCAGCGGCAACAAGAACCCTTGACACGGTGAACTACATGACCGGGCTGCACCCCGTCGGTCGCATCGGCGTGCCGCGCGAGATCGCCGAGCCGGTCCTGTTACTGCTCAGCGATCTGTCGAGCTTTGTAACCGGCTCTGACGTGCTCGTTGACGGCGGATTCCTGGCCCAGTGAAAAGATTGTTGAGACCGAGCCCTCTTTGGAACCTCACGCACCGCGAGAGGGTTTTTTTCGCGCCATGAACACCGCCGTTATCGCGCCAGTCCTGCGCAGAGCACGACCGAATGAATGGCGTAGACGGAAACGTGGTCGGTGTAACGCATTACTCAGGCCGTTCTTTCAAGTGCTCGGCGAGACGCAGCGCCAACGCGACGATCGTGAGCGTCGGGTTCGCGTACCCACCGGTCGGGAAGACGCTGCTGCCCGCGACGTACAAATTCTCCAGCTCGTGTACGCGGCAGTCACGATCAACAACGCCCGTGGCCGGGTCGTCGCTCATGCGCGTCGTCCCCATGTGATGGCTCGCGCCCCAGACCCCCGAGGGCCAGCGCGATGCGTCCATCACTGCATCGACGGTGAACCGCGCCAGCCCCAGCCGGCCTAGTTCTTGCGCCACAAGCATCGCGCCCTTCTCGACCGTCGCTCGCTCAGTTTCAGCGAGCTTCCACTGCAAACGCAGCCGTTTCATACCTACCGCGTCTACCGAGTCGGCGAGCATCACGCGGCTCTCGAGGTTTGGTGATTGCTCCGCGACGACATACAGCCGCACGCTCGCGCGCCCGGGCCGAACCCCCTCCGGGCTCAGGGCCTTGGGCAGCATCGCTGCGTAGTTCAGCAGCTTCTCGCGGCGCTGAGCGTCGGGGCTCAGGCACACGCCCGGCGTGAAGTCCGTACCGTCGCGGGTGAAGCGTTGGTACGCCTCCCACCATCGCCCGTTCGTTCCCCGGCTGTCGGTGGTGGCGGACGTGACGACCGTGCCTGTCGTGAAGATGTGGACGTGTTCAAGAAAGTATCGGCCGACGACATCGTGGCGGTTACCCAGGCCGTTGCTCAGCAGAATGCGCGGGTTCTCGAGCCCGCCGCAGGCCAGCACGTATCGCTTCGCCTTGATTGTCGCACGGTCACCGGCGAGCGAGCGCAGGCCGAGTGACCGAATCTTCGCGCCGTCGGCCGTTGTTGAAAACTCCGCGGCGTTGGCGTGCAGCAGGCAGGTGATGTTCTTTGACGCTTCGATCTGGGCGCGGTACTTCGTGCCGAAGCGCGTCGGGGCGCTGTGCCGCCAAAGCCGGGTCACCAGCTTGCCAGAATCGAACCGCGCATAGCTCCCCGCCCCGGGCCCGATCCGCGCCGGGTCGTACTGGAACGCCCCGAGGTCGAGGATCTCGTGGGCACGCTCGTAATACGGGTCGAGCGCCGCTCTGGTGATCGGCCAGCCGCTGCCTGGCACCCAGTCGCGCTTCTCGAAATCGAGCTCGTTGAGAGGCGCACACAGCCCTTCCCAATGGTTGCTCGAACCGCCGAAGAACCGCAGCCGCGAGCCGGAAATCGAGTACTCGTGCCCGACGTTCTCGCCCTCGTGCAGCGCATCGGTCGCTGGCTCGCGCTCGAACCCGCCGCTCTCGACAAGGCAGACTTCGAGCGGTGTCTCGTCAAAGCGCCGCGCGATCGTGAGCCCGGCTGGGCCTGCGCCGATGATGCACAGGTCGCAGCGGTAGCCGTCGGGCAGCGGATCAGATCGGAAGTCGCGGAACATGTCTTAGCCACCCACGAGGTTCGGAACGCCCGAGCCAGCGCTTGTCGCGTGCAGCGCCGCGAGCGCACAAAGCGTCGCTTCGAGGCGAGAGAGCACCCAGCTCTCCACGACGACCGTGCGGCCCGCGGCGAACTCTTCCCGCACCGCCGAGTCCAAGGCTGGCGGAACGGTCCATGCCGCGCCCTTCCAGCGCACGCCCGCCACGCTCCACGCAACACCCGACACATCGGGAAGTGTGCTCATGATCGCGTCGGCCGTGCTCCCTGGGAACTCTTGAGCTGCGAAGCGTTGGCCGAGATTTTTTACATTGAGGAGATCGAGCGGCACCAGCATCATCGCGACCTCGTCCCACGTCAGGAGCGTTGGCTTGTCGCCGTGCCGGTTGACGGTGCGCCACACCCCGGCGGCCGCCAGCCCTCCCGCCAACGCCGCGCCAAAGCCGATCCGCGCGATCGCTCTTCGGCGGTTGATTCTTGCTTGAGCTTCAGGCACGCGGATGCTCCGATCAAGAGTGAGAATTCATGGCGGGCGGTGTACGGGAGGTTGGATCAGATCATTGGTGACGGAACCTCGGTATAAACGAGACCAGTCCGAGCTCACATGACCACGACGGCGACGAACCGGACAATAGACATCGCCGAGAACGAACGGCCCGCGAGGGCCTCGATCGAAAGAACTTCCATACTGGGTGACGCCTCGTGGGCGCACAAAAAAGACAAACCCCGCGTCTGGGACGCGGGGTCTGTTGGGTCAGGCTTCGTTCGTTCACCTGGAACGATTCAGGAAGAAACTCGAATCAGCGAACTGTGCTCAGAAAGACCTGAGCTCGTGCGGTTCAGCGGCGACGACGGCCGATGACCAGCCCGCCGAGGCCGAGGAGCGCCATCGACGCCGGGGCCGGGACGATTTCCCAACCGAAGTTGGCGGCTGGCGCGCCGCCGAAGTTGAACGTCGCGCCCGCGGGGAGGTTCGCGAAGAACGAACCGGCGGCCTGGGTCTGGAAAGCGAGGTCGCCGCTGATGCCGACGTCGACCGGGTTGAAGATACCCTGGCCGAGGTTATTCATCTGAGCGAGGGTCGCGCCGGTAGCGCCGGTGTTGTTGTCGAACGTCTCGGCAGCCCAGAAGTTCAGGGGCAGCGCGAAGTTTGCGGTAGCGCTGGGGTTGAAGAAGAACAGGTTGACCGAGTTAGCGCCGAAGCTGATCGGAGCGAATGAGAACCCGCCGAGGAGCGTGCCGGGCGTGCCAGCGGGGCCGTCGGCCGCGTAGAAGCGGAGACGGGGACGAGCCACCACGGGGACCGTGTTCAGGTTCGTCACGCTGAAGGTGATCTGCGTGACGGTCGGCAGAGCGGCAATCATGTTGATGTCGTCCGCAACGAGGCGGGTGATCGTGTTGCCCGCCTGGACCGCGGCGCCACCGTGGCTGAACGCCGAACCCGAGAAGTTCGTCACGTTCGAATAGCGAGCGGACGGATCAACGACCGTCGTGCCCTGCGTCGCCACGTTGGCGGCGCTGGAGCTGAGAAGAGTCGCCGTCGCGATCGTGTCAGCCGCCGAGGCCGAACCGGCCGCAGCCACCAAAGCCAAAATACCAAAAGTCATACGCATTGTCTAAACCCTCCTACATGAGGACACGGGGAAAAAATCCCGAGCACAAACCCGGGTGGAAACACGCATCTTTTCAACTGGAAGGGGGCGGCGCGAACGTTGAACTTGGCGCATGCCTTGGCATTCGCCTCGGCTTACACCTAGACCGACCCCGGCAAGCACCCACGGAAATGGGCTGATTCGCTCGCACGAAATCGGTCTATCCAACGGGAAAATCGCGGACACTCTCTCCAGCCTTGTCTCTCGAACAGGTTGAGTATGCCGCAATCCGGCCTTGCTGTCAATGGTAAACAGCGGTTTCGATCAAAATCTTTCTGTTTTCCGTCCGAATAAACCCGTTTGTCATACCAGCACCGAATTTTTCGGACACTCCCACCAACTTGTGGTAGTTCTCAGTCCTCGTGACGCTGGCGTAACTTATTGCTAAGTCTCAACATAAGCGATACCCGCTCGAACTCGCCAACCCAGTCCGCGACCGTCGCCGCCGCCTCGTCCACCGGCACCTCAGCCCCCGGAAGCGCGCACGCGGCCCCCAAAGTCTTCATAGCGATCGCCCGATAACGCGAAAGTGTTCGATCGCCCAAGATCGAGGCAAACTCGAAGTCCTCATTCAGGAAGATCACCGTCGGCACCCGCAGCCCGCCGCAGATCGTCACTCGCTCGGACAGATCCTTGTTCACGTCGCGGTCGAGAAAGCGCAGGTCGATCGCCTTGAGGTTGGCCCGGGCGATGTGGTCGAGCATCGGGCACTGCTGCACGCAATCTCCGCACCAGGTGCCCGAGATCACCAGCACCGGCATCCGCCGCGTGAACCCGGCGATGAGCGCCCGCTGCGGGTCGCTCAGATGGACTCGCGCGTGAGCGTTGTTCCAGTTGACCTGCTGCTCGAGCTTTCCGGTGGCGACGTAGGCCTGGTACGAGAGCGCGGGCTCGAACTTGGCACGGTAGAATTCGGGAGTTAGCACGAAAAATCGTAGCCTTGAGAGCCTCGTCTCTCTCGCGCCCGTCTCTCTTACGCCCGTCTCTCTCGCGTCAGTTCCTATCGACCCGGACTGGCAGTGTCGCGGACCCACGCCAGTTCCGCCAGCCGATCAACCAGCGACCGGGTGGCCGCCTCTTGGGCTGATTCGAGCGAGACGACCAAAGAGCGTCGATCCTTGTTGCCTGCGACGTAGATCATCGCGGTCGGCCTCGTGACGGCCGTGGGCATTGTCTCGGCGTCGGCCGATTGCGTCGAGCGGTCCTGCTGTAGATACCCGGCCTGGTTTACGAGCGCCCAGAGCTCCGCGACCTGGATGGCAGAAAGATGCCGCATCGGCGGCGGGAACGTGCTCGTCACCGACCCCGGCCCGACCGAGGCGCGCAATAGCCCGTCGGGCTCGACGATGTACCGTGCAGCTCGCAAAGCCCGGGGCCGCTCGGCCGCGGCCGCCGCGCGCGAGCGGTCCGCGACGGTCACGCTTACGGCGAAATCTGGCGGCGGTCCGTCCGTGGCGGTCGGCGCGGAAGCACACCCTTGAAAAACCGCGAACGCTGCGGCGGCCAGAGCGAGGAGTGAGGCGGTCAGTGGCGTGGTGTGGCGTCGCATCGCCACAGTGTACCGCCCCTGGCTGCACGCCCAGCCGCAAGCCC
>CAZIMT010000167.1:0-2265 GCA_964540295.1 uncultured Phycisphaeraceae bacterium
GGCCGGATGCACCCCTCGCGCATCGAAGAGGTCGTGGACAAGGTTCGCTCCGAGATCGCTGAAAAAATCCTGAAGTTTGGCAAGGACGCGATGATCGAGGCCAACCTGCGCGGGCTGCACCCCAAGATCATCGAGGCGATGGGCAAGCTTCAGTACCGCACCAGCTACGGGCAGAACGTGCTGCGGCACTCGATCGAGGTCGCGTACCTGTGCCAGATCATCGCCGACCAGCTCGGCTTTGACGGCGCGCTGGCCCGCCGCTGCGGGTTCTTGCACGATATCGGCAAGGCGATGGACCATGAGATGGAGGGCGGGCACCCCAAGATCGGTATGGACTTCGCCAAGCAGTACGGCGAGAAAGATCAGGTCCTCAATGCCATCGGCGGGCACCACGGCGATATGCCGTCTACCAGTTTTTATACGCCGATCGTGATGGCGGCCGACGCGGTTTCTTCCGCGCGTCCTGGCGCTCGTCGCGAGAGCATGGAGAAGTATGTCCAGCGTCTGACCGAGCTGCAGGATATCGCGATGGCCCAGCCTGGGGTGGTGGAGGCCTACGCGATCCAGGCGGGCCGCGAGGTGCGCGTGATGGTGGACGCCAACCGGGTTGGTGACGACGAGGCGTATCTCATTGCGCATAACATCGCGAAGCGCGTGAGCGAAGAGATGACGTTCCCGGGTGAGATTAAGGTGACGGTTCTGCGCGAGACGCGCGCGATTGAGTTGGCCAGGTAGTTTCGCGGGCTCGTCGAGCCAGAACAGCTCAACCGCGCCCCGGGGCACTGATGAGTGCACCCACCAGGCCGCGCTGAGTACACGCCGCCAGTCTCGAGGCGCTTCGGCGCGCCGACAATAGGCCTGTGTTGTCTCTCGCCGCGCCATCTGGGATCGGCCCGGGCAACGCCGGGCGCAGGGCCAAGAACCTCGTTGCAGTGGTCGAGAGACTCTCTCGACCAGTGGGGAGAGGTTTCTATCTGGTCTTGAGAGCCTCTCGACCAATCGGCAGAGGAGTAGCCGTGGTCGAGAGACTCTTTCGACCAGATCAGAGACTCATTGCCGTGGTCGGGAGAGGCTGCCGACCAGTCGAGAGAGACGTCGCCGTTGCGGAGCGAGGCATCGCGGTGGTCGAAAGAGTTTTTTTGCACGCGAGAGACTCGTTCGTTTATTAGAACAAACCTCTCGCATTAGTCTTTGGATCGCCTCCAGACGCGCAGACAGCCGACCCGAGGGCCTTCGGCACCGCTCATCAAGTGTTGCCACCGGGCCTGAGCCAGAGTGTGACATCTAAGGCTCCCTCTGAGACTTCGATGGTCCTCTGTGTCTAGCGTCAACCTCTCAAGAACTTGGGCGGGCTGGACGTGCATTTATCGAGACATCGGTGCCGCCCACTGGCTGTGCGGCGCACGCCAGACTTACCTTGGATCCTTGCGCTCAACCTCGACTTTCTTTTCAGTCGATTCGGTAGTCTTCTTGGTGCCCTCGGGAGTTTGGGTGGTCTTGGTGCTGCTGCTCTCCGACTTGCTGACTTCCTTCTCGCAGGCCGTGAGTGCGAAGGGGAGACAGACGAGGGCGGAGAGCAGGACGAGGGTGCGGTTCGCTCGGGCGGGCGCGAGGTTCAGCGTGGCGTGGTTCATACACTTTCCTTTGGTAAGAGTGAGAGATGGGTGCGTGTCAACACGTTGTTCAGCAGGTGAGGCGGGTGGGAAACGAGAGCGGCCTCACGAATGAGCCGCAAGAACTGACCGCGCGTTTAGCGCGGCTCGAACCTTGTGTCCTTGTCGCGCGTTTCAGTGACCGTGGTCTTTTCGGTGGGCGTGTCGATCACGCGTTTGGTCGTGGTTTTGGTGTGGCCAACGCGCTCGTCGGCCGCGCAGGCAGACATTCCGACCACGCCCGCGATCGCCCCGACGGCCCCGAGCATTCCGAGAAGACGGCAAACACCGGGGTGACGCTGCGTGACGAGAGACAGTTTGTTCATCATCGTGATCCTTTCATAAAATCTTCGACTCTAAATCTGTTCAAGAGCACGCTGGCGACGCCCAGCGGTACGTTTGAGAACTCGTCGCGAGAGAGTCTGACAAGAAGTGGCTATCTGAGCGGGTAGGTGAGAATCGGTTTATCTGATGAAACTTAGACATGTCGCTCGGGTGTGTTCCACGCTCATATTTCCCCTATTCGCAGGGCCGATCTGGAGCGTCCTTTGGCCGAGCGTTCGGTGCGAGTAAGTCTGATGCCACGGACGGCCCGTGGGGTGGAAGTCGGATT
>CAZIMT010000167.1:2365-6996 GCA_964540295.1 uncultured Phycisphaeraceae bacterium
TTCGAGGCTTGGCTGGGAAAGCTTCCTGGTCGCGTTCAGACAGCATGTTCTATCGGTGGCAGTTTCGATGGTGAAGTACTGTCTACTTGTCCTTCGCGAAGGATGGCAAAGAATGGGCACTCTACTTATACGAGCACAACGAAGGTCACGAATGCTCTTCCGAAAGCAGACTGCTACGGGATGCCTCGATCAACGACAAAGCGTGCGCGATTAACCATTTTCAAGATTTGCTCAAAGCGATGGTCATATCTCAAGCCCAGATGGTGGGCCGTGCCGCAAGTGCTATAAACTCATACGACACCTTTGCCAAAACAATCGGCCTGAAGGAGGGTGCTTGAGATGCCCTTTACTTCATCTCGTCCTGGCGCGTCACCGCGTGTCCTGAGCTGCATGTACGTTGCAGGCATATCCATGCCTTTTTGGGCGTTCGCGGCCAGCGCCTGTGGAGCACCGATTCCCTGGCCGGGCTTGGTCGGTTCGACGGCGTTGGCAGTTTCGGCGCTTCAATGCGCTTTGGGCCGTCGGCTGCTGGGCGAGTCACAGACCTTCTTCGCGCCTGTCGCGGCAAAGGAACAGAATAGCGGCTGGGTGGCACTGACTTCGTGCCTTCACTCTCGCATCCCCTCACCACCCCCTCATCGGCACCCTCAACCCCTTCTCATCCGCGCACTTCTGCGCCACCTCATACCCTGCGTCGGCGTGGCGGAAGACTCCCATTGCGGGGTCGTTGGTCAGGACTCTTTCGAGCCGGGCCGCGGCCTCGGGGGTGCCGTCGGCGACGATGACTTGGCCGGCGTGCTGGCTGAAGCCGATGCCTACGCCGCCGCCGTGGTGGAAGCTGACCCAGCTGGCGCCGCTGGCGATGTTGACCATCGCGTTGAGGATGGCCCAATCGCTGACGGCGTCGGTGCCGTCTTTCATGGCTTCGGTTTCGCGGTTGGGGCTGGCGACGCTGCCGCAGTCGAGATGGTCGCGGCCGATGACGATCGGGGCGGAAACTTTTCCGGTTGCGACGAGGTCGTTGAAGATCTTGCCAGCCTTGGCGCGTTGACCTTGGCCCAGCCAGCAGATGCGGGCTGGCAGGCCTTGGAACGCGACGCGCTCGCGAGCCATGGTCAGCCAGCGGTGCAGGCCGGCGTCGTCGGGGAACGCGTCGAGCAGTGCGCGGTCGGTCGTGAAGATGTCCTTCTCATCGCCCGACAGCGCGACCCAGCGGAACGGCCCGCGCCCTACGCAGAACTGAGGCCTGATGTAGGCGGGCACGAACCCAGGGAAATCAAAGGCGTTCGTGACGCCCTGATCGAGCGCGCGCTGGCGGATGTTGTTGCCGTAGTCGAACGTTGCCGAGCCGCGTGATTGCAACGCGAGCATCGCGCGCACGTGCCGCGCCATCGTGGACAGGCTGTGCTTCTGGTACTCGTCGGGGTAAACTCGCCGCATCACGTCGGCCTCGCCCTGTGTCGTGCCGACGGGGACATAGCCCATGAGCGGGTCGTGCGCGCTGGTCTGGTCGGTGAGCACGTCGGGCGTGACGTTGCGGTCAAGCAGGCGTTCGAGAAGCTCGACCGCGTTGCAGCAGACGCCGATGCTGATCGCTTCTTTGGAGTTCCGGGCCGCGAGCGATTGATCGATCGCGGCGTCGAGGCTGTCCACCACCACGTCGAGATAGCGATCCTTCACGCGACGGTGCAGGCGGGTGAGGTCAACGTCGGCGATGAGGCAGACGCCGCCGTTCATGGTAACCGCGAGCGGTTGCGCGCCGCCCATGCCGCCGCAGCCAGCTGTCACGCACAGGCGGCCGCTCAGATCACCGGCGACATCGCTGCCGAAGTGAGCGCGTCCGCACTCGGCGAAGGTTTCGAATGTGCCTTGCAGAATTCCTTGCGTGCCGATGTAGATCCAAGAGCCGGCTGTCATCTGGCCGTACATCATGAGGCCCTTCGCGGCCAACTCGTCGAACTTCTCCTGCGTCGCCCAGTGCGGCACGAGATTGGAGTTGGCGATCAGCACTCGCGGCGAATCCACGGTTGTCCGCACGACGCCGACGGGCTTGCCGGACTGTACAAGAAGAGTTTCATCGGGCTTGAGCGACCGCAATGTGGCGACGATCGCGTCGAAGGCTTCCCACGACCGGCACGCCTGCCCGCGCCCGCCGTACACGACCAGATCGTCGGGGCGCTCGGCGACTTCCGGGTCGAGGTTGTTCATCAGCATGCGCATGGCGGCCTCGGCCTGCCAGGTTGTGCAGGTCATGGCGCGGCCGCGCGGGGCGCGAACGGCGCGTGCGCCGGGCAGGCCGCCGCTCCCTGCGCCACCCGTGGTTGCGTTGGTCGCGGGCTTTGATTTGGACGACGAGATTGTGGGCATGAGCAAACTCCTCAACTGCCGAGGGAACCGTTCAGAACCGACCGAGCCGCCAGAGATGCTTGGAAGTTTGGATGCGTCTCGTTATTCGATCCGGGAGCGCGGGAACGACTCAGCATCTCTGGTACTCAGCCTATCGCCGGGATTCATCGGATACAAGGCGGCGCGACTTGCTTCTCATCGAACTCCCCCGCCAGCGCACTACGATCGCGCATGACCACGCTCCTTGCCCGCATCGGGCTCATCACGGCTGGCGGAGACTGCCCGGGGCTCAACGCCGTCATTCGGGCCGTGACCAAGTCCGCGATCGACCTGGGCATCGAGGTCCTGGGCATCGAGGACGGGTTCCTCGGCATGATCGAGGACCGCGTGAGGCCGCTGTTGTTCAACGACGTTTCGAACATACTTACCGTCGGCGGCACGGTGCTGGGTTCGTCGAACAAGGCGAACCCGATGCGCTATGCCGCGAGCAAGGACAGCGGCGGGAAACCAATCTTTGAACACCGGGCCGACCATTGCCTGGGCGTGCTCGCGCGGCACGGGATCGACACGATCGTGCTGGCTGGCGGCGACGGGTCGATGAGCATCGCGGCGGAACTGATCGACCACGCCGCGTTGCGCGGCCAGCCACTGCGCTTCATCGGCGTTCCCAAGACCATCGACAACGATCTCTTCGGTACTGATATTACATTTGGTTTTCAGACCGCGGTCAGTATTGCGACCGAGGCGCTCGACCGGGTGCATACCACGGCCGCCAGCCACCACCGCGCGATGGTGGTCGAGGTGATGGGTCGCAACGCTGGCTGGATCGCGCTGCACGCGGGCGTGGCGTCGGGCGCGGACGTGATCCTGATCCCTGAGATTGATTTCAATTTCGATTCTGTCTGCCGCGTGGTGGTGGAGCGATCGACGCATGGCAAGCGTTGCAGCATTATCTGCGTGGCCGAGGGCGCCAAGCCGCGCGGCGGTGCGGCCGTGGTCGCTCGAACGGACCTCACCTCGCCCGACCCTGTCCGCTACGGCGGCGTCGGCAAGCTCGTCGCCGACACGATTGAAGCCCGCACAGGAATCGAATCAAGGTACGTTGCCCTGGGGCATGTTCAACGCGGCGGCATGCCTGTCGCGGCGGACCGAGTTCTGGCCACTCAGTTGGGGCATCACGCGATGACGCTGCTGCGGGCGGGCCGTTTCAACCGCATGGTGGCGGTGCGCGATGGTCAACTCACCGACGTCGAGATCCGACTGTGCGCGGGCAAGCAGCGGACCGTCGGACCGGACGACCCGCTCATCGCGGCCGCATGCGGCGTCGGAGTCGTGTTCGGCGAGTGATCACCGCACTCGTTCCTGTATTTTTCTGAATCACTTTGTGAAACAGGCTTTGAACCTGTTTTCTTCGGCCTTTTTCTCAAACCTCAGCGGCTTGGCGAGGAAATGCGGGTTGAATCGATGTCTCACCAGTGACAGGTTTTCAATCCACATTCGGCCGCTGATCCTCCATTCACTCCTCCTATACTCGCGGTCGTTTTTCCTTACAGAAACCACCCCAAACGCTGCGGCCTTAGGCCTCGGCGAACACTCCCGGCCAGAATCGCCGGGCTTGCACGCGAGAGACTTCCATGCTCCGACGGACCCACACCTGCGGCGAACTTCGCGAAACTCACGTCGGGCAGACCGTCCGCCTGAACGGTTGGGTCAACTCCTATCGCGGGCACGGTGGGCTGGTCTTCGTCGATGTCCGCGACCGCACCGGGCTGGCGCAGGTTGTCTTCGACGGCAACGACCTGGGTAAGGAAATCCTTGACGTCTCCGACCACCTCCGCAACGAGGACGTCGTGGCCATCGAGGGCGTCGTCCGCGTGCGCACCGGCGGCGAGAACCCCAAGCTGGTCACGGGCAAGGTCGAGGTCGTCGTCACCAAGCTCGAGGTTCTTAACAAAACGGCCAACCCGCCGTTCCTGCCCGACGACACGCAGAAGCTGCCCAACGAAGAGCTGCGGCTCAAGCACCGCTACATCGACCTGCGCCGCCCCGCTATGCAGAAGGCTCTCGCCACGCGGCACAAGCTGTACCAGGTCACGCGCCGCTACTTCGACGAGAACGGGTTTCTCGAGATCGAGACGCCGATCTTGTATAAATCGACGCCCGAGGGTGCGCGCGAGTTCCTGGTGCCCAGCCGTCACGCGGCCGGGAACTGGTACGCGCTGCCGCAGTCGCCGCAGTTGTTCAAGCAGATCCTGATGGTGGCCGGCTGCGAGCGATACATGCAG
>CAZIMT010000168.1:0-6958 GCA_964540295.1 uncultured Phycisphaeraceae bacterium
GTTCGACGGTGGAGCCCAAGATTGATGCGATGAGTGAGCGGTCTACGGCGGCGCGTGCTCCGCGGGAGGCTGAGGCGCGGCGTGAGGCCCAGCGTGAGGCGCGAGCCGAGGGGCGCTCGGAGATGCTGGCCGATTCGAGCGATCCGCACGCGGCGTCGTGGGGGACGTGGTCTGGTTCGTGGTCGGCGGGGTCGGTGACGGTTTCCAAGCTGGCGTTGGCGGCCGCGGTCGCGGTGGTGCTGGTGCTGGTCTTTTCGTTGTACGCGGTTGGGTATAGCTCGGGGCGGAAGTTCGGGCAGCGGGAGATGGCGGGCGTGAACCCCGGGCCGGTGATCTCGGAGCCGAATCTGACGGGTGATCGCAAGTTGACGGCTGATCTCAAGCAGGAGTTAGATCCGAGGCTCGGCGGTGGTCCGCTGGCTCTCTCGAAGATCGCTTCGCCGCCAGAGAAGCCGATTATCAAGAACTCAACGGCGCCTGTGGTCAAGTCGAAGTCGGTGCCCGGCGCTGCGGACGACGAGTCCAAGCCGGTGATTTTGAGCACGGGGGCGGTGGATGCGGACCCGCGGAAGGATGGGCTGAATTACCTGGTTCTGGCGACGATGATGCCGCGTGCCGAGGCCCGGGAACTGGTGAAGTTCCTGTCGTCCTATGGGTTCGAGGCGGTGGCGGTGGCCGGGGAAGTGGATCAAGCGAAGCGGCCGGGCAATAATCAAGACCTGTTTAAAGTCGTTGCCCTGACGGGCGTGACCAAGGAGCAGTACAAGGCCAACGACCCGATCCGGCAGACTTTGATTGGTGAATCGCAGCGGGTTGGGTCGTTGTGGAAGAAGACCAAGCCGGGCCGGAGCGATCTTTCCAAGACGTATTGGGAGTCGTTCGTGGGCGAGAAGAACGAGAAGCGGTAGAGAGAAACGGTAGAGAAGAACGAATTTCGCGGCCCGGTGGTTGGGCCGAATCGATCACGACTTTGAGGGAATTGCCATGAGCCTGGACCGTTCACTAAAGATTTCCGCGACCCTGACCGGCAAGCGCAGCGTTCTGACGCGAGCCGAGCGTGTCGCCAAGATGACTGCGGACAAGAAGTTCGACGTCAAGAAGAACAGCCCGCTGGGCATCGCCAAGACGCTCGTTCCCAAGGCGTGATCCGCTGCCGAGTCGTTCGCAGTTGACGTGTTTTTCGGGTGCTCGTTCGTTGGGCATCGAGCGCCAGCATGGACATTGAACGCTTGATCTCTGCGCGGTCTCGATCGGTCAACGGTTCGGGGATCCGTCGTGTCTTTGAGATCGGGGCGGGAATTCCTGACAAGGTTGACCTTTCGATTGGGCAGCCCGATTTTCCGGTGCCGCGCGCGATCAAGGACGCGGCCATCCGGGCCATCGAAGAGGACCGCAACGGGTACCCGCTGACGCGTGGCATCGTCGAGCTGCGTGAGGCGCTCGCGGCCCGGCTGAAGCTGGATCTGGGCTGGAACATCGGCGGTCTGCCGGGCAATCTTTCGAACACTGATCCGGGCGTGGTCGTCACTTCCGGGACGTCTGGCGCGCTGGTGCTGGCGTGCATGGCGCTGTTGGATGACGGCGACGAGGTCATCATCCCCGACCCGTACTTTGTGCTCTACCCGCACATGGCGGAGTTGGCCAAGGGGCGGGCGGTGCCGTGCTTGACGTACCCAGATTTTCGGTTGACGGCCGAGCGAGTTGAGAAGCTAATCACGCCGCGGACGAAGATGGTGGTGCTGAACTCGCCGAGCAACCCGGCGGGAGTGGTGTCCAGCGAGCAGGAGTGCCGCGATCTGCTGGACCTGTGCCAGCGGCGCGAGATCGTCCTGTGCAGCGACGAGATCTACGACGAGTTCACCTTCAGCGAGTGCCGCACGCAGCCTTGGGGCACGCAGGGGTCGGGCACGCCGAATCGGTCCGGAGAGCAGACCCACCGAGGAGCGAAGACCGGGCTCGGAGAGCCCCGTCTACCCAGACTGGCTTGCCCGAGCCCGGCTCGGTTCGCGGGGGCGCAGGACACCGTGCTGGTGGTGCGCGGGTTTGGCAAGACGTACGGCGTGACGGGCTGGCGGCTTGGGTACGCGACGGGCCCGCGGCGGCTGATCGAGGAGATGACCAAGCTCCAGCAGTATCTGTATGTGAGCGCGCCGCACCCGCTGCAGTGGGGCGTTATCGAGGCGCTCAACGTGGACATGACGCCGCACATCGCCGAGTACCAGAGCCGGCGCGACTTGGTGGTGTCCACGCTGGGCAAACTGACGGAAGTGCCGATGCCGGGCGGGGCGTTCTATGCGTTTGTCAAGGTGCCCGAGCGGCTTGGGTTTCCGGCCGACTCGCGAGCGGAAGAGTTCTTTAAGAAGTGCGTTGAGAAGCGTGTGATGATCGTCCCGGGGCGGACGTTCTCGGCTCGGGACACGCACTTCCGTGTGAGCTTCGCGACGCCGCGTCAGAAGCTGGAGCGTGGGCTGGCGGCCATCGCGGAGTTGATGCGCTGAGTGGCGTGATCGAGACGAAGGCATGATCGGGATGAGGGCGTGATGGTCGATGTCTCGAGCATCATCCGTGCGGCGTGGTCGCTCTACAACGCGGGCGATCTGAAGGGCGCGAACAGCGCGCTGCAGAGGGCGATCAAGCACGCGCCGCGTGATGCGGCGGTGCTGCAGGCACGAGCGGCGTTTTTGTTCGGCGAGCGCAAGCTGGTCGAGGCTGAGTACTTCGCGCGGCAGGCGGCGGCGGTGGGGGGGAACCACGTCGCGTGCCATCACACGCTGGCGTCGATCCTGCAAGCGGCGGGGAAGCTGGCGGAAGCGGAAGCGGCGTACGGCGACGCTCTGCGCTGCGCGCCCGGGCACGCCGAGGTGCTGGTCGGGCTGGCCGAAGCACGCAAACTGCGCAAGGACTTCCGAGGCGCGGAGGATGCTCTGAGGCTCGCGTTGGCCGCGGGCGGCGCGGGCGCGAGGTTGCCGCGAGTGTCGATGTTTCTGGCCGGGTTGCTCCGGCAGACGGGCCGACCCGAGGAGTCGATGGCGGTGCTCGATTCTGCGGTTGCGCGTGTGCCGGGCCATCTCGAGCTGAACGTGCAGAGCGCCGTCGCGAGCAACTATGTGCCGATGGAGCCTTCGGAGCGGTGTGCGCGGCTTACGCGTGCCGGGGATCTGCTCGCGCGAGCCGCGGGCAAGCCGATGAGGCCGCCGGAGAACTTGCGTGACCCGGATCGGCCCTTGCGGATCGGGTACGTCTCGCCAGATCTGCGCGAGCACTCGGTGTCGTACTTCATCGAGCCGATCCTGCGTTCGCACGACCGCGCGAACTTTCACGTCACCTGCTATTTCGGTGCGCCCAAGGCCGACGCCGTTACAGCGCTGCTGCGCTCGCACGTTCCGGCGTGGCGCGACGTGCTGGACATGAAGGACGACGCGTTCTGCGAGCTTGTCCGCCGCGACAAGATCGACATCTTGGTGGACCTCGCGGGGCACGAGCCGCTGAATCGCTTGACCGCGTTCGCAAGCCGCCTCGCGCCCGTGCAAGTGACGTATCTGGGGTTTGCGAGCACGACCGGGCTGCGGGCGATCGACTTTCGGCTGGTTGATGCGATCACTGATCCGCCGGGCTCGGAGGAGATGGCGGTTGAGAATCTGGTGCGTCTTTCGCCGTGCTTTGTGTGTTATGCGCCGCGGCATCGGCTGGCGGTGAGCGGGCCGCCGTCGGGCTTGGGCGGGCCCGTGACGTTCGGCTCGTTCAACACGTTGATGAAGCTGTGTACGCCGACGATCGCGGCGTGGTCGGCGGTGCTGAGCGCCAGCCTTGGTTCGCGGTTGCTGCTCAAAGCGGCCCAGTTCGCGGACGCGAGCGTGTGTGCGCGAGTTCGGTCCGAGTTTGCCGCCCGCGGGGTGGAGGGCGAGCGCGTGGAGTTCATCGAGCATTCGGACTCGATCCAAGATCATTTGTTGCTCTATTCGCGCGTGGACATCGCGCTCGACTCGCTGACCTACAACGGCACGACGACGACCTGCGAAGCGCTCTGGATGGGCGTGCCGGTGGTGACGATGCGAGGCAACGCGCACGCGGCCCGGGTGGGGGCGAGCCTGCTGTCGTGCGTGGGGCTGGGCGAGCTCGTGGCCGAGGACCAGGCGGGGTTCGTGCGGATCGCGGCGACCTTGGCGGCGGATCGAGATCGGCTGGTGGCCCTTCGCGCGAGCATGAGAGCGCGGATGGAGCGGTCGGAGCTGATGAACGCGGGTGGTTTCACGGCCCGGCTTGAATCGGCGTACCGAGCGCTGTGGCGAGTGTGGTGTTCGAAGCCGGGGCCGCCGCCGGTGCCGCGATGAGTAACCGGTCGCGGCGACACATTCACGACGAAGGCATCACGAGTTCGCTACGCCCCGGCGTGAGGCTCGCGCCTCCGATAGACTCCGCTCATGCTACGTCTCACGGATGTCCGCAAGTCGTTCGGCCCGACCATCGCGGTCGATGGTCTGACGCTAGAGATCAGGCCCGGCGAGGTCTTCGGGCTGCTGGGTCCGAACGGGGCGGGGAAGACGACGACGATCTCGCTGGCGGTCGGGCTGCTCAGGCCCGATTCAGGGACGGTCGAGATCGCGGGCTGGGGGTTGAGCACCGACCCGAAGGTGCGCGCGAAGATCGGCTTCGCGCCGCAGGCGCTGGCGATCTATGAGCAACTGACGGCGGAGGAGAACCTTCGATTCTTCGGACGGCTCTACGGCTTGTCCGGGCGAACGCTGGGCGGCCGGGTGACGCACGTGTTGAACGCGGTGGGGCTGCTGCCGCGGAGGTCGGATCGGGCCCATCGCTTTTCGGGCGGGATGAAACGGCGGCTGAATCTTGCGGTGGCGATGCTGCACGACCCGCCAATGTTGCTGCTCGACGAGCCCACGGCCGGGGTCGATCCGCAGTCGAGGCACAGCATCCTGGAACTGATCCGGGCGTTGAAAGAGCAAGGGCGAACGGTGGTGTACACGACGCACTACATGGAAGAGGCGCAGCGGCTGTGCGACCGCGTGGGCATTATTGATAAAGGGAAGCTGCTGGCGATCGGGACCGTGAACGAGCTGGTGGGGCGGTTCGGCGGCAAGAGCGTGCTGACCGTTGAGCGCGGCGAGTTGGAAGAGCGGCACGACACCGACGACCCGCTGAAGGAGATCACGCGGGTGCTGGCGGCGGGTGATGTGTCGGGCGTGCGGATCGATCGGCCGGACCTGGAATCGGTGTTCCTTTCGTTGACGGGGCGGAGTTTGCGAGACTGAACTGGTGTGGAGTGACCGCGTGAGACCGATCTTTGCTCTGGCGATGAAAGACCTTCGGCTGCTGCTGCGCGATCGCGGCAACGCTTTTTTCACGTTCGTTTTTCCGATCTTGTTTGCGATCTTCTTCGGCATTGTTTTTTCCGGGAGCGGCGGCAGCAGTCCGATGAGCGTGGCGTTGGTGGACGAGGACGGCAGCGATCGTTCGGCGGCGTTTGCGGAGGACTTGGCGGCGGCCGACGGGATCAAGGTCACGCGCGCTACGCACAGCGAAGGCCCGACACCGGTCGCGGTGACGCTGACGCGGGCGGCGGGCGAGGTGCTGGTGCGCAGGGGCAAGGCCGTAGCGTGCATCGTGATCCCCAAGGGGTTTGGCGAGTCTTCGGGGAATGTGTTGGCGGGTCAGCCGGTCCGGGTGGAGGCGTTGATGGACCCGAGCCGCAACGCCGAGGCGGGGCTGCTGACGGGCAAGCTCAACGAGATCGCGTTGATGCAGCTGGGCAAGTCCTTCAACGATCCGGTGCAGATGAAGTCGATGGTGGACAAGGCGCGAGAGACGATCAACAAGTCGTCGGAGATCAGCGGGCCTCGCAAGCTGCTGTTCAACGCGCTGTTTAGCTCGATGACGAACCTGACGGGCGCGCCCAACAAGGCGGCGACAGATATAGATACGGGCACGGGGACAGGCACGGGGCCGGGCGGCGTGACATCTGCGGACGCGGGCACGGGCGGCGGGCTCGCGTGGAGGCCGATCGACGTTTCGGTGACCAGGCTGACTGCAAACCTCAACGAGCCGCGGAACTCGTACGAGATCTCGTTCCCGCAGGGCGTGGCGTGGGGGCTGATGGGGTGCGTGACGGCGTTTGGGCCTTCGCTGGCCAGCGAGCGGGCCCGGGGGACGCTGATGCGGCTGACGACCGCGCCCATCTCGCGGCGTCAGATTCTGCTAGGTAAGGCGCTAGCGTGCTTCATCGCGTGCGTGACGGTGCAGACGCTGCTGATGCTGGTCGCGGTGCTGTTTTTCAAGGTGCAGGTGAGGCAGCCCGGCGTGATGCTGGTCGCGGTGCTGTGCTCGTCGCTGGGGTTTGTGGGGATCATGATGCTGATGGCGGGGATGAGCCGGACGGAGGGGAGCGCGTCGGGGATGGGGCGCGCGTTGGTGCTGATTTTGGCGATGATCGGCGGCGGGACGATCCCGCTGTTTTTGTTGCCGCCGTTCATGCAGACGATGAGCAGCGTGAGCCCGTTCAAGTGGGCGATCCTCGCGTTCGAGGGCGCGATCTGGCGCGGGTTCGGGTGGGGTGACATGCTGCTGCCGTGCGTCGTGCTGGTGGGGTTCGCGGTGGTCGGGTTCGTGGTCGGCGCGATGTTCTTTCGCTGGGGCGAGAGGTTCTCGGATTGACGCGAGAAGTCTGAAGAGGCTCTCGCGCGGTGCGGCGTTCCTGGTGCCGTGTTGAGTTCCTAGCATGACAGGCCCTCTGCGGGCGGGTAGCTCAGCGGCTAGAGCGCTCGCTTTACATGCGAGATGTCCCGGGTTCAAATCCCGGCCCGCTCACTTTGTCCCAGACCCGTCGGTTCGCACGCTCGTTCATCGCAAAGCCACAGTTCGCAAATCCATCGATCCGGCGTCTCGGGAACGAGCGGGGTCCGCTTAAGGAAGATTGGGAATCTGCTCGCTGTGAACGCTCTTGATT
>CAZIMT010000169.1:0-6938 GCA_964540295.1 uncultured Phycisphaeraceae bacterium
TGATGAACGATAACGCCCCTTCGCCCGATTGCTTTAGTTGCTGATTGCCTTCGCACAGGCGGGCTGATTTAGAGGCTGCGGGAAGGATTGGATCGTGGGCTGGGAAACGTACGAGCTTTTAACTACGCGTGGTGATGTGGGCGGGAAGGAGAAAGGCTAGGCTCGGAGAGCCGACCTAATAAGCCGACTTGCGTGGCGGAAACGGACGTAAAAAAGGAGCCGCCCGCGGACGGATCCTCCGTGCGCGGGCGGCAGTGTGGCGGCGAGGCTGGTGGGTGGTGGGTTGACCTCGCCGCCGCAAGATGAGGAGAAAGCAGAACTGACAAAGCGAGACAGGAAAAAAGCGCTCGGTCGTGGTGGGCGACCGAGCACGGGTGAGAGCCTTGCCCGGGGTCATGAGGGGTCCCTGGGTCGGCCGGGCTTTCTCCGGTGGTGGGACCGGAGATGGTCAGGTCGGCGACGCATCCATGCGTCGCTTGGACTGACCGAGGCCCGAGCCATCGGCCGTTGGTGGGAACGGCCGAGTGTGTGGGACAGCAACGTCTTCGAGTCCGTTCGTTGTCCCGGGCAGGCTCGTCTGGTGAAACTGACTTTGAGGCCCGCGGGGGCTCCTTCGGTTGTCATTCGATCCTCTGCAAACCCCGCCGGTGCTTTTCAGCTTCGGCGGAGCTCTTTCCAAGGCCAACCAGAGTTCAGGGATTCCTTCCCCCGTGCTCCGACTTTTTCGCCTGGATCCGGGCCACGAGTTCGGGGAGGCTGTTGAAGCGGTTGGACGCTTCCGCGTTCCAAGCCGCTCGGTCGCGGACTTCGAGCCGATCCCTGGCTCCGACCACGACCACCTCACCGTTCAGGCCCGTTCGTTCCAAGTGCTGCTTCGGGAGCGTGATCCGTCCCGCGCTGTCCATTTCCAATCGTTCCGAAAAACCGAAGAGAGCCGCTTCCAATTCCGCCTCGTCCCGGTCGGGAGTGAGGGTGCCTTGATTCCGCGAGGCCAGTTGTTCAAACTGAGTCTCGGGATAAATCCGAAGAATGCCGCCGGGCCAGGGGACGCAGATCCAGGCGTTCCCGTGCTTGGCGGGGTCCCACTGAGCGCGGTACTTGGCCGGAACCGCCAAGCGGAGCTTCGCGTCGATCGTGAGCTCGGCCTGACCGGTAAAAAGCAAAGGACCACACTCCTAGAACCAGATATGGGATTATGCCCCACTTTGCCCCACAACGCAACACTAATCGTCCTTTTTTCTGAATCTTGTTCGAAAGTTGTCAATTCCAGATCATTTTCGTGGTATTCAGGGGGGCTTTCAACATCTGAATTTGGTTGAAGTTCGTTCCTTGAGAGGCATTCGGGGGTTTTTACCAGTTTCGAGCCTCACTTCGTGAGGGAGCTTTGCGAACGGAGAGTCGATGCCCAGTTCACCCGATGAAATCCGATCAGCGATGAGCACCGAAGCCGAGAAAGTCTGGGATTCGACGCCCGCCGCAGACTCGCGGCCTGGGCTCTCCTCGCGCGTGCCGGAGGGTCCGTCACGTCCGCAGGCTTCTTCGCGCATCGGCCCGCCCATGAACGAGGCTCCACCCCAGAACGTGACGGCGGCGCTCGCGCTCATCCCGGGCGGGAAGTGGGTCATGACCACGCAGCTCGATGGCAAGCGTGGCGGGGTGTTGGTGCGCTCGGTCTCCGCCTGCGCCGATGAACCGCCGCTGATCGCGGTCTCCGCGTGGAAGGGCCACGGCATCGAGCCCATGATCCGCGATAGCCGGCACTTTTGCGTGTGCCTCATAGACCCGGAAGATCGCCTGCTCGCGCGCAAGTTCACCGGACACTTGGCCGATCACGCGGACCAGTTTGATTCACTGCCAACGCAGCGGCTTGTCAGCGGTTCGCCAGCTCTCAAGCGGTGCCACTTGGCGATCGACTGCGAGGTCGTGCGGCACATCGATGTCGAGGCCGACCACGAGTTGTACGTGGGGCTGGTTTTGGCGACGCTGGTGGATGGCCGCGTGTGCGTGAGGCCGCGCGACGACAAGCGGTAAGAACTTAAGCCGTGCGGCCGTCGCGAGCGGTGGTCATCCCACGCGTGCACGTGAGGCTCGTTGTTGCGCGAGCGTCGCGTCGATGAACGACCTGATTCCCTGCTCGAAGTTTGCGATTGAGAACGCTTCGGCACGAGCGCGGCAGAGCGCTGGCGTGCTGTCCGTGCGCGCGGCGATTATGCGGGCCGCGGCGGTGGCAAGGGCGAGTGGGGTTGGTTCATCGAAGAATGTTCCGGTCGCCCCGTCGTCGATGATGTCGAGCGCGCCGCCAGCCCGACGCGCGACGACCGGCAGGCCGCACGCGAGGGCCTCAGCGGCGATGATGCCGAAGTCCTCGATCTGCGGGAAAAGCAAGAGTTCCGCGCGGCGGTAGAGATCGCGGAGTGTGTCGTCGGGCACGCGGCCCAGGAACTCGACCGAGGAACCAGCACCGCGCGAGGCGCGGCGCCGCAGCTCACGCCGGGCCGAGCCCGTCCCAACCACGACGAGCCGCTTGTTGGCGAGAGCCGCGGCCTCGATGGCAAGGTCGGTGCGCTTGTACGGTTCGAGCGCACCAACGACGAGCCAGAAATCCTCGCGCGAGATGCTCGGATCAGGCTTATAAAAATCTGTATCCACGGGCGGGTGCAGCACGTCGGAAGTTCGGCCGAGGTGATGCAGGATCTGCTGGGCGGTGTGCGCAGAGTTGGCGATGAAACGAGTGACGTGCTGGCTTGTGGCGCGGTCCCATTCTTTGAAGCGTTCCGAATACGCGGCCAGGCCGAGACGTGCGAGTGCGTTCTGCGCGGATTGATCGCGTTGCGACCAGACGTATCGCGCGGGGCTGTGGCAGTAACAAAGATGCGGCACGCCGGGCGGGGCCTTCAGACCTTTGATCGCGGCGGAACTCGTCGAGATGACAAGGTCAAAGGGTTGAACGGCGTGATCACGAGCGAGTTGTTTCGACAAGGCCCTCACCGCGGCCGGGTACAGCGGCAGCAGCCAGCGGCGGAGCTTGAGCGCACCAGGCAGCCGCATCAACGGCGACGCGACGCGACGGAGCTGATCGATGTTGGGCAGGATCGGCAGGCGGTCGTCGAACATGAGATAGAGCGGCGTCGAGTGCGGCGTTTGATCGCGCGATCTTTTCAACACGACGTTGGCGATGTGCTCGAGAACTTTTTCTCCGCCGCGCAGCCCGCACAGCCAGTCGTGAGCGAGCGCCACGCGAAGTGGGCGAGGCTCGGCGGCCAGAACCTCGACGGGAAGGACCTCGACAGGCCGGACCTCGACAGGGAGCATCTCGACGGAAAGGCCTGTCGAAACAGTGGCGGGCTGGACCGGGCGAGGTTGAGGAGTGGAAGAAGGCATGAGGCAGTGTGAGAACTCAGAGGTGTGGGCAACGAGAGCAACGAGAGCAACGGGGCAACGGGAGCATCGGGGGCAACGAGAGATATCGAAAGAGATCAATACAAACCGGGTCGGGCCGCGGGCGGACTTCTATAGTTGCTCATGATTGAGCGTCTCATCGTTGGTTCTACGCGCGGGCGACCTGTGGGATCGTCGAACCTGCCGGGGCTCGATTATCGCCTTGAAGCGGCCGCGTTCATGCGACCGACCAAAGCCCTGATCGATATCCATAGTCATATTACGGGCGCCAAGGCGGCGGCGGTGTACCGCGACGTTGCTCGGCTCTATGGCGTGGGCTTGACCTACTCGATGACGCCGCTGCCGATGGTAGAGGCGGTGAAAGAGGTGCTCGGGCCGACGATCCGGTTCATCGCGATCCCCAACTGGGGAGCCACCGACAAGGCCCACGCCTACCGCGCGGGCATGCTCGAAGACCTCGAAGTCTTCAGCGCCAAGCACAACGCCAAGATGATGAAGTTCTGGAACGCTCCGCGCTTCCGCGAGATGTTCCTCGGCGACGCGGGCATCGACCTGGTCGAGCTCGACAGCTCGTGGCGTGTGCGAACTGCGGAACTCGCGCAAAGCCTCGGCATGATGTTCATGGTTCACATCGCCGACCCCGACACCTGGTTCAAGACCAAGTACGCCGACGTCAAGGTGTACAAGACCAAGGTTCAGCAGTACGAGCCGCTGGAGCGGATGCTCGACCGCTTCCCCGCCCCGTGGATCGCGGCTCACATGGGCGGTTGGCCTGAGGATCTGAAGTTCTTGAGCGGGCTGCTGGATCGGCACGCGAACCTGCACCTCGATTGCTCGGCCACCAAGTGGATGGTGCGCGAGATCTCCAAGCACCCGCGCGAAGAGTTTCTCGCGTTTATGACTCGCTGGAAAGAACGAATCATGTTCGGCTCAGACATCGTGACCACCGACGACCACGTCGTGCCCGCCAAGCAGAACCCCAACCACCCCAAGGCCGACCAGGCCAGCAGCCTCGACAGCGCGTTCGATCTCTACGCGAGCCGGTATTGGGCGCTGCGCGCGATGCTGGAGAGCGAGTACGAGGGGCCGTCGCCGATCGCGGACGGAGATTTGAAGATGGTGGAGCCGGGGAAGTACACGGACACGTCGTCGCCGATGATGCGCGGGTTTGGGCTGCCGCGAGAGATTTTGGAGTTGGTGTATTGGGGGAACGCGGAGAGAGTGGTTGAGGGGTGGGAGAGGGGAAGTGGGTGAGACGTGGCGTCGAAGTTGGGTACTGCCGACTTCGATGGTTCAGGCTCAGTATTCAAGGCGAGGTGACATTGACTTCGTGGCACTGAGATCAGTTCCTACCGATCACAGTGTCTTCATTCTGCTCACGCCGAGAGTCTCCACCCGCGACTGGTGAAATCAGCCGCGAACGAGAGAGAGGCGGTGATGTCTTCGTCGGTGATCGCAGAGAAGTCGCGGCAGATCTCGTCGCGCGACATCTTGGCCGCGAGCCAGCCTAGGACATCGCCGACTGTGATCCGCATCTCGCGGATGCAAGGCTTGCCACCACGTTCACCAGAGCTCGACGGTGATGACGGTGCGGTAGCCCATGGAAAATGATATCGGCAGAGACGAACGTCCAGCCGCTCTCACGCGCGCCTGAAACAAACAACGGCCTCAGATCGCTCCGAGGCCGTTTCTTTGCTCATTTATAACATTCAGCGAGGGTGCGGGGGGGTGCGAAGGCAGCGCCTCTGCGTTCCAAACTTCTCTTCGCTCACGCACCCACACCTCAAATCTTCACGCCGCCATCTTCACCGGCGACGACTCTGACGACGCGATAAACAAGCTCTCGGCCTCGCTCGCGCCGCCGACTCTTCCGAAGCGGATCGTCAGCGACTCGCTCCACTCTGACGCCTGCGTGCCGCGTTTGGCTTTGAGCGCGTACGACACGCTCTGCGTGCCGATCGCCACCGTCTCGTCGGTGAACATCTTCCCGCCGACGCTGTCGAGCAGCGTGAACGCGCCGCCGTCCACCGACCGCCGCACTGAATAGATCACGCCGCTGACGCCCGCTGGCTGGCTGGTCTTCCACTTGACGATCACGTTTCCTTGGCTGTCGAGCGTGGCGCTGAGAGACGTGGGCGCGACAGGGTCGGCCGCGCTGCCGCTGGTGGCAGACGGCTCGAGCCCAGCCTGAGCCCAGAGCGCCCCGTTGTTGGAGTTTTTAATAAACGCTTTCATGACGTTCACGGTGTCGCGCCCGAGCGTGAGCATGGTGCCGACCTGCATAGTCTCGGCGGTGGTGGCGTTCTTCGAGGTTTGGCGAGCCGCCTGAGCCGCGTTGTACGCGCCGCGTGCCGCGGTGACGGCGGCGTTGAGCGCGGTGATCTGCGCGGTGGGAACGCCAAAGGCTGTCGGGATGGCGGTCCACAACGGCAGGTGGTTCTCGAACCACACGATCTGATCAAGCTTGGGTTGCGAGGGGATGTTGCTGCCCATGGCGGAGGCCTCCTGCGAAACGGCCACACGGTCAGATGGCCAAACTTATATATCGAAAGAACCACGGACCACCCGCGGCTTCTTTGCATTTTTCGTTAGCCCTGTGGCAAGGCGACCATTAAGAAACTTGCCGCTAGCTACCTCGCCATCGACGTGCGCAACTCGCGCCAACGGTGCGAAAAAAAAGAACCGCACGTTCAGCACGCGTGACGGCATCACACCTCGCACAGACCGCACGACCAGACCTTGCGAGGACCGTCTCTCGAGCGAAACTACAAGCTCGAAGGCCTCGCGCACAGCCTTGATAGTTGATTTTTCGGCGCGAAAGAACGAAAAAACTATGCCGTACAACGAGTTCACGACGCTGTAGAACGAAAAAACCGCGTGAAGTAATGAAAGAACTACGCCGTAGAACGATTCTTTCGCGTGAGAAAGCGAAAACGCCACGCCGTAGAACGGTTTCCCAACGCGGTAGAACGAAAAAACTACGCGGTTTTTCTGTCGATCCACGCGAGCTTCTTCGAGAGCCACGCCAAGTTCGCGCCGAACCACCTCTTGGAACGAGCAAGCTAGACGAACCAGAGGCTCGAGCGAGAGAGTGCGGCGAATCTCAAGCGGCGCCATGAGAGAAGCCGCTCAGGCCGCCGCGTGTTCAAGATTGCTCGCTCGCTCGAGCGGTTGCGCTTGGTCTGAGCGCTTTGGGCTAGACTTGGCTGCATGGCGAAGCAAAGCAACCAATCCGGCGATCTGGCGAAGGCACGCGCAAGGATCGAGACGGCGCGGCAAGCGAAGTCGAGCACGCTTGAGCTTTCCTATCTCGGCCTCACGACCGAGGACGTGACGACGCTGATCCTCGAGATCAGCCAACTCACCGCGTTGACGACGCTGTATCTCGGCGGAAACCAATTGACGGCGCTGCCTCTCGAGATCAGCCAACTCACCGCGTTGACGGAGCTGTGGCTCCATGAGAACCAACTGACGGCGCTGCCTATCGAGATCGGCCAACTCACCGCGTTGACGACGCTGGTTCTCAACAACAACCAACT
>CAZIMT010000170.1:0-6898 GCA_964540295.1 uncultured Phycisphaeraceae bacterium
GACAGCCTATGCGGGCCATGTCATAAGCATGTCATGGCGAGCGTGCTTATTACCGCCGCGGCCCAGAAGCAGCTGGAGGAGCTTCCAACGACCATAAAGGCGCGTGTTTTGTCGGTGTTTGAGCGACTGGCACGCTGGCCGGTCGTCAGCGGGGCCAAACCACTGCGGGGCGAGCTGGCGGGCCAGTACCGTGTGCGGACTGGCGATTATCGGGTTCAGTTTGTCGTGAACGACCGGCACGAGCCGGTTGTTGTGTTGGTCGTGAGAGTCGGGCATCGCGACGGGTTTTATGAGTGAGGCTCGGGCCGGAGGAGTGAAGTATGTTCAGAACACAGACGATCGAGATCGGTGGGACCAGGCTGATTGTGATGACCGAGCGCGATTACGCGGATCTGACCAAGGCGGCGAAGACTGCCTCCAAGGATGATGGGCTGCCCGCGTTTCCGAGGGCGGATAAGGACGGCAACACGCCGGCCATTGATTTTGCGCGGGCGTCCATTGCACGGGACATCATCCGCGAACGGCGGGTATTGGGGCTTTCGCAGCAGGAGCTTGCGGATCGGGCGGGGGTGCGGCAGGAAACCCTTTCCCGAATCGAGACCGGCAAGCACACGGCGAGCGTTCCCACGATTGAGAAGATCGATCGAGCGCTCAAGGCGGCGGCGAAGGTGAAGGCGGGGCGGCGGACGAGACGGAGTGCGTAGACCCCCCGTTGCAAGCCCGCGGGCGGCCGGCGCGGGAGCCCGCCCGCGCCGGCCTTTCGCCGCGGCTCTCCCTCTCGCGTTTTCCGGCCGGGGTGGGCGGTCGGGCGTGCGATAGGGCCCCGGGTATGAGCGATGGATTGGGTGGTTACACACGCGATGAGGGGGCGTTTGGGTGGGGCTGCACGGGTCAGCCGCGGCGGCTGCCCCCGTGCCACCTTTAGGAGAGAGAGGCCCATACTGTTGGGAAAATGCACAGGAGGATCGATGCCGACACGGCCTAACCCGTTCAATGCACGCCGGAACCTGACCACGCCGCACGGGACGTATGCGTATTACGCGTTGGACGCGTTACGGGACGCGGGGGTGGGGCATGTGGAGAGGTTGCCGTATTCGATCAAGGTGCTGCTGGAGTCGATGCTGCGGCACCTGGACGGGTTCATCGTGACGGCGGACGACGTGACGGGGATGGCGAACTGGAACGCGGCCGCGCCGGTGAAGGAGGAGATCCCCTTCATGCCCGGGCGGGTGGTGCTGCAGGACTTCACGGGGGTGCCGTGCGTGGTGGACCTGGCGGCGATGCGGGACGCGATGCGGACGCTGGGGGGCGACCCGAATCTGATCAACCCGTTGGTGCCGTGCGACCTGGTGATTGATCACAGCGTGCAGGTGGACGCGTATGGGTCGAGCGTGGCGTTGACGATCAACGCGCAGAAGGAGTTTGAGCGGAACACGGAGCGGTACGAGTTTCTGAAGTGGGGGCAGCAGAGTCTGTCGAACTTCCGGTGCGTGCCGCCGGCGACGGGGATCGTTCATCAGGTGAACCTGGAGTATCTGGCGCGGGCGGTGTGGACGACGGTGGACAAGGAAGATGGGGCGACGGTGGCGTTCCCCGACTCGTGCGTGGGGACGGACAGCCATACCACCATGATCAATGGGCTTGGCGTGGTGGGTTGGGGCGTGGGCGGGATCGAGGCCGAGGCGGTGATGCTGGGGCAGCCGATCTACATGCTCACTCCCGAGGTGATCGGCATGCGGCTCACGGGCAAGTTGCCCGAGGGCGCGACGGCGACGGATCTGGTGCTGACCGTGACGCAGATCCTGCGCGCGAAGGGTGTTGTGGATAAGTTCGTCGAGTTTTTCGGCGATGGGCTGGCGTCGATGTCGATCCCGGACCGCGCGACGATCGCGAACATGGCGCCCGAGTACGGCGCGACGATGGGGTTCTTCCCGGTCGATCAGGCGACGCTGGATTTCCTGAAGTTCACGGGGCGTGACGAGGCCACGGTCGCGCTGGTCGAGGCGTACTGCAAGGCCAACGGCATGTTCTGGCAGCCGGGCGTCGACGCGCCGGAGTTTACCGACGTGGTTGAGCTCGACATGTCTACAGTGCAGCCGTCGCTGGCGGGGCCCAAGCGTCCTCAGGACAGGGTGCTGCTCAAGGACGTGAAGTCGGACTTTGCGCGCGGGCTGGCGGCGCCGCTGGGGAACACCAGCTTCGGGTTCGCGTGGGACAAGATCGTGGGGAGCTTTGGCACGGTGAAGCACGCCGACGGGCCGATGAAGGGCAAGGAGAGCAAGATTACGCACGGTGCGGTGGTGATTGCGGCCATCACGAGCTGCACGAACACGAGCAACCCCGACGTGATGATCGCGGCCGGTTTGGTCGCGCGGAAGGCGCGGGCGTTCGGGCTGACGAGCAAGCCGTGGGTAAAGACGTCGCTGGCGCCGGGCTCGAAGGTCGTGACTGAATATTATAATAAGGCTGGACTGACGGCGGACCTTGACGCGCTCGGGTTTTACACCGTGGGGTACGGGTGTACGACGTGCATCGGCAACTCCGGGCCGCTGCCTGACGAGGTTGAAGCGGCGATCAAGGAGGGAGACTTGTGCGTGGCGTCGGTGCTGAGCGGCAATCGGAACTTTGAAGGCCGGGTGCACCCGGACGTGAAGGCGAATTATCTGGCGAGCCCGCCGCTGTGCGTGGCGTACGCGATCGCGGGGTCGATCGGGGTTGATCTCACGACCGAGCCGCTGGGCACGAGCAAGGACGGCAAGCCGGTGTTCCTGAAGGACATCTGGCCGACGCACGCGGAGGTGCAGGCGGTGAAGGCCCAGTGCGTGACTCCCGAGCAGTTCCGCACGCAGTACGCGAACGTGTTCACGGGGAACGCGACGTGGAACCAGGTGCCGGTGAGCAAGAGTGATTTGTACGCGTGGAACACCGAAAGCACGTACGTGCAGAACCCGCCGTTCTTTGAGGAGATGACCGAGCAACCGACGGCGCTCAAGCCGATCCGCGGCGCACGGTGCCTGGTGTATGTTGGTGACAGCGTGACGACCGACCACATCAGCCCGGCTGGCGACATCGCCGAGGCTAGCCCGGCGGGCGAGTTTCTCAAGACGCTGGGCGTGCGGAAATCTAATTTTAATAGTTATGGCGCTCGACGCGGTAACGACCGGATCATGACGCGTGGCACCTACGCGAACGTGCGGGTGAAGAACAAGTTGGCGGTTGACCCCGGCACCGGCAAGATCAAGGAAGGCGGCTGGACACGCGATATGTCCAAGTCGGCGGGCGGCAAGATTGATTTCATCTACAACGCCGCGATGAATTATAAGAAGGAGGGCACGCCGTTGGTGGTGCTCGCGGGCAAGGACTACGGCATGGGTTCGAGCCGCGACTGGGCGGCCAAGGGGACAATGAACCTCGGGTGCCGCGCGGTCATCGCCGAAAGCTTTGAGCGCATCCACCGGAGCAATCTTGTAGGCATGGGTGTGCTGCCGCTGTGCTTTGCCGAGGGCGAGACGGCGGGCGGTCTCGGGCTGACGGGCGAGGAGACGTTTGATATTGACTTGCCAGCGACGGGCGCGGAGAACAACACGGCGCTGATCGAGCCGCGCTGCGAGGTGAACGTGACCGCCACGAGACCCGACGGCACGAAGACGCAGTTCACGACGCGGTGCCGGATCGACACGCCGGTGGAGGCCGTGTACTACCGCAACGGCGGCGTGCTGCAGACGGTGCTGCGGCGGTTGTTAAACGAGAGTCGGAAGGCGGTGGGGGTGTAAGAACCTCCGGGGCTCGATCGGCGCAACGCCGAGTTCGCGCGGCTCTCGTTGAGCGTGCCGCTGACCTTTATACAGACGCGCTTGCGCAGTACTTCGCCGTGACAAAGGCTTCGCGAGGTACGGCTCGATGTCGTGGATACCAACCCCGACGTCCGGCGTCTGTACGAGCGGATGAGGTTCGCCGAGTCCGCTTGCGCGACCATCTCGGCATGGCTTGCTCGGCGTGTCGGCTTCGAGCGCTCCGCGACCTTGATCTGGCCGATTGCATACGCGTGACCGCTGCGCACTGGTCTGGAATTGTAATGTGGTTGTCAAACGTGAATCGGAAGGAGGTAGGGGTGCCGGTCGATCTGGCTTTCTTACCTTTGCGTCGTGATTCGAGCCCGCCTCCGTATTTTCTAGCCCGGGTGACCGCGGTGTCTGTCGGCGTCGAGGTGGTCCGGATGGTGGTACGCAAGCCGTGAGAAAGTCAAAGTTCCACCGAAGTCTGATTTGATACTTTAATGTCCGCCGCTACGCAGAACGCGGGTTGTGGCCTCAGCGCGAGGTCTGGTCACGTACCCTCTCGCCCGTGCTCTCCTTCTCGACCTCCCAAATCGCGGCCTGCTCCGCTGTCGCGTTTATCGCCGGCCTCATCGATGCCATGGCTGGCGGCGGCGGGATCTTTACGATGCCCGCGCTGGCCGCGCTGGGGCTCCCGATCCCCAACGTCGCTGGCACCAACAAGTTCGTCGGTGCCAGCGGCTCCAGCACGGCCACGATTTCGTTCCTGGTGCGCGGCAAGCTCGACCGCTTTGTGGCCGTGCTCGGCGGGCTCTGCGCTGTTCTTGGTTCCATCGCTGGCGCGGTCGCTCTCATGCGGCTTGGCAAGTTCAACGAGACGCTGACCAAGAGCGTCTTTGGTGGGCTGCTGATCGTGATGGCCCTGTACATGTTCTTCAAGCCGCAGATCGGGGGCGTTTCTGCGTACGCGGGCCGCACGCCACGCAACATCGCCATCACCATCGCCGCCGGGCTCGTCATCGGCTTTTACGACGGCTTCTTCGGCCCGGGCACCGGCTCGTTCTCTGTGTTCATCATGGTCCGCTTCTTACGCTTCGATTTTGTCACCGGAACGGGCAACGCCAAGGCCATGAACTTGGGGAGCAACATCGGCGCGCTGGGTACGTTCATCATCGGCGGTCTGGTGATCTGGCCGCTGGCGATCCCGATGGCGATCTGCAACGCCGCGGGTAGTTTCATCGGCAGCTCGCTGGCGATCAAGAAGGGCTCGAAGTTTGTGCGGTGGGCATTCCTGCTCGCGGCGGCCGCGATCGCGGGACGGATGATGTGGTTCGTGGTTACGGGTAAGTAGAGCGGCGCGAGATTGTAAGATCATGCAACTGTTTATCTCGACGCTGCTATCGTAATGTTGCTATCTCGGCGCTGCCCAGATGTTTGAGACCACGGTCTCGTTGGCCAGCTTTTCGAGAGAAAGCATGTATTCCGGCGCGCTGATCTTCGCTTCCTTGGTCTCTTCCGCGATGGCTTGGTTGTAGGCGTCGTTGGGCACGGTGTCGTCGCCAGCCAGCGAGTCGGCGTCACGCTCACGGTTGATAACAAGCTGCGGACCGTCACGCCGCACGCAGATCTCGTCACGGCTCTCAGCGCAGTCAATCTTATCGCGGCATGGAAATCCGTGAGTTATGCTCATCAGCGTGAGCACATCAAGGCTATCACGAGCGCCAAGAATCTCGACACTCGCGTCCGTCGCGTGGCCGCGTGTTTGGAGATGGTGAGAAAGAAGATGGGTTCAACGCCATGACCGAGCCAGATCTTCCTGTACCCTTCCTCAAGCCTCTCACCCTCGCCGCCGCACAGGCCTTTGCTGCCCGCTGACGCGCCGCGTGGAACGCTCGCGACGTGGACGCGACCATGGCCTGTTACGACCTCGCGATCGAGGACAGCTCGCCGTTCATCAAGAAGTACAACGAGACCGACGACGTGTCGCTCAAGGGCGTCGCGGCTGTGCGTGACTACTTCTTTCGCGCGCTGGTCCGCAACCTCACGCTTGCGTTTGATCTGCTGCACGTGACGACCGGGCTGGAGAGTGTGGCTTTAATTTACCGCCACATGTCTCGCGACTTGGCAGCAGAGATCTTCTTTTTGAACCAGGCGAGAAAGATCACGCGGTCGGTCTCTCTCTACAGTTGATCGCGGCCGGCCGGGCCGGTACGCTGTCGATCATGCAACCCAAAGCCACCACCGTTGACGCGTATCTCGCCGAACTTCTCGAAGACCGTCGCACCGCGATCGCCGCGGTGCGTAAAGTTATTGTGAAGAACCTAGACAAGGATTACGCCGAGGGCATGCAGTACGGCATGATCGGCTACTTCGTGCCGCACACGGTGTTCCCGCCGGGGTACCACTGCGACCCCAAGCAGCCGCTGCCGCTCGCGGCCTTGGCGTCGCAGAAGAATTACATGTCGCTCTATTTGACGGGGCTGTACTGCGGGTGCGGGTTGGATGGAGAATCGCTGACGCCGTACGCGCGCTGGTTTCAGGACTCGTGGGCCAAGACGGGCAAGAAGCTAGACATGGGCAAGGCCTGCATCCGCTTCAAGAAGGTCGAGGACCTGGCGCTCGAACTGATCGGCGAGGCGATCAAGCGAATGCCCGCGAAGATGTACATCGAGGAATATCAGAAAGCTCTGGCGGGGACGAAGAAAGCGCCGAGCAGGCTGGCGGCCAAAGAGGTTTCAAAGAAAGCCGCGCCGAAGACTGTTAAAAAAGCGTTGAAGAAGGCCGCGAAGAAGAGTGCTTGAGAGGAGTTGGCAAATGGTCGAGATCGCCGTTCGTTATGCTGGCAACAAGAAGTGTGATCTGCGGCATCCTGACGGGGCCACGCTTCGCACAGACGCGCCCAAGGACATCGGCGGCGACGCGTCGGGGTTCAGCCCCACCGACCTCGTGGCGGCCGGGCTCGCGTCGTGCATTCTGACGACGATGGCGATGTTCGCCGAGCGTCACGGCCTAGACCTGAGCGGCGCGAGCGCGACGGTCGAAAAACACATGAGCACCGCCCCGGCCTCGCGCTCGATCGCGCGCCTGCCGGTGACGGTCACGATGCTGGCTGGCGTGCCGGT
>CAZIMT010000171.1:0-6891 GCA_964540295.1 uncultured Phycisphaeraceae bacterium
CGGACAGCCCAGCGCAGCATTGGGCGCCAAGCCCGGTTTGCCGCATTTACACTAGAGCGGTTTCACTTCACGCCTAGCGCCGTACGGCGCGTGTAAGGCGTTGCGCTTTTTGCGATGTTTGTGTATCTTCTCTCTGCGGCCCGTTGATGGTGCCGCGAAGGGAGCCATGGATGGGCGCGGCATACTCGCAGGATCTTCGTGATAAAGTTCTCCACGCATACGACCGAGGCATGAAGACGCGGCAGATCGCACAGGCCTTTGACGTCAGCCCATCCTGGCTCCGTCGCGTCGCGCAGCGGCGGCGCGAGTTGAACGAGATCTCGCCAAGGCCCATGGGTGGCAAACGTTTCGAGAAGATTGATCGAGTGCGACTTGCCCAACTGGTCGCACAACGTCCCGACGCCACGCTCGCCATCTGCGCCGCTGACTTCAACTGCTCCGGCGACCTCGCCGTGCAAGACATCTTCGACTTCCTCGCGGCCTGGTTCGCCAACTCCCTCACCGCCGACTTCAACGGCCCCGGTGTGATCAGCGTGCAAGACATCTTCGACCACCTCGCGGCGTACTTTGCCGGGTGCAACTGACCACGGCGGACGCGGCGGGTGACCGGCCGCGCACACAGGTGCGTGCATTTGGGCCAAGCGTGCGGTCTGGTTGCTCGCCAGTCGGTTAAATCGCGAAGGGAGCGATTAAGATCATTCTGCGGACATCGAGAGTTTGAGTCTCTTCGCCCCACTTTGCGTCAGATGCCCGAACCCCTTCATACGGATCCCACCAAAGTCTCGCGCGCCTGTACGGCGCATGTTCGTTGCGCCAAGGTGAAAGTTGTGGCAGACTATCGTGGGCACAAGCAAGGAGGTGGACGATGGAGGTGCATGAGCGGACGCCCGGCGATCGCCTCGACGGTGGACACAGAAATGATGAGTTGGTTCCTGTACTGGATGGGCAAGCAGATCGGTGATGATCGGGTGGCCGTGCTGGTGCTGGATGGAGCCGGGTGGCACAAGAGCAACCGGCTGCGTGTACCGGAGAACATCAAGCTGCTGATCCTGCCGCCCTACTCACCAGAACTCAACCCGACCGAGTTGATCTGGCTCTGGTTGAAGCGGCAGCAGTTGAGCAACCGCGTGTTTGCGGATCAGGCGGAGCTTGACAAGGCCGCGATCGATGCGTGGAACACCATCGACGCCGACCGCTTCAAAACCTTGTGCGCCGCCCCGTGGATCACGCGCGAGAGTCAGACGTGATTGGTATAAGTTCTCCAACCCCTTCGCTCCGCCAGACGATGGTCCGCGAACGCGCTCGAGCACGGCCAAGAGACGTAACTCCTCCCCCAGGTCCGGCATCAACCCCGGATTCGCTTCGATGATCTCCCGGTCATCAACCTTCACGCCTGCCGCGCGGCGGCCCATTGCCTCCTCAACCACGCGCCGAATCGCGGCCCCCCGCCGCGCAGAGTTGTCGGTGTTGCGGCTGGACATGGGAGAAGCCTTCCTCAGTCAGACATGAACAAGATAAGACCTGAAACCTCACACCCCGCGCTTATCCCCGGCTCTGAAACTGTGAGGCCTCCCCGATCGTTTCCCTCAACCGTTGCAACGCCCGCGCGCAGACCTTATGCACCGCGCTCTCCGTCCGTCCCATCCGCGCCGCCACCTCCGCAACCGGAAGTCCCTCCAGATATCGCAACCGCAGCGCCTCGCGATACTCCTCACGAAGCTGACCGAGCGCGGCCTCCACGGCGGCGGCCGTCTCGCGACCACTCGCCGACATGCTCGGAGTTCGCTCGTATTTGGCCAGCATGTCGATCAGCGGTCCGACCGAGCTCTGCCCAGTGCGCCCCGACTTGTTCAGCGCCGCCCTCCCGCCCCCACGCTTCGCGGCTCGGTGTTTGTCCACCGCGTTATGCAGCACGTTGTCCGCGATCGTCGTCACCCAACGCCGGAAGGTACCCGGGCCCATCGGCTCAAACCCGCCGATTTCACGGAATACTCGTGTGTAAGTCTCCTGCAGAATGTCCTCCACCCCCACAGACTGCGCGAGCGTTCGCGGCAGGCGAAGCCCGATCCGCCGCGACAGCGCCGACTGCTCCCTGATCAGGAGCCGCTCCAGCGCGAGCGGCTCACCTGCCTTGGCCGCGCGGACCAACTCTGATTCGCCAAGCTCGGATGCAGAAGGATCGACCGGCACAAGGCATCACGAGCAGCCTGCGAAGTACCCGGCGAGGAAGTCGAAGATATCCTGCACCGTCCACGTTCCCGATCCGTTCGTATCCGCGGCCGAACTTTGCGCAAAGTAGCCCGTGAGGAAGTCGAGTAGATCTTGAACACTCAGCGACCCCGAGCAGTTGTAGTCGGCAAGACATATAAAAAAGTCGTACAAGTATGCCGCCCCGGCATCGACTCCATTTTCGTTGTTTTCAAACGGCGACCCGACGAGCAGCGAACTGGAGTTCATCGCTACGGCAGAGCCGAAGTGGTCGCCGATCAGCACCCCGTTGATTCCGTAGATCGGCGGGCGCTGCCGCCAGACGGCGTTGTCGCGCACGAAGAGAAAGGCTCCCCCCTCATCGAACAGTCCGTGCAACGGCGCCCCGGCAACGATTCGTCCGGGCTGGACCGCGACCGAACTTCCAAGTCGATCACCGGCCAAACCGACGCCGGCGATAAGTTTGACCTGCTGGGTCCATGTCGATCCCGCGCGGGTGAACACGGCGACGATGGTCGCGGCGTCCATGAACCGGGCCTCACCGGCAATCGCGATGGTGTTCCCGTCGATCGCAACCGAAACTCCCCATCGCGACTCGCTTGAGAAGACCCTTGACGGAACAAGCGTCGCCTGAAGTGACCAAGGCGCCGTCGCGCTCGTACGTGTGTAGACGTATGCGCCCCCAAACGTGGCCGACCCTTGCGCGTCAAGGTTGGGCGTTCCGATCACGAGCGTGTTTCCCGAGATCGCTACCGATGTTCCATAGCTGACCTCTTCGTCGTTGTAGTCGACGCTGATCAGGCGTTCGGGCACCCCGACGGGTGAACAAAGGGGCTGGGCGAAAGCCATTCCACCCAGCAACCCGCTGAACATGACTGCATACAGAAGAACTCCAAACAACCGCGTCGTCATCATCGGCTCCTTTTGGCCGGTGATGCCACCGGGTAGGCAGGCCCACGCTAACATACGGGTTGTGCCAAGTCAATACCCGTTTCGGCTGAAGTGACCTGCCCGCAATTTCCGTACCAGTCGTCACAAAACTCGGTGTTCGCTCAATGGTGTTCGCTCAATAGAGCGGTACTGGTCGCTCTTGTATGGCCCGTCGACCGGCACACCGATGTCATCGGCCTGGTCATCACTGCGCTTGGTGAGCTTGACACCGAGTCCTTCGAGTTGCAGGCGGGCAACCTCTTCATCGTGGTTCTTGGTGCGGCGGGTGGCACGTCCCGACCCTCCCCAATGACCTTCCCCACGAATCGTGGACACACCGGCCGACTGCACGCGAGCATCCTTGGCTTGCCGCCGGGACACCGCTCGATTCCATCGCGAATCCGCTTCCGAACCGTGTGCGTGCCAACCACCTCTTCCGCGGCACGGCATCAACCAAACGGCTTTTCCTTCGCGGCGCGAATGGCCCACGGGCGGCTGACGCGCTCAGCCTCCATCTTTCCTTGGCCCCTCGCTGACCCCCCCACGTTCGCCCACCTCCGATACCGGTCTCGTCTACTTGTTCCAGACCCTTGCTCCACCAAGACTTATCAATCCCCAAACAAATTTCTTCCAAGCACCTTGACACCACCCAAACAATACGGTACATTTAGGGTCATGGAAGCCTCACACAAACCATCCATCACACCCTACACCCACCTCGCGGCCGTCCAAGCCCTCGATCTTCAATCGCGCCATCTCATCGCCTACATCCTCTCTTCCCCCGGCTCACTCTCCGATCTCGCCAGCCAGGCCAACGGGTCCATCGTCGATCTTGTCGCACGAATTCTCGCACCCGAGGTCCGGGCCGCCCTCGCCCAATCCGGCGGCCCCTACACACTCACCTGGTCATCCATCGACGGCGGCGGCCTGACCCAGCCCAGCACCGGCGGCCCATACACCGTCGCCGGAACCATCGGCCAGCCCGACGCGGGGCCGCTTGAGCTGGGCCCGCCGTTCACCTTCGCCGGCGGGTTCTGGAACCAAACCGTCGCACCGGCGTGCCGGGCCGATTTCAATGGCAGCGGCGCGGTTTCGGTTCAGGACATCTTTGACTTTCTCGCCGCGTACTTCTCGTCCGATCCGCGGGCCGACTTCAATAACTCGGGCGGGGTTTCGGTTCAGGATATCTTCGACTACCTTGCGGCCTACTTTGCCGGCTGCACGTGAGTCGCGCGTTCGCGGCCGTGGAAGTATTTGCGCGGCACGCTTGCACAGCCGTGCCATTTCTGGTTGCCGCGAGCGAGATTCGTATATGGCCTCGTCGCGTCCGACGAGGCGTCGTGAACCGTGAACACGATCTCGCCCGCGCCTTTGCCAGCGCTCGTGACCGTGGTTGGTGATCGCCACGCGAACACAGTACCCGAGATGGACAACAGCCTCGACTCGAAGTTCAGGCTCCGCGACCGACGCACCAACGAGGTGGTGTGCGGGTTCGACCGGGGCTGGTCCATCCACGTGACCACCAATGCGGCCAGGACCTTCAGCGCACCGTCCTCCGACGAGTTTGGCACGAGCATCTGACAGCGTCGGTCGTCGTCCTCACGCCTCGGCGGTCTGCGCGGCGGCTTCGGGGACCTTGGGCTCCATCACGTCACCTTGGCCCGTGCTAACCGCAGGCTGTTGAGCACGACTGAAACGCTGGAGAACGCCATTGCCGCACTGGCGATGACGGGGGAGAGCAACCAACCCGTGAGCGGAAACAACACGCCTGCGGCGATTGGGATGCCCAGCGCGTTGTAGATGAATGCCCAGAAGAGGTTCTGCCGTATTGTGCGCATGGTGGCCCGCGAGAGGGCGATGGCATCGGGCACCGAACGGAGATCGCCACGGATGAGGGTGATATCTGAAGCTTCGATGGCGACGTCTGTGCCTGTGCCCATCGCGAGGCCGATGTCGGCTTGGGCGAGCGCAGGTGCATCGTTGATGCCGTCGCCCACCATGCCGACCACGAAGCCCTGAGCCTGGAGCTTCTTGACGTGCTCGGCCTTGTTTCCTGGGAGAACTTCCGCGAACACCATGTCGGGCGCGATGCCGACTTCCTTCGCCACGGCCGCGGCGGTCTTGGCGTTGTCGCCGGTGATCATCGCCACGCGCAGGCCCATCTTCTGCATCTGCTCGATGGCCGCCTTGGACTCGCGCTTCACGCGGTCGGCGACCGCGATCAGCCCGGCGGGCTTGCCGTCGATGGCGGCGTACATGGGCGTCTTGCCCGTTGCGGCGAGTTCGCCGGCGAGGGTGTCGAGCGCCGAGGTGTCGATCCCGCGGTCGGCCAAAAGCGCACGCTTGCCGATCAGGATCGCGCGGCCGTCCACGGTCGCCTCGATGCCGTTGCCGACGACGGCCTTGAACGCGGTGGGTTCGGCGAGGGTGAGGCCGCGTGCCTTGGCCCCCTCGACGATCGCGGCGGCGAGCGGGTGCTCGCTGCGACGTTCGGCGGATGCGGCGAGCCGCACCAAGTCCGCTTCGGTCGTGCCCGGGAGCGCTCGCACATCCGTGAGGGCCGGCTTTCCCTGCGTGATCGTGCCGGTCTTGTCGAGGATGATGGCCGTGAGTTTGTGCGCGGTCTCCAGCGCTTCGCCACCCTTGATGAGAATGCCGTGCTCGGCCCCGCGGCCGGTGCCGACCATGATCGCGGTGGGTGTGGCCAGCCCAAGAGCGCACGGGCACGCGATGATGAGGACGGACACGAACGTGAGCAGGGCCATGCTCAGCCGCGTGTCAACCGGCGCGGCGAAATACCAGACGATGAACGTGACGATCGCGATGCCCAGCACCACGGGCGTGAAGTAGCCGCTGATCGTGTCCGCCAGTCGCGCGATCGGGGCCTTGTTGCCCTGGGCCTCCTGCACGAGGTGGACGATCTGCTGGAGCGCGGTGTCCTTGCCGACCTTCGTGGCGCGGAAGGTCAGTGCGCCGGTGGTATTGATGGTGGCCCCGAAGACCGCATCGCCCGGCTTTTTCTCGACAGGGACGCTCTCGCCCGTCAGCATGGATTCATCGATGGTGGAATCGCCGCTCTGGACTTTGCCATCGACAGGGATCTTCTCGCCGGGGCGGACGATGACCGTGTCGCCGACGATGACCTGCTCCACGGGGATGTCTTGTTCCTGCCCGCCTCGCACCACGCGGGCGGTTTTGGCTTGCAGTCCGATCAGCCGGCGGATCGCGGCGCTGGTGTTGCCCGTGGCTCGGGCCTCAAAGAGCTTCCCGAGCAGCACAAGCACGATGATGACCGCGGCGGCTTCGTAGTACACGGGCACCATCATCATGTTGCCCATTTCGCCGCCCTGGGCCGCCGCGAAGAATCCCGGCCAGATCGTTGCGGCGATGGAGTACAGGAAGGCCGTGCCCGTGCCCAGAGCCACGAGCGAATCCATGTTGGCGCGGAAGTGCTTCAGGCCGATCCACGCCATGCGATAGAACTGAGACCCGCACCAGACCACGACGGGCGTGGTGAGCGCGAGCTGGAGCCAGTTGATCCACGGCTGATTCAGCAAGGCGATCTTGCCGTGCGACATCGCGATGACGAGGACGGGCAGCGATAACACCGCGCCGACGATGACCTTGCGGAGCAGCACCGTTTGCTCGTCGGCGTTGACGTGCATGTGGGCGGAATGGTCTTCACCGCTGGGCATCGCATGACCGGCGGGCATCGCGGCGTGCTCTGCTGCGGTCATTCCCGACATCGCGTTG
>CAZIMT010000172.1:0-6722 GCA_964540295.1 uncultured Phycisphaeraceae bacterium
CACCAACGCCAGCCACACCGCCCGCCCCACCGCCCATCTGCTGCCCGTCTTTGGCCATGCCGTGCCCTCTTTCCGTGCGACCCGCTTTGTTCGATCTTTTTCGTTTGATCCCACTCGCCGACACATCAAGTCCGACTACCGACCCGCCCGTTTCATCCACTCTTCAACCGATTTCACCACCGCCTGCGTGATCTCCGCGTCGATCGCGGTCGTATCCAAGGACGCCGCACGAGCCTTGTACAGCACCCACCGCTGCGCGTCCTTGTTCCCGAACCCCGAATCGTTCACCGAGTCTTCGATCGCCCCCGGCGAGAACTGCGACATGAACTTCTGCCCGAAACTCTTCCCCGCCTGCGCCACCGCCGAAACCAGCGCCACCGTCATCGTGGAAAGCCGTTGAACCTCACTCTGCGCTGTCACGCCCGGCGCGAGAGCACCGGCCGTGGACGTCACGCTCGCCTTGGAAACGCCCGCCGCGTCCTTCTTCCCGATCACCAATTCCCGCAGCGGCCTTTGCACCGGCCCGTTAGCCCGTACCGCCGATGCTGGCGCGATCGTCCGCGACCAGGCGCCCCACACCACTCGATCAAGGCTCAACACAAACTCCAGTAGCATCACCGCCATATCGCCGACCCTCTGCGGGTCGGGCTGGTCGGCCGTTCCCAGACCCAGCGCCCCGCGCAACTTCTGCGTCGCCGCCTCGCTCAGCACGCCCGGCCCCGACGCCGCTGGCGCCACCCCGCCGCTCGACAGCTTTGCCAGCAACGATTGCCTCTGATCGGGCGAGATCGCCGACCAAACTTTCAAAAGCCCGTCAGCCATGCTCTCGGCCACCATCGCCGGATCACGCGAAGATTCACTCGCCGCCGCCTCTGTCTTCGCGCCGTTCGTGCGCACGGCCGCCGTCGCTCCGCCCGATTCGGCCGCCGACAGCCCGATCGGGAACCCGATCAGAAGCTCGCGCAAGAACGCCTCGCGGTCCTGCGGCGAGACCGACGCGATCGCACGCGACACCTCGTTCTCGATCTGCTCGCGGCGCACCTCGGGCTTCTCGTCCGCCAAGTCCGACTGCGCCATCCGCAGCCGCCCCGCCAGTGCCGCCACCCGCCTTGATCGCTCGCTGGTCCCGTCGCTCAACACCGCTCAACCTCCATCTTCAGAAATCAGCCCCAAGCCCGGCCTTCGAGCCCTCAACCGGGCGGCATCCTAACCGAACTCACCGCGCATGCCACTTCAAAATCTCGGACCGCGGTACCATCGACCCCACACACTCGCTCAGGGCGATTGGATAAACGACAGCTTCGCCACCTCGTCACTCGCCTTGAAAGGAAGACTCGGCGAGACCGATCCGACAACGGAAAACGCCAGCCGAAACCCGACATCCGACGGGGCGTTGCCATCCACGGGCCGCGGACGGTTGGCCGGAACTCCCGCCTGGTACGAGTACGGCGTCTCGGGCACGACCTCCTTGGGCGACAGCGCCGACCCCCCCACCACCTTGAGCTTGTCACCCTGCTTCAATTTCGCCCCGATGTCCATCGGCGACGGGTCCGCCGCAACGCCCCAAGCCGAGGGATCGTCGAACAGATACTCCGCAACGTTCCCGATCAAATGGTGGAAACGCACGCCACCGCCTTGGTCAACCGGCGCGAACCAAACCACGCCGTCCGCGCTCCCCTCGATCGGCACCGCAGGGCCTTTGGGGTCGAGCACGCCGGGATTGAAAAAATCCGCGTCCGGGCTGTTGGGCTGCCTGGCGGCGTTGGCCCTCGCCTGCTCGACCGCTCTCCCCCACGCCGAGTCGCGGCGATTGTCGGGCGCGTTGGCCTGGGCTGCGTTCACCGGGAGTTTCTTGAAATCTTGCTCCAGCTTCAATGCCGCCTGCCACTCTTCCGAAGTCGGGAAGCGGCAACCCAGCAGCGAAGCGACCATCGCCGCCGCCTGAGGCGTGACGTACTGCATCGGGCTCTCGAGCTTGGGGGCCTCGACGTTCAGACCCGGCGGGTATACCTCGGTGCCCTGCATCTGTGCGCTGGTCTGCAGCCAGCCGTTGGAGCGGTTGCCCCCGGCTTTGGCTGGCGTCGTGACGGAAATCCTCCCCGACCGCGTCGTGAACGACCAGGCTCGAGGCCCGCGCGTCGCGCCGTCGCCCTGCAGCCTGAACGATTCCATCACATCGGCCCACCGCTCCGCCTTCTCTACCGTGTCGATGAACAACCCGACCGATACCTCCTGGGTCGAGACAAACGAGCCCGGCCCGACTCGCAGGAACTCGATCTCTTGCCCGCCTGGGCTCATGAACTTCACGCTCTCGACGCCGTCCACGTTCCTCACAACGCCCGCCGCAAACCCCTTCGCGTTCTTCGGGCCAGCGTCCGCCGGATTCTGACCGCCGCCCGCTGACACAGCGGCGGGCGCCAGCAGCTCGCGTGCCACCTTGATCGACTCGACCACCTCGGGCCGACGCTGCGTCTCGACCGGCAGCCGCTCGACACCGTCGGCGAAGTTCTTCAGCAGGCCGCGCTGGGCCGCGTCGTCCGGGTTTGCGCCCAAGCTCGCGACTTTCACCTTGAGATCTCGCAACATGAAATTGAACCGCACCAACCCTGGCACCGCATCTGGCTCGAGCCCCACGCTCGTCGCCATCGCCACGATCTTCTCGATCTCGGGCCCGTCGGCCTCGAACCCGTTGCCCGTGCTCGCCAGGCTGAGCGACTGCTCCCACAGCCTCTTGATCCCCGCCGCGGCCTCGGCCTGGAGCGCCGTCGCGCGCGGCTTGTCGAGGATCGATCCATAGGCACCGCGCAGCGCCGTGAACAGATCGCGCGCTTCACCCATCGCCGCGGCGCTCGCCGGCCAGGTCCGCTGATCCGGCGAAACCAGGTTCAACCAAAGCGCACGCGCCTCCGCCACGCGATCCGAGGCCTTCAACTCCTCGCTCGCTCGCGCCGACGCCGCCCTGGGGTCGCGGACCGCACCAAGCTCGGTCAACCCCGCGACCCGCGCAACCACACCGGCGACCTGCGCGTCAACAGCGCGAGCCCCCGCGAACTCCGGCATCTCCTGCAAAGCCGCGACGCGATCTTCGAGCGTTGCCGCGCCATCAACCGCCTCGCCAGCGACAAACCCACGAGCAAGGGTCGCGTTCAGTTCTTGCGCAGCCGACACCACCGCCGCTCTTGCCGCCGAGTTCCTTACCCCGGCGGCCTTGGCTTCCTCTTCCTTGATCGCGAGTTCCTTCGCAGTTGCCTCGGCCGCGATGCTTGCGGCCGCAACGGCGTTCGTCTCGCGAAGCTTGGCCTCCTCGTCTCGCGCGAGCTTTGCCAGACGCTCTCGCTCCTCCTCCTCCTCCTCCTTCGCCTTCGCCTTCGCTTGAAGTTCGGCCTCGGCGTCGTTCTGCTTCTCGAGCGCCAGCGCCGCCGCGTCCTTCGCGGCCTGATCTTTCGCGGACTGCACGTTCGCCGCTTGATCCTTGGCCGCTTGGTCCTTTGCGGCCTGAACCTTTGCGGCTTGGTCCTTCGCGGCCTGCTGCTGAACGGCCTCGGCCTTGTCTGTCTCTACTTGGCGATCCACAGCCGTGCTGTCGGCCTTCGGATTCACCTTCGGATCGCTCTGGCGCGTGCTCGCGGCTTTAGGCCCCATCAGCTTGGGCACCACCAACGCCGCCGCACCCACGACGAGCAACGCCGCCACACTCGCCGCAATCCAACGACCAGACCCCGACGCGGGCACCTCGCGTGCCGCGTCCATGAACTCTCGATCAGGCCCGCTCGACCGCGAGCCTTGCTCCGCCTCGGGCCTCTTCGCTGTTGCAGCTGAGATCGCGGTCACGCTCGTGGCACCAGAGCGCTGGGCCATTGCTCCCGCCGCCGCATCGTTCAGCGGCAGAGGGCTCGCGCGCTGGTCGTCCTCCTGAACCGTGACCTCAAACTCGCTCTCAACCCGCGGTTGAACAGCCCGCAAGGGCTCCGGAGCTTCACGCGCAGGCTCAGGAACAACCGCCGAAAAATTCTCTGCGGGCAATTCGCCCTGCGACTCGTCAACACCTCGCTCGACAGGTTTAGACTCCGCCGCAGAATCGAACCTGGAATCTATCCCCGACGCGGGACGAGATCCCAACCCAAAGCTCGACTCGGACGCGCTGCCCTCAGATGACTCAACGGACGAGCCAGACGACAAACCAGGTGACGAGCCAGGCGACGAATCAGCAGACGAACCCCCCGAAGAATCTTTCAGCAACCCCTTCACCTTGCCCACGCGCGATGAACGGGGCGGCTCGGCCAACACTCGCGTCAACCCGCCCGGCAGCATCGAGATCGTCTCGTCGAGCGTGGGCAGCTTCCCCGACGGGTCCAACAACACGTTGCACAGCCCAAGCCACGACTTGCCGTTCGAGCCCAGCCGCGTCCACGGTTCCGAACTCTCCACCGGCCAGGCCGAAACGTTCTTGAGCTGGCGGTGCAGCACCAGCTGGTGGATCAGATCGCCCACGTCGTGCAGATCACGAATAGCGTCCTCGGCCGCGCGCACTTTTCCGCCCGCCACCAAATCAGTCAGCGCCACCCGGGCCTTGCTCAGGTCGTTGCGACCGGCGATCAGCACGTTGGTCGGCTTGAGGTTCCCGTGCGGACGCCCGACCCTGCTCCGCAACTCCGCCAGACCGGCCAGCACCGACGACACGACATGCTGAAGCTCGTTGCCTTCCAAGTCTCGCCGGTACAAAACCAGTTTCTCGGCCGAGCGATCAAAGAGGTCGGTCACGTACCACGCGCCGCCCTCGCAACGGTCGGCCTGGTAAATCGGAGACCACACGCCTTCGCTGACCGCCGAGATCTCACTCTGCGTCTGCACGGCTTCCAAGAACGACACCGTGTCCGCTTCGAGCTGAGCCTCCTCGATCTGATACGCTGGCGGGCTGAAGACCTTGACCGCGAAGCGCTCGTCCCCCGCCGGGTTCCGGGCCACGTACACCGCGCCCCAGAGCCCCCCGGAGACCTCACGCACCGTGTCAAAGTCACCGAACCGCGGCATGCTGGGCACCACTCAGAAGATCCACGCCACACCTGGAAAACGCACACACCGCCCCACCACCAACCAAAACCAATCCACACTCCCCACAGGCAAGGCGTGATCCGCTCCGAGCGTCACGGTTCAATACCCCGATTTCCCGGGCGTCAGCACCCTCACGCCCGTGCTGTCCACGCGGATGTCCAACTTGCGCTCTTTCCATTCCTTGGAATCCAGCGTGAGCACCTTGCGACGCGGGTCCGCACCTTTCTCACCGCCGACACCGGGGATCAGCGCGATCACGACGACCCACTTGGGCTCCTGCCAGGTGTTCCACATCTCGTTGGACGCCGAGAACGTCTGCACGCTCGGGCCCCCCGACACGAACTGCATCGAGTGGTACACGTTCACTTTCCGCAGCGCCCCGTCCGCGGCCCAGTACTTGTTGACGTCGTAGCCCGCCACCGTCTCGCGCGTCGAAGGGTTGTTCACGCCGATCAGGTCCACCTGCACCGACATGTCCTTGATCGACTCATCGCGCGTGACCGTGATGTCGTACTTCACCGCGCCCCCGCACCCGCCCAAGCTGAGCGAGAACACCGCCGCCACTGCCATCGCCACCACACTCATCGCCGTTCGTACCGTCATCGAGATCTCCTTCAAGCAAATCAGGATCAAAGCCACCCAAAAGAATGTCGGAACAGAGCCAACCGAGACAGGCCACGCCGAGGGCGCTTAACCCGCCGAGCGTCGCTCGCCGCAACAATGGTAATCTAGCGGATCTCTCGGGCCCGCGTCTCCGCGACCGATTGGAATCGCGTTAAAATCTCGGCCTGGAAAATCTCGGTCCGGGAAATCTCGCCTTGGGAAATCTCAACCACGATCGTTCGGCCAAAGGTCGCTACCGCACCGCGGCCCCGCTCAGGAACTTTGACACGATCTGATGAACCTCGCGGTTGGTCGCGTGATCGCTGATCACAAGCCCTCGCGTCCGCAGCAGCAGGTCACGCCAGTCCTCGCACGCGCGATCGAACACACGGTGAATCATCCCTGTCGGAGCCTCGCCGTACCCCTGGCACACGCTATCGGGCCCCGCCCCGGGCACGCACCGCACCGCGGCCGCCAGCACGTCGTACCACACCTCGGGCGTCACCGCCGCCAGCGCATCGCGCGCATCCCAGCGCTCACGCGTCAGGTGCTGCGGGCCCAACTGCTCCAGCCAACGCGACGGCGCCTTGCCGTCCTCTTCTTCAAAGATCGATCGGATCCGCAGACCAAGCCCCACCGACCCGTCATGCTGGCTGGCCACCTGGGCGGCCAGGCTCTGCAGCTCGTCCCACGCCACCGGCAGCGTCATCTTCCCATCCACCAGCAACGTGCGCGCTGCCAGCACCGCCAGCGAGTACAGGTCGCACGCCGGGCCCGCCAGAGCGAGCGTCTCGAACATCACGCCCGGCACCACCACGCCCTCGGACGATTTTAGGGCCGAGTCCGCAGATTCGCTCAGCCGCTGCGGCAGCGTGCGCACACGCAGCTCGCTCGCCAGGCTCGACGTCTTGCTCTCGGCCATCGCGTACAACTGCACCCGCGTCGCGCCCAGACTCATCCGGATCCACACCAGGTCGTTCGCGCCGACGCTCAGCCTTTCCTGACTCCGCAGCGTGCCCTCCAAGGCCGTCGCGCCGCTCTCTGTGCGCACGGATCGGATCTGGAAC
>CAZIMT010000173.1:0-4990 GCA_964540295.1 uncultured Phycisphaeraceae bacterium
GGACGTGATCGAGCTCAAGCACGCCTCGGCCGAGGAACTGGCCGAGCAGTTGAACACGCTGCTGGCGCAGGACGGGACGCTTGCTCAGATCCGTCGTGCGGCGTCGGGGCTCTCGACGAACGCGGCGACGGCGAGCCCGTTCGCGGCCGACCAGACCGCGAGCAACGCCAACACGAACAGCACAACCCCGGCGACGACTTCGGCGGACAACATCGCGTTCTGGTGGCAGCGTTCGAGGCCTCCGACGGACAAACGCGGCGCGTCGAACCTGATCGGCGCGATCCGCATCGTGCCGGTGTGGCGTCAGAACTCGCTGATGGTGAAGTGGACGCCCGAGTACCGCGCGTCGGTGGTGCAGATGATCGAGGCGCTCGACAAGCCGGGCCGGCAGGTGCTGATCGCGGGCGTGGTGTGCGAGATCAGCCGCGACGACGCAACGGCGCTGGGGCTGCGCTGGGCGGCGGGGACGATCACGCCGACCAACCGCGACAACGCGATCTCGATCGGTCCCAGCGGCACCAGCTCGCAGACGATCACGGGCACGAAGAACGACCTGCTGCCGTCGTTGTTTGATACGTCCGTGCTGAACGTCGGCACGAACCTCAACGTGCTGCTGCAGGCGCTCAACGAGAAAACAGGCGTGAACATCCTGAGCGAGCCCCGGATCTTCACGAGCGACAACCAGGAGGCCGAGTTCTTTGACGGGCAGGACATCCCGTTCATCACCAACTCGCAGACCAACACGCAGGGAAACTTGGTTCAGTCGTTCGACTACCGCGCCGTGGGTATCCAGCTGAAAATCCGGCCTCGGATCACGGTGAACCGAGATATCGACCTGCAGGTGAACCTGCAGTTGTCGTCGATCGCGCCCGGCGGGCAATCGACGTTTGGCGGGTTCATCGTGGACCGGCGCGAGACGACGACGCAGTTGATCCTGGGCGATGCGCAGACCGTGGTGATCTCGGGGATCCTGCGGGCGGAAGATTCGGACGTGGTGCGGAAGGTGCCGATTCTGGGCGATATCCCGTTGCTGGGTGCGTTGTTCCGCTCGACGGAGAAGGAGAAGCGGACGACAGAGTTGCTGGTGTTCATTACGCCGCTGGTGGTGGAGAACGCGCGCGAGCGCGACAACTTGAACGAGCCGTACCGTGCACGGCTCAAGAGTTTGCGTGATGACCTGAGCAAGAACGACCCGGACGCGGTGAGGCCGACCTACGAGCCTAAGCCGGGCGGGGTGAGCACGGGCACGGGGCCGGATGCGTCCAGCACGGCGGCGGAACCGAAGATTGAGTTGAAGCCAGAAACAAATCCTGAAATAAGGCCAGAATCAAAGCCAGAATCAAAGCCAAGTACGAGGCCCGGGCCGAAGCGGGATGATTATCGGTGAAGATTGAAGAAGTAACATGAGCAGAGACAGGTTGAAAACCTGTGCCACGAGATTGGGAAGGCGGAGCTTCAGGTCCGGCGTGCTGAGATTCACTGGCGAGTTGAGACGAGTTGGAATGCTCATGATTGGACGAGAACGAAACGGGTCGAGGTGGTGGAGCGGGCCTTTAGCGCGCGCGTGTGCCGGGTTATTTGTTGTGCTGTCGGGGTGCGTGACGGAGGGAAGGTCGCGGCCTCGGACGATGAAAGAATCGACGCGCGAGGCGGTGGCGGAGCGATCGGGCGGTGGCTGGCTGGCTTCGGGCGGCGCGGGATCCAGCCTTGGCGCATCCAGCCTTGGCGCATCTGGCGGTTTGTTACTGGGCGGCCCGATCGCCACGCCGGTGCCGCCGGATCTTTCCACGAGCGCGCGGTTGAACTTTCAGATCCGTCCGATGGGCGCGGTGGACTTTGACGGGATGGTGCTGCCGCTGGTCTCACCTGACGGGCGTTTTTTAGCGGTGGAACGCGGTGATCCGCCGAGCTGGGGGACGGTGCTGGCGCAGGCCGACGCGTCGCCAGCGGTCTCGACGACGATCGCGGTGTACGACCTTGGTTCAGAATCGGATATGAAACAAGGCTCGAAAGAGGCAGTGAAACCGGCATCGGGAAGGTTGAATGAACTCTCGCTCACGGAGAGCGTGCCACGCGGCGCGGTGCTGGGGAGGTCGTGCGACACGAAAGGATTTCTGATCGAGCTGCCGCGGCCCGACGGGTCGCGGTGGATCGGACGTGCGGCATGGTTGACGGGGAAGACGACTTGGCTGGTGCAAGGTGAGACGGTGAACGCGCACGCGGCGGTAACGTCCAGCGAGTTGCTGACGTTCACACGGCGCTCGGTGGGCGCGGGCACGGCCTCGTCGTTGGTGCTGCAATCGCCGGACGGTTCGCAGCGTGTGATGGGGGCTGAGAACGGGTTAAACAGCGCGGAGCTGTCGTACTTGTTTCCGTTCTTTGGCGCAGACGGCACGACGCTGAACGTGCTGGCGTTGTCGGGCGGCACGCTTGAGATGATGACGATCCGCGTCCACGAGAGCGGCGGCCGGGCTGAGTTCGGTTCGGTGTTGGCGCGGCAGCAGATCGCGGCGAACGCGGACGTGGCGCTCGCGTATCAGATCGTTGCGCCAGCGCAGACGACGCTGCTGGGGCGGGTTGAGAAGATGGAGGCCGGGGTGATGAGTGCCGAGGCTCGCGGCGCGGTGGTGTACCACCCGGGGATGGGCCGGATGGCGGAGTTTGACTGGCGGCGCGGGGTGTTCGTTCCTCTCGCGGCCAAGTCGATCGCGGCGGTGTCGTCGCCCTTCGTCGAGCCGGGCGGGTACTTCGCAACCACGCCCGAGGGGCTGACGTTCATGCCGTTCCCGCGCGACGACGGCGCGACGACGACGCGCCGCGCGGTGCTGGGGCGGATGTTGGACGTGGCGTACGTGGCGCGGGCGACGCGTGATCCGGCGCGGGCGCTGGTGCTGATCGGGCCCGGGGGGAAATCGGGCTCGCCGCGGATCGAGGTGATGAGCATGAGCTTCCCGGCGACCGAGGTCGAAGCGGCTGGCGAGAAGTCGGAAAAGAAAGCGGGCGGCTGAGGGTCCAGTAACGGCGTGTTCTCTGTGATCGTTCACGCTGATTTTGAGGGTTTGTGTGGGGGTTTGTGGGCGGGTTTGTGCGGGGCTTTTGCAGTGGCCACGCCCCGGCTCATGGTCGAAAACTCGAAGGTGAGATCGCGGGCACCGACGACCGATATTGAGGGTGATGCGACGAACCCCCAAGCCACCCGTGATCTGGTTGTTGATGGCGGTCGTGACGTTGCTCGTCACGGGCCTTGAAGCGCGCGGGCAGATTGTCGCGAGCGAGTCGGAGCTAGCGGTCGCGGACGCCGACGTGAGAGCAGCGTCCGGCGTCCCCGCGTCCGTGAACCGACCCATCTCGGCGCGTCGCGTCGTCCGCTCGTTTGACTTTGAGGAACAGCGGACCAACCCGACGCCGGTGCCGCGGTATTGGGTGCGGGCTCAAGACGAGCGCACCATCGAGAACGGCGTGCCCCAAGTCGCTCGCGATCGGCGCGGTTTTCCGGCGTGGAACTCCGCGCTGCTCGATTATGAATCGAAGGCCTACCGGGGCGTTGGGTCGGTGAAGTTGCCGACGACGGGCGGGAGCACGAGCCTGCTGCTTGAGGCGGGGGTCATCCCGATTTTTCAGAACGCGGACTACAACATCTCGGCGTACATCCGAACGGAGAAACTGGCCTTCGCGCGGGCGCGGTTGGTGGTGCGGTTGCTGGATGCTTCGGGGTCGCTCGTGGCTGACGGCGAGCACGCGAGCGAGCTGGTGGTGTCAGATGGACAATGGAGGCCGGTGTCGATCGATGTCGAGGCGGCGTCGGACAACGCGGCGTTCCTGGAGCTCGAGATTCAGTTGCTGCAGCCCGAGCAGTTCGGCAAGGTCGCGGCGCTGCCGTCTGCTGATTCCAAAGTTGGCGAAAAGAAAGCGGGCAAGGTCGCGCTGGCGTTCGGCCAGGATCTGGCCGGGGCGGCGTGGTTTGACGACCTGACGGTGACGCAGTTGCCGCGGATCGAGCTGGTGACCAACGGCGTGGGGCACATCGTGCAGAGCCCTGACAGGCCGGAACTCAGGCTTGATATTCGCGATCTGACGGGCGAGAAGCTTCGCGCGGAGTTGACAGTGTTTGACACGCGCGGGCGGGTTGTTGACCAGGTGTCCAGACCGCTGGGCTCGGGCCGCGTGCGGGCGCCATGGACGCCGAAGCTGCCAGGCTTTGGCTGGTATCGTGCGGCGCTCGGGGTGTTCAACGAGAAGACGATTGTCGGGCAATCGATGGTGGACCTCGTGTGGCTGCCGCGAGAGGTTGATGAAGAAGACGCAAGAGCGACAGCGGTGAAGGGCGGCGCGGTCCGGAAGCTGGGGCTGCAGGTCGGCGAGATGCCCGAGCGGATGGCGGCAGATCTGCCGGAGATGATGAAACGGCTAGGCCTTGGCGCGGTCGCGATCGCGCTACCGCTGGGCAGCGTGACTCCCGAGACGGCGGCGGAGCGTGTCCGGGAGAGCGCCGCCTCGATCGACCTGTTGCTGGAGCACGGCGTGGAAATTACGCTGGCGATCGATCGCATGCCCGAGGAGTACGAGGCCAATCACCGCGCCGATCTTTCTGACCCGTGGACAGCGCTGCGCACCGATGCGGCGGGGTGGGAACCGTATCTGGATCCGTTCCTGGAAAAGTATGGGCAGCGGGTCCGGCGCTGGCGGGTTGGTCGGGTGAACGATGACGTGGCGTTCTGGCGGTCGGCGCTGGCGGAGGATCTGACGGCGGCGCAACGAAACCTCGAGCGGCTGGTTTCGCTGCCGACGATCTGCGTGCCGTGGCGGATTGATCGCGGGTTGAGCGCGGCGGCACTGGGTTCCATGGCGGAGAGCACGCAGTTGAGTGTGCTGGTGCCCGAGGACGTGCCGTACGGCGCGATCGAAGACTTCGCGAGGCTTTGGAAGCAGGCCTTCGCCAGCGACGCGGGCTCGGGGGGCGCGAGTGGGTCGGGCCGCGCGCCAGAGTTGG
>CAZIMT010000173.1:5000-6715 GCA_964540295.1 uncultured Phycisphaeraceae bacterium
CGAGCCCATGCCAGCCGAGGAGTACGGGTACGAGGCGGGGCCGGCGGACCTGGTCAAGCGTGCGGTGATGTACTGGCGCGGGTTCGACCCGTCCGGGATACCCGGCGGGTCGATCAGGCCTCCGACGGCGTTCCTGTCGTCACCCTGGGAGTACCGCGAAGGTCGCACCGCCGACCTGAGGCCTAGGCCGGAGCTGGCGGCGTGGGCAAACCTGAATCGGCGTTTGGCTGATCGTCAGATTGTTGGAGAGTTGAAGATCGTGCCGGGTGTTCGCTGCTTTATCCTCGCGCCGACGGGCGATGCGGCGCTCGGGCGCGGCGCCTTGGTCGCGTGGAACGAGAGCGCGGACCCCAAGGACGCGGTGCTTCACGCGTATCTGGGGCCCGGGCGGATCCGCGTGGTGGATCTCTACGGAAACTCGACGGACGCGACGGTCGATGAAAGCAACGCAGCGGCTAACGAGGACGGGTCCGCGAGCGCGCGACGGCCCGAGATCGTCGTACCGCTCGGCGCTGAGCCGGTGTTCATCGAGGGCATCGACCCCATGCTGACGAGGTTCCTGGCGTCGGTCCGCTTTGAGCCGACAATCCTGGCCTCGACCAACGAGAACCACGAGAACGCGCTGGTGTTCGAGAACCCTTGGACCACGGGGCTGGACCTGCGGGCGTACGTCATCAAGCCGGGCGGGCTCGATGCCAACGGCGTGAAGGACCGGACTTGGAAGATCTCGCCGCGTGCCGCCCGGGTGATCGTGCCGTCGGGCGAGATGGGCCGGATCCCGATCACGATCGCCTTCAGCCCCGCGGAAGAGGCGGGTATGAAGGACTTTGTGCTCGATCTGGAGGTAACAGCAGACAAGGCCTACGGGCTGATCAGGCTACACACTTCGTTGGAATTGGGGCTCCAGAACGTGAAGCTCGAGCTGACGCCCGTGGTGCTGAGCAACGGTGACGTGCTGATCGAGGCGCAGGTGTCGAACACGGGAGCGCTGCCGGTGGACATCGAGCTGACCGCCTTCGCGCCGGGGCAGCCGCGGGTGAAGAACCAAATCAATCGGTTGCCAGCCGGGAACCAAGTCGTGCGACGTTTCCCATATCCGGGCGCGGCCAAGGACCTGATCGGCAAGCGAGTGTTCGTCGCGGCGACAGACGCGGAGACCAAGGGGCGGCTGAACAAGGGCGTGATGGTGGAGTGAAGAAGAGGTACGCGGAGTTTGAAAGAACACCATGCGCAGGGACCTATCCCGCGAACCGACTGAAGCAGGCGCGCTTTCTCAGCCTATCGCGTATACGAATGTCTTGGCCCCAAGCCTCGCCGCTCTTTGCGGACGGTCGGGTTTCATGTCGCACGCTCGCGCAGTGCTGGCCTCACTCGATCCGCGGATCCACCCACCCGTACAACACGTCCACCGCCAAGTTGAACACAATCAAGATCATCGCGTACACCAGCACCACGCCGATGATGAGGAACAAGTCCTTGTTCTGCACCGCGTTCACAAAGTGCTGCCCCATCCCCGGCACCGTGAACACCCGCTCGACCACGAACGAGCCGGTCATTGCTAGCGCCGACGCCGGGCCTAAAAAACTCAGCACCGGCAGGAACGCGTTCTTGAGCGCGTGCTTGAGCAAGACCGAGCGCTCTGAGGCCCCCTTGGCCCGGGCCGTGCGGATGTAGTCGGCGCTCAGTTGTTCGATCATGCCCATCCGCGTCAGCCG
>CAZIMT010000174.1:0-6601 GCA_964540295.1 uncultured Phycisphaeraceae bacterium
GACAAATGGCTGCCCAGAAACCCCGCCCCGCCCGGGAACAGAATTCGCTTGCTCTTCATCAAGAACCTCTCGTAAACAACCGCTCGTCAGATTCTCCGCTCCGCTCGCCTTGTCCACACATTCTCGTGGCTCAAGCGCTCCGCCCGTTTACAACTTATCTTCCTTCTTCGAACGCTACGCTTTCAACTCTTCCAACATCCTCTTGGCGTACTCCGCGATCACTAGCTCTGGCTTACACGCCGGTGACCACCCCAGCCCCGCCCTCGTCTGTGAAACATCAGCGCAGGTGTAATCCTGATAGAACGCCCGCACGCTCGCTGGCATCTCGAAATACTCCGTCGGCCGCTCCGCCTCCGAGATCTTCAACCCCACCCGCAACGCCGCCACGATCTGGTTGAAACTCGTTGTCACCCCGGAACCAACGTTGTACACGCCGGGCTCGGGATCGCGCGGCGCTGTGGCCTTTTCTCCTGTGCCAACCCCCAGCCCCGCCGCCGCCAGCGTGCAGCCGACCACATCGTCCACGTGCACTTGGTCACGCGCCTGCGAACCATCCACGAAAACCCGCGGCCTCTCGCCCCGCAGCATCTGCTGCGCAAGCTGGTACACCATCGACGCCATCTTGCCTTTGCGCGACTCGCCCGGACCGAACACGTTAAAATATCGAAGCCCTACGATCCAAGGAACGCCACCACTCTCGCCCCGCCGCGCCGCTGCAAAGTCGCGCGCGACCCGCTCGTGGTTCCGTTCCATGATCCATTTCGAGAACCCGTACACGTTGCTGGGCGAACCAGCCGCGCTCAGCGGGAATGGCCTGCGCTCTCGCGCTTGCGCCGGAGTTCCGTACGTCGCCGCGCTCGACGCATACACCAGCGGCACGCGCCGCTCCGCGCACGACCGCATCAACATCTCAGACTTCTCCGCGTTCACCCGCATCATCAACGGCTCGTCCATCACCGTCGTGTCGGTGATCGCCGCCTCGTGAAACACCGCCCCGACCCGGCCATCACCCTCGACACCGCCCCCCACACCACCTTTGATACCACCCACGCCGCCCAGCAGTTCACCCCACGGAACGTCCCAGAACGGCCGAGCGATCACCTCGCCGTTAAACGGCGGCAGCCCCTGACGCGCAAACGCCTCGACCAAGTTCGCGACCGATCCCAAACTAAGATCGTCGATCACAATGAGATGGCACCCGGCCTCACGTTTGGCGAGCGCCGCGCAGAGGTTCGACCCGACAAACCCCGCCCCGCCCGTCACGATGTACGTCTTGGTATCACTCATTCGCGGTCATAGTACGACCCGGACGAACCAAGAACCTCAAGACGCTTATCGCGGCCTGTTCACTTCACCCACGCCCGCCGTCGGCCTCGGCGGAATCTGGATCTTCATCCCCACCTTCAGCTCGTCCGGGCTCGTCAAGGACGAGCGATTCGACTCGAAGAGAAAAGTACCGAGCGCCGACGACCCGTACTGCTCCTGCGCAATTCTCGACAACGTATCCCCGGCCTTCACCGTGTATGTTCTGGTCCCCGCCGCGCCAGCCGCCTCGTCGCCCGCTGCCTGCTTGGGCGTCTCTCGTGGATCGAGCTTGGGCATCGGCCTTCCCTGCACGTTACTGGGATCCTTGGGCACTCGGATAACACGCCCCGACTTGAGCCGATTCGGGTCCATGAACGGGTTGGCTCGGCCAACCGCCGCCGCGTGCGCTCGCGTGCCGTACAGCCGCATCGAGATCGTCGCCAGCGTGTCGCCCGCCCGCACCGTGTACTCCGCAAACTCCGGCGGCATCACGGCGATGGGCTTGCCATCAGGACCAACGACCAGACGGGCCGCCCGAGACTGCGTTCCTCGATCAACGTTTGCCTTGGCCGGATCAACGCCCGCAGCGCCCAATCCAGATCCAGATTCAACTCCAGATTCAACTCCGGGTGCAGCGCCGCTCTCCGATCGTTCGTCCGTCGGTTCCGTCACCGGTAAATCCGGGAGAGGATCCGCGGGCAACTCTTCCCAACGCACCGGCGTCCTCGCCAGCGCCGAATCCGCCTGGCTTCGCTTGCTGAATGAGATCCGACCCTCGCCCGGATCCCAGAGCCAGTACACCGCCACCCACACCCCGGCGAGCGCGAGCAGCGCGATCGAGATTTTTCGAACGTTGTCGGACATGGCTTCCGACCATACTCATCGGGTCAAGCGCGACCGCGAATGCACGATTCTGACGCCACCCCAAGCATTTCCCAGGCGCACGCGACGCGCGTTCCTGCCTGTCCGAACTCGCGCCCTTCGTGTCGGCCCGCGACAAAACTCTCCCCGAACACGCATTAGGCTGGCTTGAGCGCACCGCTCGCCTCCAGCGCCGCCGCCTTGGCGTCCAGCTTCCGCGACCACACCAGCGGGGCCGCCACCGCGATCGACGAGTATGTCCCGATCAGCACGCCCAGCGTGAACGCGTACGCGAACCCGCGCACACCCTCGCCGCCGAACACGTACAGGATCACCGTCGTGATCAGCGTCGTTCCCGACGTGATCAACGTACGGCTGATCGTCTGGTTGATCGAATCGTTGACGATCTGCCCAGTCGCATATGGCGAGCGCCCGCGGTTCTCGCGGATTCGATCCAGGATGATCACCTTGTCGTTCAGCGAAAAGCCCGCGATCATCAAGAGCGCCGCCACCATGTTCAGATCGATCTTGAACGGCAGCAGCCCGATCACGCCCGCGAACGCCTTGGTCGCCTCCGCGTCGTACACAACCTGCGCCAGCGCCAGCAAACCCAGCAGCACAATGATGTCGTGAACCAGCGGCAGCGTCGCCGCCAGCGACCAGCGGATCGTGCCGTAGCGGATCCAGATGTACAGAATCAGCAGCGACATGCTCACCACCACCGATTGGAACGCCTTGATCTTGAATGTGTCCGCCACGGCCGGGCTGAAGGACTCCGAACTGGCGAAGCTGGCCGCGTGGATCGTCGCCTCGCGCGAGAGCTTCCACTCCCGCAACGCCACGTTGCGATCAAAGATCTGGTCGTTGTCGTAAAACGACTGCTCGGGGTCGTTCACCAGCACCACCGCCGTCGTCACGGCCTCGTTCGTCCCCGAAAGCACACGCACCTCGCGCACACGCTCCAGAGTGTCGGAGAACACAGACGTCAGCCGCTCGCGCTGCAGACGCGACGTCAGCGAATCGATCGATACCGGCGGCGTGATGTTCTCCAGCAGGATTGCGATCCCGCCCTGATACTTCTTCACGTTCTCGCTCTTGCCCGCCGCACCCACAGACTCGCTCAACAGCGGACCGATCACGCGGAACAACGGCGCACCGGCCAGATCCTCGGCGTCGCTCCCCTTGTACGTCAGCTCCGGCTCGGCCTCGACCACGTCCGCGAACGCCGAACGCACCGACGACAGCACCGCCTTGGAGTCCAGGGCAATCGTCTTGATCTTGAACTTGTCGGACGTCACGCCGTCCTGCTCGGGGTTGATCGGCAGAACCTCGGCCGTCTTCAACTGCGCGATCGCTACCCCGCCGGTCTTGGGCACTTCGAGCCCGCGCAAGCGGTCCTCGACCTCCTGCCGCGTCAGCGTCTTGGCCTTGCCCGCCGCGTCTTTGCCCAGCTCCAGCGTCACCTGCGTGCCACCGCGGAACTCGGTGTCGAACGCTTCCTGACCGCGGTTGATCACCAGCCCCAGGCTCACGACCATCGTGACGATCGACGCGGTAATGAAAATCGGCCGCAGCTTCAGCCAATCGATCCGCGGCTCCAGCACCCGCTGGAGCGCCGGCACCGCGATCGGCAGCATCGACGCCTTCGTCCAGTGCCCGTACCCGACCAGCAGATCAAAGATCAGCCTGCTGACCACGATCGCCGTGAACAGCGTCGCCACCACCCCGATGCCCAGCGTGATCGCGAACCCGCGGATCTCCTGCGTGCCCAGCGTGTTCAGCACAATACAGATGATCAAGTGCGCCACGTTCGCGTCCACGATCGACGGCATCGCACGCTGGAAGCCCATGCGCACGGCCGTCTTCATGTCGTGCCCACGCTTAAGCTCCTCACGCATGCGCTCGTAAATCAGCACGTTCGCGTCGACCGCCTGACCGAACGTCAGAACGATGCCCGCGATGCCCGGCAGCGTGAACGCGGCCTTGTTTAGCGCCATCGCCCCCAAGATCACCATCCCCGTGAACATCAGCGCGATGACCGCCACCAGCCCGCACGAGAAGTAGTACACCACCATGAACGCGCTGACGACCGCGAACGCCACCAGACCGGTCTGGAGACCCTTATCCAGGTTGTCCTTGCCCAGCTCGGGCCCGACAAAGTTCGTCGAGATCGGCTCGGGCGACAGCTTGGCCTGCAAAGAACCCGCGCCCAGCACCCGCACGATGTACCGGATCTCGTCCGGGGGGAAATCGCCCGTGATCTGCCCTGTTTTCGAGATGTTCCCCTGCAGCGTCGGGGCCGTGTACACCTCGTCGTCCAGCAGCACCGCCATCTGATCGCCGATGTGGTCGCGTGTCAGATTCCCTAGCAGCACCGCGCCCCGCGGGTCCATCTCAAACGCGATGCTGGGGCGCCCCACTTGGTCACGCGAATCGTGCGCGCTGGCGACCGACCAATCGCCGTCCTCCTCGGTCAACCTGGTCGAACGCGTGTCAAAGCACAGGATGTAGTACTCGCCGTCGTACTCCGCGCCGACGTGCCCGCGCGACGCCAGAAAGCCGACCGGGTCGGCGTCCAACGCCTTGAGCTGCTCAGTGTTGTTGTACCAGTTGCGGATCTGGTTGACCTTGAACCAGCGCACGTCGGTGGATTTCACGTTCTTGGGCCCGCGCTCGGCCAGCTGCTGCCGCAGCCGCTGAACCTCCGTCGGATCCCATCCCGGCTTCACGCCGATGCGGAAGTTCAGGACGCCCGCGCCACGAAGCTGCTTCACGAGATCGGCCGGGTCGTCCATCACCTTGCGCGAAGACGCGTACTTGCCGTACGACGCCAGCACCCGGTCGAGCGCCTCTACCGAGTCTGGATGCTCAGCCTTCAATCGCTCAATAGCCTTGGCCCGCGGGCTCTTGACAGAGATCTTCTCGCCCGTCTGCTCGTCGAGCAGCGCCCGCGAATCATCGCTAAGCTGAAGGACACGCTGCACCTCGGTCGAGGTCAACACCGACTTGGCGACCGCCGCACGCGATTCGTCGTACGAAGCCTCAAGCTCCGCGGTTTTGGAAACCAACGCGTCGAGGGCCGTCTTGTCCGATCCCGCCAGCTTCGCGGCGTCGTACTCCGCCCGCGCCACCTGCGCCGCGTCGTACTTGTCCGCCGCGGCCTTGAACTTGCCGATCAGCTGCGCGTCACCGTTGACCAGCGACGAGATCTCCGTGTCGCGCTGCGCCCCCGGCAGCCTGACCGCGTCGTCGATCGAACTCTCGCGCAGCGCCGTCTTTCCGAGCGTGGCCAGCACCGCCCCGAACTCACGCCGCAGCGCCTTGACTTCGGGCCCGGGCAGCGGCATCGAGATCTCGATCCGGTCACGCCCTTGGGCGACGAACGAAATCTCCGACAGACCGTTGGGGTCCACACGGTTCTTGAGCACCTCGATGGTCTTCTGCAGAACCTCGGCCCCATTCTCGCCGGGCTTGATGGTAACCGAGTACAGCAGGGTCGCGCCACCAGCCAGGTCCTTGCCCAGCTTGAGCTTCTGAGCCGTCGGAAAAATCGACGAAACCATCAGGATCATCACCGCGATGACCAGCGCAATCTTCAGGTAAATCTTCCCCATCGTGGTCCAAACCTCTCTGCTTATCTTCTTCGAAGTCACTTGTTCAGTAGGGCAGGTCTTCAACCCGCCTGTCTGGTCTTCTGCTCTTCCCGCGCCAGCGTTCACCCGTACTTGTGCAAGGCGGGTCGAGAGTCTTCCTTACTCAACCTCTCACACCGAGGCTTTTTCCCGCCCGTTCTTCACTTCCATCGAGGTCATTTCCCCGACTTTGCTTTCCTTGAGAACCGTCGCCACCGACGACCGCGTCACCCGGACCTTGCCCTCTTCGAGCTTGAGCACCATGTCGTCGTCGCGGATCTCGACGATCGTCCCGATCATCCCGCCGATCGTCTGCACCTTGTCACCACGCTTCATCGACGACATCAACGCCGCTCGCTTTTTCTTCTCCTTGCGCCCCGTACGCACCTGCATCAAAATCATCAGCCCCATCACGCCGACCATCAGGAACAGGAACGACCCGCCGAACGGGCTGGACGCGGGCGCGGGCGTTCCAGCCGGGGCCGCCGTCGTGGCCGTCCCCGCCGGGCTCACCGGCTGGGCACCGTCGGGCAACCCGACCATGTTCGGGTTCGACGGAGCCGGGGCCGAAGGAGCCGGGCTCGCCGCGGCTCCGGGCGTCGCGTTCTGGAACGCCAAAGTCGTGGGGACAGAGAGAGAAGAAAACGACATCGGTTCTGTGGTCATAAGAAAAGTGCTCTTTCAAGGCCGTTTAAGGGCCATCTCGAAAATGAAAAACGGCTACAAACAGAATGAAATCTCGATCCCACACCCCAGCGACACCCCAGCGACAACCCAGCGACAACCCAGCGACAACCCAGCGA
>CAZIMT010000175.1:0-6539 GCA_964540295.1 uncultured Phycisphaeraceae bacterium
CTTGAAAGACTTGACAGCCGCGAGCATGAATGCTGGCAAGCGCAGTTAGCATGGGGCCAGCTTTGCCAGTGCTTTGAGCTACAAAAGTTACTTCAGCACCAGTTTCCGCCGCTAGTTGACCAACAACGGACAGAAGCTTCAGTCCACGCCCCCATCTACGCCACAGTCTTTGTCTGAAAGCTTTGAGATGCACGCGCTGTTCGAATCGGATATCAGACATCTCTTTGGAAACCTGTAGCGCGGCGTGCTGTGCAAACTCGTCCAGCGCGGCTTTGATCGCCTCTTCAAGGGTCGCCTGTGATCGGCAACCAGATTCGTCTTCAACCGAATCTTGCAAGCTTCCAGTACCGTCCACGTCTTGAAACACTTCATAAAGCGGCCGAACTAAGAGCGGCAGCGTAGGTGCCATCTCAGACTGGTTGTCTAGCAGAATGAAAGACCAAGGGTCGGAGCTCGTTTACGATGTTAGGTGGACGATCGCGCCCATGCCTTACGCGGATCAACAGAATCTCACCTCGCCCCCTTCGTCATCCACCCCCACAGCAGCACCCCCAAGACGACCACGATCACGCCCAGGATCAGTCTGAGTTTCCAGACATCCCCGGGAGATTGAATGTCCGCGTCCGTCCGCGCTTGCCGCACCTCCGCCGTCGGCTGGCCCACGTCCACCTCATCCCAATCTAGGTCCACTGAATCGGCCTTGTTCGCGCGGAGAATTTCGCGGGCTCGTTCGACATCCTTGCGGCGAACCACGATCTTCATGTCGGTGTTGATGCCCAGCTCCCACTGGGCTGTGCGGGCGGAGATGCCGAAGACTTCGGTGGGGACGCCCTCGCCGCGAAGCGTTTCGGCGATGGTCTCGGCCTCGAACTCGGTGCGGGCGGTGGTCAGATCGACAAGGCCGTCGGGGTCGTCGGGCATGATGGAAGTGTATGGAAGGGGGAAGATGGCGGATCAAGAGATGGAGACGGGGTGGGAGACAGGTTAAAAACCTGTCCTACTAGGTTTGGTAGGAGCTTTGATGAGAGCGGCGGCCGCGCTCAGTTCGGGGTGGCATTCGCTGCGTCTTCGAGGGGCCGGATGCCGACATAGATCTTCGAGTCGCGGGGGTCTTGCCGGACTTTGACTTGTTGGCGACGCACCAGATCCAGCAGCGCGATGAAGAGCCCGACCATTTCGCCGCGTGATCGGCCGGCGAAGATCCGGGAGAACTCGAGGCCGCCGCGGTCTTCGTGCATGAGCTCGGGGGCTTCGCGGGTGATGAAATCGACGATGTCGGCGGCGTGGATCTCGATGGGGGTGTCGTCGTATTTGACCTGATGGTCGCCGAGGCGGTCGAAGTTGACGGACTCAGCGATGCGCTGGAAGGCCGCGGCAAGGTCGATGAGTTCCAGATCCTCCAGCTCGACGTCGCCCATCACTTCCATCGCGGCCCGGAGGCGTTCATCATCGACGCCAGCTCGGCCGGATGGGAATCGGTGCGACCATTCGTCGGCGCGTTCTTCGAGGGCGCTCGCGGCGTCGCGGTACTGCTTATACGCGAGAAGCTGGCGAACAAGGTCCATGCGAGGATCATCGGCGGGGGAGAGTTCGGCGAGATTCTCGCGCGAGGCGTCCGCGAGCCTGGGCATGAGCATGCGTGACTTGATTTCTATGAGCGTGGCGGCCATGACGAGAAACTCGCCAGCGACCTCGATGTCGATGTGTTCTATGCCCTTGAGGAAGCTGAGGTACTGCTCGGTGATGGCGGCGACGGGGATATCGGTGACCTCGACCTCGTTCTTGCGGATGAGGTACAAAAGAAGGTCGAGCGGGCCTTCGAAGGCTTCGAGTTGGACGCGGTAGTCGTCGGTCAGCACGCGGGGGCTCCTCTGGACGATCTCTTTGAACTCGAAGGGATCGAAGCGCTCGAAGCGAGGAAGTGGCGAACGACTTCGATTCTTGGGAACCCTTCGGGTTTCGTGCCCTCTCGTGCCCAATCTTCGGCTCACAGTCTACGCTTGTGCCATGGCCGACCAGAAGCCGGGTTTTTCTGATCCTCACGCCACACCGACCGCGGCCCAGCTCGTTGACGAGCGAGAGTTCGTGCGGGGTGTACTTCGGGAGGAGGCGGAGGCCGTCACGGGGCTGATCGAGCGCGTAGGGCCTGAGTTTCATGATGCGGTCGGGCTTCTGGTCCGGTGCGCTGAATCGGGCGGCACGGTGTTGATTTCGGGGATGGGCAAGTCCGGGCTGATCGGGGCGAAGATCGCGGCCACGCTCGCCTCGCTGGGCATCCCCTCGCACGCGGTTCACCCGGCCGAGGCTGCGCACGGGGACCTGGGGCGGTTCCGTGCCAACGACGTGGTGGTGTGTATTTCGGCCTCGGGCGAGACGGACGAGGTAGTGAACCTGGCGGCGATCCTGCACCAGGACAAGCTGCCGATCATCGCGATGACGTGCGGGCCGCGGGTGACGGTTGAGGGCGAGAGCGCGAGCACAGGCACGGGCGGCGGGCTTTCGACGATCGAGCGTCTGGCCACGGTGCGGTTAAGGTTGGGCGTAACCCGCGAGGCGGGCGGACCGATGTTTGTGGCGCCGACCTCTTCGACAACTGCCACGGCGGCGCTGGGCGACGCGCTTGCGCTGGCGGCGGCACGGCGTCGGAACTTTACGAGCGAAGACTTTGCGCGGCGTCATCCGGGCGGGACTCTGGGCGGGCTGTTGCGGCCGATCACCGACGTCCTGCGGTTCACGTTCGAGAAAGGCGTGCCGCTGATTCCGCACAGCGTGACGGTTGCCCAAGCTCTTGAGAGCGCGGCCGAGGTCGGGCGTCGGCCCGGCGCGATCGTGCTCGTTGATCCCAAGACGAGCAAGCTCTCGGGGATCTTTACCGATGGTGACCTGCGGCGTTTGATCTTGCGAAACCCCAGCGAGCTCTACGAACCTATTGAGCGTGTCATGACGCGCTCACCGCGGACGCTGCCGTCATCGTCAATCGTGCGCGACGCGGTGCGCATGGTGAGAGAGTTCAGGCAGGACGAGATTCCGGTGGTGGACGCGGCGACCGGAACGCCGGTCGGGATCCTCGATGTGCAAGACCTTATCGCAATGCGGTTGGTTGAGGATTGAATCGGGACTGGCATTGAATCGAAATCGCAGAGGCTGGTCGAAGGCCGACGCGCTTACTATTTCCGCATGCCAAGCCGGCCCACCTTCGTTTACCATGCCTTGCGGTCTACTCGGCCGGGATCCACGCGGACCACCGGCCTTGTGATCGCGGCGATCTTGGGCGCGGTGTCGATCGCGACGGTGGCGTACTTCCTGTCCACCAGCCAGAATCGGAACACTGGGCGATCGGCGGCGCCTCTTCCCAACGACGGTGTGGTGCCACCCCTCGAGTTGATCCGACCGGGCACCATCTCCGCAAAGACCGGCTCGCCGACGATGACCGGGGGGAAGGGAATCCAGGCCGAGTTCGCTTCGCGCAGCGATCCGACCAAGCTCGCAGGCCGAATCCTGTCGGCGTCGCTCGACCCGCTGGAGGGGAGCCGGTACAACGCGGAATTACCGCAGTCTTATCTGTACTTGAAGGACGGGCGGACGATCTATATTCGCTCGGACACCGCGAAGTTTCTGCTTCCGCAGGGTCCGAGCGGGAAGCCGGACTCGGGCGTGCTTGATGGGAACGTGGCCATCAGTATCTTTGATCGCCGCGAGGACGGGGCCGCGATCGACCTTGCGAAAGACACGCCGGCGCTGAAGATCACGACGAGCACCCTGACGTTCGACATCACGGCCGGGCAGTTCACAGGTCCGGATCGTTTCGTGGTCAGCGGCCCGACCGTCGACTTCGCGGGCACGGGGCTGAACATCTTGTACAACCAGAAGGACGAGCGGCTCGAACTGCTGACGATCGCCAAGTCCGAGACGCTGAGGTTGCGGCCGAAGACTCAGAGGATCGCCAAGGGCGGTGAAACGACAACGGGCGCGAACGGTGCGGTGACGAGTTCGGCCGGGACAGGCCCGGCCAGTGCGGGCCAAGCGGTTGCCGTGGTGCCAGCCCCGCCGCGCCCACAACTCGAAACTTTTTACCACGCGATGTTCAACGACGCGGTGAGAGTACGACAGGGCGATCGGACCATCGACAGCGACGTGATGGAGTTGTGGCTGCGGCTCTTGGATAACCAGCTTGCGCCGAACGCGATTGCGCAGACCAAGGCTGCGAATCGAACGACGGTGTTGCCGCCGGGAAGTGAAGCTCCGAGCACGCCCAGCGGCGTCGCTCTTGCCGACGGTAAGGGCTCAGACCATGCTTCGAAGAGCGGTTCCGAGACGAGCGTTGCGGCAGCCAACCAGCCCGCGGTTCTGGCGACCTTACGCGACGAGGTCGTGCTCAACTGGTCGGGTCCGTTGCGGGTTGAGCCGCTCAACGAGAGGCCGACGACTCTAAAGGGAAACGAGGTTGCGGCGCGATTCTCGGCCAATCCCGGCACGGTTGTGGCGTTCAAGGACGGCGGCAGCAACGCTGACGGCACCTCGGCCACGCTTGATTATTCGGCGACAACGCGCGATATCGCGATGGCCGCGCCGGAGCCGCGTGGTGTGCACCTGACGTTGCCCAACTCGGGCGAGGTCTTCGGGCAGCGCCTGGCGATCAACCTTGGCACGGGGGTTGCGTCGGTGACGAGCGGCGGCGAACTGCGTGGGCTGGGTAAGGGCACGGGTCTGGCGCTCGCGGGCGGGAGCGAAGTTGTTGGACCGCCGGAATCGATCGAGGAAGCGCTTGTCGATGGCACTCAGGCTGTGTCGTCGGATCCTCAGACACCACTGCTCCAGGTCGAGAACTCATTGAAAGGCCTCGTTGCACGGTCGGCGAGTTCGAGGTCCGTGACATGGACCGATCAGGCCGATTTCCTTTTCGCGACAGCCAACGAGACTATGACCGGCTCGCTCCTTTCCGCCACGCTCGCGGGCGGCGTGCGTGGAACGGACGGGCGTTCCTCGCTCGAATCCAATTGGCTGCGGGCCGAGTTCGCGGCGCCCGTTGCCGGAACGCGCACGAGTTCGACCACGGTGCTCGCGCGGCTCCGCGCACAGGACAAGGTTGTCGGCACCGATGGGCAGGACGGAAAAATCACGACCGACCAACTCGATGTCGCGTTCGAGCCGAGGCCCGGCTCGAGCTCGATCTCCGATGCGGTCCTGATGACCATGACGGGCTCGGCGGTGGCTTCGCGCAAGGATTCGACGCTCCACGCTGACCTGATCGAGGCCCGGCTCAAGCGCGGGCCTACGTTCCAAGGTCCAGGCGGTATCGGGAGCAAGACCCAGAACAACTCAGAGGTGAGCGATGTGCTTGCGCGAAAGAACGTGCGCTTTACCCGAACCGACGGCGTGTGGGCTCGCGGCGACGAGCTTCGCGCGACGACCGCCACGCAGATCGCGGACTTGATCGGCACGCACGCGGCGATCGGCAAGGACCAGAGCCGCGTCGAGGGTTCGCAGATGCGGCTTGATGGCGTGGCTCGTGCGCTCGAGGTGTTCGGTGAAGGCCGATTCCGCTTCGTGGGGAAGGCGTCCGATGTCGGCGCTTCGACCGGGAACGATCCGTCGGTGCCGCGCGAGAACGCGCCAGCCAACGCTGGCGGTGGATGGGCGTCGTGGACGCTCGGCATGACGTTCGACGACAAGGCCGGTCTAATCGATTGTCGCGGCAACGTGCGGGCGGAGATGAACCCCGACGCGGCCAGTCAACGCACGCTGGAGGGGGAGCGGCTTCACTTGGAGATCACACCGGGAGGGTCTTCATCAGCCGCCCGCGTGAGCGAGGCTCAAGCGCCCGCGAGCAGTCAGAATGAGCCGAGAAAACTCTTGCGCGCCGCGGTGTTCGGTTCCGAAGATGGTCTTGACGCGAGCGCCGTCGCCTCGGTTCAGTCCTCGACCTTTGAGCCTAGCGCGGACGCTTCGCAGCCTCGCCGTATGATCGGCCTTCAGTACTTGGAAGGCTCGATAATACGAGTTGACGACGTGCTGGGGACGCTCACCGTTCCGGCCGCGGGGCGCATGCTGGTCGCCGATCGGAAGCCGCCGGAGAACCTCGCCGCGCTGGACACGGGCGCTCTGGCCAGCGACGCTGCTCGTCGGTCTCACACAACAAATCTGAACCCGACCACACGCGGCGATTCGCTCTTCACCTGGCAGGGCAGTCTGGTCGCCGACCGCAACCGCAACACCGCGACTTTTCGCGGCGGCGTTCGCATCATCCACCAGCAACCCGGCTCGGCCGACGCGACCGAGCTTGAGAGCGAAAAAGTCGTCGCGTACGTGTCGGATCTGAACGAAGGTTCGACTCCTGCGACCGGTTCGAACTCGGACCAACTTCGTGTCCGCTTGACGCGCGCCACCGCCACCGGGGCGGTGTGGGCCCGGTCCGCTGGCAAGGAGCTCACGGCCGATCTGCTCGAGTACGATGCGGCGGGCAGGGTGATGAAGGCTTCGGGCTCGGACAACAACGACGTGATCCTCTTCGACCTCGCCAAGCCGACGCCGATCACGGC
>CAZIMT010000176.1:0-6377 GCA_964540295.1 uncultured Phycisphaeraceae bacterium
GATCGGGAGCAGAGTGGACGTGGAGTAGGATCTCGGCGGCGGGTGTGTCGTCGAGGTTGTGACTTGGAGGTTGTTCGTGCAAACGCTGGCGCAGATCCGGGAGATGCTGACGGCACGAGGCCTGGCGCCGCGGCATTCGCTGGGTCAGAATTTTCTGGTGGACCACAACCTCATCCGCAAGCTAGTTGACGCCTCGGGTGTGGGCGCGGGAGATCTTGCGCTGGAGATCGGGCCGGGCACGGGGACGATGACGGAAGAGATCCTGTCGCGCGGTGTCGAGGTGATCGCCTGCGAGCTTGATCGCGGGCTCGTGGCGTTGCTGCGCGAGCGTCTCGTGCCCGTTCATCCGAAGTTACACCTCGTGGAAGGTGACTGTCTCGAATCGAAGCGGACGTTGAACGCGAAGGTGGCGAGCTTGCTTGGCGAGCGTCGCTTCACGCTGGTGGCGAATCTTCCGTACGGCACCGCGACGCCGCTGATGACCACGCTGCTGACTCAGTTTCCCAACTGCAGCTCGATGTGGGTAACGGTGCAGCGTGAGGTTGCCGAGCGGATGGCGGCGCGGCCTGGCGGGAAGGATTATGGGCTGCTGAGCGTGATGACGCAGGCGATCTGCGACGTGAAGCCGGTGGCGGGGTTGCCGCCCGAGTGCTTCTGGCCGCGCCCCGAGGTGACGAGCTCGATGGTGGGGATCATCCGCAAACAAAACCCGCTCACAGACGACCCGGCCCGGCTGGCGGCGTTGTGCTCGGTGGTTTTCGGGCAGCGGCGCAAGCAATTAGGGTCGATTCTCGGCCGTGAGATCGCGTGGCCTTGGCCGATCGAGGCCCGGCAAAGGGCCGAGGAATTAACCGTCGAACAGTTGGTCGCGCTCTCGCGTATCGTGGTGCTGGAAGACCGTGTATCCTGAGGTCGTGCCGGTGTTTCGTTCGTGTTTGCCAACCGATCGGTCTCGCGCGTATGGGCGATGTGACGCACCAGACTCACTCTCATCACCAACTGGCCCACGAGGCCCCGCATCCGTCGCCTCAGCAGGCCCCACGTGACCCGGCCCCGCGGGATCAAGACGCCCACCAGCTCGGCGTGTCGCTGGGCCCTGTGCTGTGCAAGCAGTGCGATGATCGCCTTGGTCCCATCGAATGGTTCCGCTGTTCGTGGCAGCACGGCGGGGCCGCGACGGGGTTCGCGGTCTGGCGTGATGAGACGACTGAAACGCCGGTGATGGTCAAACTTCCGGTCGGCTCGCGTGAGCACCGCTGGACGACATCGATCGCGGCGCTGCACGCGAGATCCAATGTCGGACCGGATTCTGGCACGGATGCGGGCCCGACGCCGCGTGTGCTGGCGGCGGGCACTGAGCTCAACGGGTACGACCTCGCGTGGCTCGTGGTCGAGCGGTTGTCCGGGAAACCGCTCTCGAGCGCGTTGACCGCGGAGGCCGTGCACGACTTGCTCGACGCGGCCGCACGCTTTCATGCGGCGGCGCTGCGCGCCAGCCCGAACCTTCGCCCGGCCGATGAACCTCCGCAAGCCCACGATTGGGACGGGTTGCTCGCCAAGTCGCGCGAGATGGTCAAGGACAGCGGGCTGACCGAGGCCAGGCACTGGAAAGAAGCGGTCAAGCGGGTTCAGCGCGCGCTTCCCAGGCTCAAGGCCAAATGGGCGGCGCGGAAGATCGACACGTGGTGTCATGGAGACCTGCACCCCGCCAACGTGCTGCGGCGTGCTTCGAAATCCTCCGCGAGCCCCTGTGTGTTGATCGACCTGGCCATGGTTCATTCAGGTCATTGGGTTGAAGACGCCGTATACCTCGAGCGCCTTTACTGGGGTCGGCCTGAACTTTTGCACGGGGTCAAGCCGGTGTCGCACTTGGCCAAGATCCGTCGAGAGATGGGTGTAGCGACCGACGACAACTACGCGGAGCTGGCGGCGGTGCGCCGCGTGCTGATGGCCGGGTGCGTTCCGGCCTACGCCACGTTCGAGGGCCATCCGAAGTACACCCACGCGGCGCTGGAGACTTTGGAGCAATACCTGCCGCAGGTGGCCCACTAAGCTGCGGGCGCACTCGTCGAAATCACCTTCGATCCCAAAGGCGATTTTTCGATATGATCGGCTATTGTTTGGTCGAAATCGTGGGACCGACCTCGCAAATCGAGCTTGATGAGCGTCAGATGGCGTTCTCCCGGCTTGCTTCGGACCTCGACCGCGTAACGATACGGATGACAGGACCGAGACCCCCGAACGAACGATTTTCAGCGAGGACGACACCGTGGAAGCATTCGAACGTCTTGAGAAGTTGATCTCCGAAGTCCGCGAGGACGTGGGCAAGGCCGAGGGCGGCAACCGGGCCGCTGGCACGCGAGTCCGCACGATGATGCAGGACATCAAGAACGCCGCACAAGAGGTTCGCCAGAAGGTTCTGGAACTGCGCGACTCCGAGAAGAAAGCCTGAGGCCGCCGAGGGCATGAGCGATTCACATTCTTCCAGCGAACAAGAGTCACCGGACATCGTCATGGGGTCCGACGGGTTTCTCTTTGACATGTCGGGCATCGACCTGAACGCCCGCATCCGCACTCGCGCGGACGTGGAGAAAAAGAACCCGCACCGCGACCAGATGAGCCTGCTCGACTGGATCGTGTGGGAATACCCCGATCGGGTGCAGGGCATCGGGCTCAAGCACGTGCGCGAGGACGAGTTCTGGGTCAAGGGTCATTTCCCCGGCAAGCCGATGTTCCCCGGCGTAATGATGGTTGAGGCCGGGGCCCAGCTCGCGTGCTATCTCTACATGCTCCGCAAGACCGAGCCCAGCCTAGTCGCGTTCCTGCGCATCGAGAAGGCCGCGTTCCGGGCCACGGTCATTCCCGGCGACGATCTTTTCCTGCTGTGCAACCAAGTGAAAGTTGGCCGACGGAACTTCAAGTGCGACATCCAGGGGATGGTCCGGAGCAAGCCCGTCTTTGACGCTCGCATTACGGGCATGATGATCGACCCGAGATAACACTTATCACCGCGCCCACCTCTCAAACCGGACCGTACCCGCTGCTGTTCGAGCCGATCCTGATGCCCAAAGTTTGGGGAGGCCGCCGGCTTGCCAAGCTTGGGAAGAACCTGCCCGCCAGCGCAAACGTTGGCGCGAATGTCGGCGAAAGCTGGGAGCTGGCCGATCTCGCGGCGACGTCGGCATCGGGCGGCGGTGGCGCGGCCGCCCGGTCGGTGATCTCTAACGGGCCTCTCGCGGGGAAGACTCTCCACGACGCGATGACGCTCTGGGGTGCCGGTCTGATCGGAGCCGCAAAGCACGCCGCGACGGGCTCTTCAAGCTCCGCGTTCCCGCTGCTCATCAAGTTTCTCGACGCCAACGAGAACTTGTCGGTGCAGGTTCACCCAAGCCCCGCGTACGCGGCCACGCACCCTGAGGCCCACCTGAAGACCGAGAGCTGGTACATCCTCGAAGCCGAGCCCGGCAGCGTGATCTACAAGGGGATCAAGCCGGGCGTCACGCGGGCGGATTTCGAGCGGCACATCGCCGACGGCACGGTGGTCAGCGATTTGATCTCGATCCCCGCCGTCGTTGGCGACTGCCACAACCTCCCGAGCGGTACCTGCCACGCGCTCGGCGCTGGCGTGCTGGTGGCCGAGGTGCAGACGCCGAGCGATACGACGTTCCGGGTCTTCGACTGGGGCCGCACGGGGCGCGAGCTGCACGTGAAGCAGTCGCTGGAGTGCATCGACTTCAGCCCGAGCCAGGCCGACCTCGACGCCCTGAGAACAGCGCGGCTGACAGCTCACGCGCCGGGCGGTCGGTTGGTCAAGACCGAGTTTTTCACGATCGACGAGCTGCGAGTGCCAGCCGGGGCGTCGGTCCCGATGCGCGGCTGCGTGGTGGTGATCGTCCTTCGCGGCGGCGGCGCGGTGGATTGGCCAGCGGGGCGAGCGGTGGTGAACGCGGGGCGGACGATGCTGGTTCCAGCCTCGACGAGCGCGGTATTTCGGAGCGCGGAGGCAACGACGATTTTGGTGGTTGGGCTGGGCTAAAGGCCGCACTCGACGAAACGAATCGATCAATTCTTGGCTGAGATCGATCAAAGCGCGGATTACGCCCGGTACGCCCCCGCCACCTTCTTCAGCGCCGCCTCCACGATCTCAAAGTGCTCGTCCGTCAGATCATGGTGCATCGGCAGCGCGAAGACTTGCGTCGAGAGTTTGTCTGAGACCGGGCAATCCTTGCGGTCCCATTTGGCGAGCGCGGGCTGCTTGGGCAGCGGGCGCGGGTAGTGGACGGCCGTGGGCACGCCCTCGGCCATCAGGGCCTTGCAGTACTCGTCGCGGGTGGCGGTGAACTTTGTGGTGTCCATCTTGACCATATAGAGATGGAAGATGGCCGTCGCGCCAGGCGTGGTGGTGGGAGGGATCAGCCCGTCGATCGTGCTGAGCATTGCGCTATAGCGTGCCGCGTTAGCCTGACGCTGGGCGGTCTGGGCCGGGAGGCGGTCTAGGCGTGAGCAGCCGATCGCGCCGGTGATGTCGTTCATCCGGTAGTTGTACCCGACGACCTCGTGGAGGTATTTGTCGGTCTCGCCGTGGCTGCGGAGGAGTTTGATGGTGCGAGCGAGGGCGTCGTCGTTGCAGGAGATCGAGCCGCCCTCGCCGGTGCCAAGGTTTTTGGTGGCGTAGAACGAGTACGTGACGGCGTCGCCGAACGCGCCGATGCCCTTGCCCTTGTAGGTCGAGAGGTGGGCCTGGGCGGCGTCATAGACGACCTTGAGGTTGTGCTTGGTCGCGAGAGCCTGCACGGCGTCGATATCGGCCGGGCAGCCGTAGAGGTGGGTGGCGGCGATGCCGCGGGTCTTGAGCGTGACCTTCTTGGCCGCGTCCTTCATGTCGATCTGAAAGGTTTCAGGGATGGCATCAACAAAGACGGGGACGCAGCCGCGGGCGACGAGCATGGAGGCGGTGGCGATGTAGGACCAGGCGGGGACGAGGATCTCGTCGCCGGGCTGGAAGAGAGGCTCGTAGGCCAGTTGCAGGGCACAAGTGCCGTTGGCGCAGGTCATCATGTGCTTGGCGCCCGAGGCTTGGGCGAAGCGTTGTTCGAGTTCTTCACATTTTTTGGCCGAGCGGAGCATTCCGGATTTGAGAACGGCCATCGCCGAATCGATGTCGGCGGGGCTGAGGGCGGTGGACATGAACGGGACAGGTTTGAGGCTGACAGGCGTGCCGCCAGCGATGGCTAGGGCGGGGCGGACAGCGAGACGATCGAGGGTGGTGGGTGCGGTCAGGTTTGCGGTCAAGTGAGGCTTCCTTCCTGCGAGAAATGGCGAGATTCAGGCGATAGAGTATGCGTGCCGGGCGAGGATGAAAATTGAGATCAGCAAGAGTTTGTACGGACTTTGAACGGGTCCAGGTGGCATCGTCCGGATCGACGTGCGTCGTGAGCCGTCAGAAACCTTGCGAGAATTTCACAAAGACCGTCCGAATAAGATTTTGCAAAGAGACACATTCTGGCTTGCTTTTGCTGGCACGATGCGATATTTTGATCCTGTTCGTACATAAGTTCCCAGATTTGGTGCGTTTCCGCGTGTCCAAATTTTCAGTTTCTTGGAGTTCTTACTTTTTTGAGGAGAAACGACATGACTTTGGCGAATCGGGCATTGGTAATTGCGTGCCTCGCGGGGCTCGCGGGTTCGGCTTCGGCTGGCCTGATTGACGTGACGATCACGGGTGCGCTTGCGCCTTCAAACTCGAGTCTTTTGGTGGCAGATGGCACTTGGGACCGTGGAACGGCGTGGGGTTCCGGTGACTGGGGTGGGATTGTCAACACCCCGACCACCGGCGCAGCATGGGCGAACGAGCTTTGGATTGGGATGGCTCCCGTCAGCTTGAACATCAACGTGATCTCCGACGGTGATCCTGACGTGACGATTCAGAAGAATCTGACAAACACGACGGGTGTGGCGTGGACCTCTTTCAAGATCGACCTTCTTGAATTCGTGGGCTTCGGACCGATCACCGTGCTGGCTGGTAGCGAAGCTTCGAACCGGTTTGGCAATGTTGCCACCACAAACTTTGGCAGCGGGAACGCCGAGATGATCTTCTCTCTGGCGGGCCTTCAGACTGCGGTTCTTCCCGGCGAGAGCGTGAGTTTCTTCTTCACGTTCAACGTCCCCGGCGCTGTCGCTTTCAAGATGGTCCAGAGCCCAATCCCCACCCCCGGCGTGCTCGCACTCATGGGTCTCGGTGGCATGGTCGTCGCCCGTCGTCGTCGCTAAGTTCTTGTTCGATGACTTATTCCTGACCAGAATGATTGAAGATCAGGCCGGCACCGAGAACCTTGGTGCCGGTTTTTTTATGTCTGATTGAACCCAGCCTTTGCGGT
>CAZIMT010000177.1:0-6330 GCA_964540295.1 uncultured Phycisphaeraceae bacterium
ATACTGTGAGGGTCCGCCGCGCGGCTCCCGGCTACCCCGCACCCTTCGCCTTCGCCTTTGCCTTGCGCCCCCCTGCAGGCTCACCGCCATGACCGACCCTCAGCCAACACCCTCGCTCGGACCCACGCCCACCCCTCAGGCGGTCACGCAGGTGCTGGCCGCGATGGCGGGCGGCGATCGGCTCGCGTCAGATCGCCTGCTCCCGATGGTGTACGACGAGCTTCGCCGCCTCGCCCGCCAGCACATGGCTCGCGAGTCGGCCGGGCAGACGCTCCAAGCCACCGCGCTCGTCCACGAGGCGTACATGCGGCTCATCGGGCCCGACGGCGGGGAATCGCTCAAGTGGGACAGCCGCGGCCATTTCTTCGCCTCCGCCGCCATCGCCATGCGGAGAATCCTCGTCGAACGCGCCCGCAGTCGCGGTCGGATCAAACGCGGCGGGGGCGCCGCCCGCGAGCAGCTTCACGACGAGACCTCCGCGCAGGAAACGAGCCCAGATTCCGGACCAGCCTCCGGACGAGGTTCGGGTCAGGGTTCGGGGCCGATCGATCTCTGCGAGCTTGACGATGTCTTGGTCAAGTTCGAGAAGCACGACGCACGCCGCTATCAGGTCGTCATGCTCCGCTACTTCGCCGGTCTGAGCGTTGAGCAGACCGCCCTAGCCATGGGCCTCTCTGCTACGACCGTCAAATCGGACTGGAGCTACGCCAAGGCCTGGCTCCACCGCGAGATGGCCGCGCTGGACCGCGAGCCATGACTGACGCGAACGGCGATCAGAAAAACCTGCCCGCGCGGCCGTCCTTCCCGAATTTTTCTCCGGCCGACCTCTCGCCCGCGGACCTTTTCGACGCGGCCATCAAGCTGCCCGCCGCCCAGCGTGACTTCTTCGTTCGTTCGTCCTGCCAGCACGACGAGGCCAAACGCGACGAGGTGCTCTCGCTCCTGCGTCATCACGAAGACTCCGAAACGTTCCTCTCGACCAACCCTCTGATCCCGGCCGGTTTTATCCCCGAAGCTCTCTCGAACGCGTTGACCCGCCCGCTGCCGTCCGGCACGGCCTTTGGTCGCTACACCGTGGACGGTGTTCTCGGCGAGGGCGGCATGGGCGTGGTCTACCAAGCGGTGCAGGAGAACCCGCGCCGCCAGGTCGCGCTCAAGATCATCCGCCCCGGCGTCGCCACGCCCGAGCTTCTCAAGCGCTTCGAGTACGAGGCCCAGATGCTCGGGCGGCTCCAGCACCCCGGCATCGCGCAGATCTTCGAGGCGGGCGTCGCCACGCTCGACGACGGTGTGCCGCGCCCCTTCTTCGCGATGGAGCTCGTCCGCGGCACTCCTCTCACGGACTTTGCCAAGAACGCGCATCTCGACAACTCGGCTCGCCTCACGCTCTTTTCGTTCGTCTGCGATGCGGTGCACCACGCGCACCTGCGTGGGCTCATTCACCGCGATCTCAAGCCCGCCAACATCCTCGTCACCGGCGACGGCCATCCCAAGATCCTGGATTTCGGCATCGCTCGCTCCGCTCTTGCCGCCGATCAGCGCACGCTTCACACCAGCGTCGGGCAGATCGTCGGCACCATCCCGTACATGAGCCCCGAGCAAGCCATGCTCGACCCATCCGACCTCGATACACGCTCGGACGTCTACGCCTTGGGCGTGATCCTGCACGAGCTGCTCACAGGACGCATGCCCTACGAGGTTGACGGCAAGCCGATCGCCGAGGCGCTCGAGGTCATCCGCGCGCACGAGCCGTCTCGCCTGAGCTCCATCCGCCGAGATTTTCGCGGCGACATCGAGACCATCGTCGGCAAGGCCTTGGAAAAAGACCGCGCACGCCGCTATCAGTCCGCGGCCGAACTCGCCGAAGACATCCGTCGCTCGCTGCGCGATGAGCCGATCGTCGCACGCCCGCCCAGCGTGGTCTATCAGTTCGGCAAGTTCGCCAAGCGCAACAAGGCGGTGGTCGTGGGGGTGCCTGCGGTCTTCGTGGCGCTCCTGATCGGGCTGGTCGCGACGCTTCGCCAGGCCGAGAGGGCGAGGCAGGCGGCGGACTCGGCGATCGCGCTGAACATGTTCCTGCAGGACATGTTCGCGTCGGTCGACCCTGTGAACTCCAAGGGCGAGCCGGTCACCGTGCGTCAGTTGCTCGACGGCGGCTCGCGCCGGATCGCCTCCACGTTCAAGGACCGACCAAAGCTCGCGGCGACCACGCACCGCATGCTCGCCCGCGCGTACGCCAACCTGGCGATCTTTGAAGAGTCCGAGAAGCAGGCTCGCGAAGCGCTGCGGCTGTATCGAGCCGAGCCCGGCCCACCTACGATCGGGACTCTCGAGTCTGCCCGTGCCCTCTCGATCGCGCTCGTCGAGCTGCGGCGCTACTCAGACGCCGAAGTTGTCGCCCGCGAGGGGTACGAATTGGCCCAGCGAGTGCTCTCGCCGGGCCACGAACTGATCGGAGGGTTCGTCACCGAGCTCGCCATCATCACCGAGCAATTGGGGAAGCGCGACGAGGCCGAAAGTCTCTACCGGCTTTCGTTCAACTTCAGCCACGAGCGTGAAGGCCCGGCCAGCCGCCATACCATCATCGCCGCCAGCAACCTCGGGGTCTGCCTCATGGACTCGGGCAAGTTCAAAGAAGCGGCAACGCTGCTCGAAGAGTACAGCCGGGTCGCTCGTGATACCTTCGGCGAGAACCACCCCGACACGCTCGTGAACATCGCGAACCTCGGGTCTGTCTACGACCGCATGGGACGCAGCAAGGACGCAGAACCCTTGATGCGTGAGGCCCTGGAAATCTCAAAGAAGGTGTTCGGCCCGGATCACCCCGACACGCTTTTATACGAGAGCAACATCGGATCCGTCCTGCTCTCTCAGAAACGCCTCGACGAGGCCGACACGCTCCTGGCCGGGGTGCTCGAACGCTGCGAGCGGCTCGACGGCCCGACCGGTATCGCCACCCTCTCGACCCTCGTCCTCATCGCGAACATGCGCATCGAGCAGGCACGATTTCCCGAGGCCCAGGCAACCGCGCTCGATCACCACCAGCGCACTCTCAAACTCTTCGGCGCGGACAACCCGGCCGTGGTCGAGGCCACCAAGCTGGTTCTCAAGGTCTATGAACGCTGGGGCCAGCCTGATCTGGCTGAAGCGTGGAAATCTCGTGCGGCCGACCAACCGGGCACGTCCGGCGTCCCGTGAACGCAATTCAAAGAGCCGACGTTCATCTCGTTGGTTGAAATCGCGGCGCTAAACGTGGTTCGACGCGAACTTGTCTAACCAAGTTTCTCTCATCGAGCATTCACCGACTTGGGCTTGTTCGCCGGAGTTGCCCGCGGCACTCGCGACGTCGCGGCCGCGAGTTTCCCGGACCCGCGATCCAGAAACTCTGCCTTTTTCTGGGCGGAGATCGGCACGGTGATATTTGTCACCGTGGGCGCATAGGTCTCCGCGATCTGCCGTTCGATTGAATCGACCACGGACTCGCGGTCGGAGATGTCCACCAGCAACAAGGCCGCAAGCCAGCGCCGAGCCAGGTCAGGCCCTGTCGGACGAAGCAGTTCAACGATCATCCGGACGTGGTCGCTCGGGTTGAGGGAGTTGGATGCGTTTGGCTCGATCGGGGCCGGAAGAAGCGGCGCTCGCGCCTCCTCCTCGTGGCTTGATTCGTTCATGGGAGGGCTCTTGAGTCGAGGTCGAAACCGGCGCAGCGACGGTCGCGGAACCCGGTTGTGTTGGCGAAGATGCGTGGGGCGACGACGGTGACGGTCCGACGGCGACGAGCCTCGAAGGCAGAGGCATGTCCCGCCCACGAACCCGCGTTTCGAGCGTCTGCACGAAGACCTCTATGCGCTCGACCCGGTCGATGAGCCGCTCCAACGTCTCCGCCATCGCCGAGAGAAGCTCCGCCGGGTCTGCCTGCCGCAGGGCGTGCGTGCGAACGTCGGCCAGTTTCATCGGCCCGCGCCCAGTGAGCAACCAGCCCGCGTTGACCGCGAGCGCCTCGCAGAACGACGCGAGATACTCCGCGCTAGGGGCCTGACCGCTCATGTACCGCCGCACGGTCTCGGAGTTGGTGCGCGTAAGTTCACCGAGATGACGGAAGGTCCGCTCGCCCGCCGCGGCGTTCATTCGGTCGTGGATCGCCGTTGAACTCATGCCGAGATGGTACCACAATTCACGCGGGGGCTCTTGACACACACGCCACCGCGCTGCGAAGCTGCGGGCTGAACTTCACCTGCTCCCACGGTCCGACCCAATCTCTGAATGTCACCCATGCTCATCGCGTCAGCACTCCAAGTCAATCCCGGTTCCCGCTTCAAACTCGCCAAGATCGACCCGCGAGCAACGCCTGGTTTCCGTGACAAGGCGAAGGCCGAGGCAGAAATGCTCCGGCTCACGCAGCGGCTTGAGCAGCTTCAGGCCGACATGTGGGCGGAGAACAAGCACGCCCTGCTCATCGTCCTCCAAGGCATGGATACCAGCGGTAAAGACGGCACCATCCGCACCGTCATGTCTGGTGTTAGCCCGCTTGGCACCCGGGTCACGGCCTTCAAGGTACCCACCGAAGAAGAGCTCGACCACGATTTTCTCTGGAGAATCCACAAAGCCATCCCCGGCAAAGGCGAGATCGGCATCTTCAACCGCTCGCATTACGAGGATGTTCTCGTCGTCCGCATCCACGATGTCGTCCCCAAGCTCGTCTGGAACGCACGATACGAGCAGATCAATGCCTTCGAACGCCTTCTGGCTGAGAACGGCGTCGTGATCCTCAAGTTCTTCCTCCACATCAGCAAGGCCGAGCAGAAGGAAAGGTTGGCCGACCGCCTGAACGATCCCGTCAAGCGCTGGAAGTTCTCGTTGGGCGATCTGGAGGAGCGGAAGCGGTGGGACGAATACATGGCCGCGTATCAGGACGCGATGAGCAAATGCAGCACCGTCCACGCCCCCTGGCACGTCGTGCCCGCGGACCGGAAGTGGTACCGGAACGTCGCGGTGGCCTCGGTGATTGTGGAGAAGCTTGAGAATCTCAAAATCAAGGTTCCGGTGCCAGACTGGGATCCGAGGTCAATTCAAATTGAGGATTAGCCGACCTAGGATCTTCGCGGCAGCGTGATTTCGACAGGTTCCCATTCGCCCTACGAGGTGCTGGTCTTTGCCACATGCCGATAAAACCGAACACCGACCAAACACAACGTCGGTAATGAGCCTTCGGTGGTACGTGTTGCACACCAAGGGACGGCAAGAAAAAGCACTCGCCGAGGATCTTGACGCGCGAGGGCTGGAGTTGTATCTGCCGCTAGTTAAGGCAGTTCGATACTACGGCCGCCGAAAGTTCCAGGTTGAACAGCCTCTGTTCCCTGGATATCTCTTTCTGCGTGGCGGGCGTGATGACGGGTTCACTGCGGACCGAACCGGGCGCGTGGTCTCAATCCTACAAGTCTCGGACCAGAATGGCTTTACAGACGAGATTGCGCAGATCCGGACGGTCTTGGAACGCGATGGACAGCTTGCGGCGTGCGATCCCATTGTCAATGGGACGCTGGTCGAGGTGAAATCTGGTCCCTTCCGAGGTGTTCGCGGGGTGGTCGAGCGAGGGATCCCTCACGATCGCTTGGTGATCCAGGTTTCGATGATTGGAAAAGGGTCGCAGCTTGAGATCGACCGGTCTCTGTTGGAAGCGGCCGACGTAAACTGCCGATAGTTAACGATTGCCGGGGTCCAGTGAATAATTTGGTCAGTGATCTACGCCTTCGTGCGCAGTTCATGGAGGCGGAGCCCGCCCAGATTTTCTCGGATCGAAAGAAATCGGGGTAAAATTCCTCTTGCATAACCGGGCTCGACTTGCTCAGAATGGTGGCTTCGGAGAGCACGTAGCTCTTCGGGCACCGGGGCAACCTCTGGGTTGGATGCCTGCGGTTGGGCGGAATAAACGGCATCTTCTCACCGGCTGGTGAGAGGATGCGCCGCCTGGGTGGTCAGGAATGACCCCAAGACAAATCTCGGAGTGCGTCCCGCTCAATGGGAAGCCCTCGCCAGTCGAACTCTCCCCTCAGCGCTGCTGTGTGGCGAGAGGGAAGGAACTATGTCTGCTGCTCTGAAATCTTGGAACTTCGTGTTGGCGGTTCTCGGTACCGTGGCGATCGCGGCGGCTTCGGCGGCGCTGCAGCCAGCGGCGGTTCCGCCTGCGCCTGCTTCCCCGGGCTCTTCGGCGGCACAGACGCCAGCCCAGGTTCCTCTCGCGCCGATCCACGGCCTCTCGATGCAGGTGGAACGAGTGGTGACCACGCTCCCCGATGGTTCGAAGATCGTGCGGATGGTTCCCAAGGGATC
>CAZIMT010000178.1:0-6256 GCA_964540295.1 uncultured Phycisphaeraceae bacterium
TTCGGGGCTGAGGTAATTCAGGGCGGCGTGGAGACGCTTTGGGTTGTAGAACATTTCGATGTACTCGAACACCGCGGCGCGAGCTTGGGCCTTGGCGGCGAATTTTTCATGGTAGACCATCTTCGTCTTGAGCTTGCACCAGAACGACTCGACCGCGGCGTTGAAGGCGTCCTCGACGAGTGTGGTCGTCATCGTGTCGCTCATGCTCCACCCCACGATCTTGCGGCTTAAAAACTTCATCACGCCCGCGAGGTACAGCACGCTCTCATTCGTGTGGATGTACGTGATGTCGGCGCCTCAGACCTGGTTGGGCGCCGCGGCCGACGCGAAGTTCTGATCGAGCGTGTTGGGCGCGATGAGGTTGTGGTGGTCTGAGTCGGTGGTGTGCACGCGAAACTTGCGGCTCGCTTTGAAGCAGATTCCCAGGCCTTTCATGAGCTTGGCGACGGTCTTGCGGTTGGCCTTGGTGTGGCGAAGCGCGAGCTCCTTGGTGATGTTGATGCTGCCGTACACGCCCTTGGCCTCGTGATGGACGACGCTGATGTGCGCGGCGAGATTCTTGGCGCGGACAGCGCGGGCGCTGTCGGGGTGGGTGCTCAGGGCGTGGAAGCTGGCGGGAGTAACGCCGAAGACCGCGGCCTTCCTGAACTCCTGCGAATAAACCTTCCTTGCCATCGTGACACTCCTTGCTCACTCCCCGGCAGTAGTAGCCGGGGCGGGGTTGTGTCAACGGAACGTGGGACGGGTCAATTTGTTCGGGGTATCCCCGTGTCGGTTCTTGCGCGGGCGCGCGATTTCTCGGACGTGCTCGATTCGAGGGCAATCCTTCTTTGAGGATTCGAAGAAGGGCCGATAGGCGTTCGTCGCTGCTTCACACCGACGACCCGGAGCCTCGAATGTCACACCTCGCCGACCTCGCTTGCGACGCGCCCGCTGTCCCCAAGGCCCCTGCGCAACCCGCGGGCTCCCGGCGTGAGGCTTTGGACCTCCTCAAGCGTCTTCCCGAGAGTCAGATCGAGGCACTTTTCCACGACCTCCTCGACCACCGACGAGGCCCGGGCCGGCTTGATTCAGGCGGTTCGGTGGTCGCAGAACTCGCCTTCTTCCAACGGCTCGACGTCCACCTGCAACGTCACCTCAACGTCCTCGCCGAACGTGCTTACAACGGACGGCACCCCAAGCACTGGCTCTGGAAGTCACACAAGCAGTTTTTCCTTGACCGCCTGCGCACGGGAGAGACGGTGCTCGATGTAGGGTGCGGGGCGAGCGCGTACCTGCTCTGGATGGCCGAGCAAGGCTGCAGGGTCACCGGGTGCGACATCAACCCCGACCGCGTTGCGCAGGCCTCGGCGCTTATGTCGCACCACAACCTTCGGTTTGAAGTTCGAGACGTGACCTCTCAGGCCCCGGCCGGGAACCAAAGGTTCGATGTCGCGATCTGCTCTCATGTGATCGAACACTTGGACGATCCGATTGCGCTGCTCGCGTCACTGCGCGGGCACGCGAGCCGTCTCTTTGTCGCCGTGCCCCCGCTGAACAACCGTTGGCAGAAGGTTATGTTCCAGGACCTCGGGCTCCCTTGGAAGGACGACGAAGATCACCGGCGTGAGTACACCCCCGAGCTTCTCCGCGAGCAGCTTGCGGCCGCTGGCTGGCGCGTGATCGAGCTTCACGCGGGCGTGGACATCAAGGCCGTCTGCGTGCCTGACACCGAAAGCTCGGGCCGACCCATCTGCTATGTACCGCGAGATTTGGTTGAGGACGAATACCGGGCGTTGCAGGCGGACCGCTCGCGACGCAAGGCCGGGTACGACTCGATGAAGCGGTCGGGTTACCTGATCGAGCAACTCGTGAGCTTTTTGCCCGGCACACCCGGAACGCGCGTGCTTTGCGTGGGCGCTCGCAATCGCTGTGAGATCGATTGCTTCGCGCAGCGCGGGCTCTCAGGTGTCACCGCGATCGACCTGCACGCGGGGGACTCGCGCATCCAGGTCATGGACATGCACCACATGTCCTTCGAGGACTCAACGTTTGACGCTGTGTTCGCCTCGCACTCCTTCGAGCACGCCCACGACCCGGCGAAGGTCGCCGCGGAGATGCGACGCGTCCTCAAGCCGGGCGGGCTCGTGGCGATTGAAGTCCCGATCGGCTACACGCCCACCGGCGTCGACCTCTGGGACTTCGCTTCCGCGGCCAACATCGCCGAGTACTTCCGCACCGCCGACGTGCTCTGGACCGAGACCGGGCCGCAGCTCGACGCTCCGCACCAGACCGTTATCCGGCTGATTCTCAGGGTGCGATGATCGCTCGGGCCGCGGCCAAGCCCACGAAAGGACCGACGCGGCGTGTGCGAGACACGCGCCCGGATCTGCGCCGATTCCTCGCTCATCTCACGCCCGCCGAGTGTTCATCGCATTTCGCTTGAGGAGCCGCATGATGCCGACCATCCACCCCGCCGAACGCGGCGCCCAGAAGCCGAGCGCCGTCTCGCTCCACCCCTCCCCGTTTGTGGATCGCTTGCTGCGGTGCTACACCCAGCCCGCGTGGCAGATTGCGCCTCAAGTTTCGTCGGGAAAGCTCACCGACGATCCGGGCTCGCCACGCTACGACGCGTCGGTTGAGGATGTCGCGAACGGGCCAGCGGCGGTTCGGCTCGCAGCGAGATCGCTCCGACAGCTCGGTCGGCTGTTCTTGGTTGCAACGAACGACTGCCAAAGCGCGATCGACCGGGCCATTGAGCCAGTGCGTGCCGAGTTCTCGCCCATCGCCGACCTTGAGTGCGCCTCGGGCGAGCGTGTGATCGTTGCTGAACGAACACCTCCGGAGGGTACCGACTTTGTGACCCAGTCGAACCACCGCGCTGACGTTCATCTTGGGGCGTACAAGATGTCGCGCTACCGCACCTATCACGCCATGCAGGCCGCGGCCGCGCAGTTCCTTCCCATCGGCACGAGAACGATTCGTGACGTCATCGAGATCGGCGATACCAACGGCGTGATCCGCGCGATGCTCGGTCACTCGCCCCGAAACTACTTCCAAGCCCGATACCCCGAGCACGACCTGCAAACACTTGAAAAGGTCGCCAGCGATTCTTTCGATGTGTTCATCTGTGACAACACGCTCGAACACGTCGCCGACCCGCACGCCGGGCTGCGGCAGATGCGCCGAGTTCTCCGCCCGGGCGGGTGGGCGATCCTTATGCTTCCATTCATCGCGATGGCGCAGGACGACGACCGCTGCAGGTTCTCACCGCTCGCTCTTGGCGAAGCGCTCCGCGATCAGTTCCCGGAAGGCTTAATAGGCTCGTGGGGCAACGTCGATGCGGGGTGCGTGTACCTTCGTGACAACAAATGGTCACGCGTGCTTCGGGCGGAATGGCCCGCGAACGCTGGGCTCGGCGACTGCATGATGCGATGCCGCGATTCTCGCGACCCCGCCGCGCCGATGATTACGATCTCCTGCCGCAACGACCGCCAGCACCCCATTCACGTCTGGGCCTTGGTCCGCAAGCCCTTCGAAGAACCTACCCCAGGCCAGAACCTCCCCGCGACGAGCCAGTTTACCTCGCTGCACGTCTTCGAAGCGCAAGCCAGCGACCTGCTGTTCACCCACCTCCCCGCCGGGGAACGCATCACCGTGTTGGGAATTCGCGACGGCTCTTTTCTCGATGAGCTCACGCGTAAAGGGTTTCAAGTTACCGCCATCGACTCCGAACCGTGGCGAGTGAATCACGCGCGTATGCGAGGACACCGCGCACTGCTCCAAGCCGCGAATGTTCGAGAAGACATCCGCGATTCCGTCGCGCGTTCGACAGGGCTGTGCGACCTCCGCAGCGATCCGTCGTCAAGCGTTGACATTGTCGAGAAGTGCCTGCGCGGCCTGTCGAACGCCCGGCGAATGTTTGTGACCACAAGCTCCCCGGCTTGGAGTCAACTCGCGACCAGCCTCAACGCGGTGCCTATCAAGGGCACGAGCTCGACCCTGCGAGCGTGGGCGACGAAGTAGGCCCATGCCGGAGTTCGCAGCGAAATCGGAATCGCACGCGGCCTGATGGATAAAAAAGCTTCTCCTGCGAATGGCAAAGGATCGGGCAGAAGCACACCGCGTCTCGAACTCAGCACCCGGCCTCGAAGGCCGCCAAGTAAGCGTCGAAGTCTTCGCCGGTCACAAACTCGTCGTTATCAAAATCGGCCGGGCAGCGAAGGCCGACGAAGTTCGTGGCGCTGTCCATGTTCACCCAGCCGATGTTCTCACCCCAACCCAGGCCCGAGAGCGCGCCGTTGGCAGCGATGTTGACGCCGTAGTCGAGCCTCGTGGCGTTGGCGTAGGTCGCGCCGTTGGCGGGCGAGCCGTCGCCGAGGCTGATCCAGCCCACGTTCTCGCACCACACATAGCCAGAAAGGAACGTGAGGTTCACACGCACGCCCTGCGCCCCGACCGGTGACCCGGCGTCGTGCCAGTTCATGAAGCCGACGTTCTCGCCTCAGCAGAACTTGTTCAGGGGATGTATGTTGGTCTGGCCTAGCGCCGCAGCGGACAATGCGAACACCGGAACGGGATCTCTGAAAAAGCCAACAGTTTTTCCGGATCCAAAAAACCGTGGCAGGAGAGGGTGCGTATGGGTGTGAGCCGCGGCGTGACGCCGCGTGTCATGGAGGACGCACGATGGAACGCCGCAACGCCGAGCCGGGGCTGATCGACTCGATGACCGTGGACCTGGGCGGACCCAAGACCTCCGCGCTGTTCGATGATCTGGCGCGGACCGTTCCCTGGGAGAAGCTCGCCCGCCCGGTGCGGACGCTGTACAAGAACAACGACAAGGGCGGCGCTCCGGCGTGGCCCGCCCTCACCATGCTCCGGTGCGTGATGCTCGCCAAGTGGTTCAATCTCTCGGACCCGCAGCTGGAGGAGAACCTCAAGGACCGCCTGTCGTTCCGACGCTTCGCCGGGCTGTCGCTGACGGACAAGACCTCGGACGAGACCACGTTCGTGGTGTTCCGTCGGCGTCTGCGCGAGGCGAGGATGGAGCGGACGCTCTTCGACGCGGTGGCCAGGCACCTGGCCGAGCGGGGTCTGCCGGTGAAGGTGAGGGTGGAGCCTGATTCGGCGCCGACCTGGGCGTTGATGCTGCCAGCGCCGATGAACCCGCCGCCAGATTTGAAGGTGAACTTCGGCCGGACATGCCTTGGCCGATGCCGGTGACGAGGCCTTCGAAGGCAAGCCCGTCGCCGGCGACGGTGACGTGGCCGGAATTGGTGATGTTGTTAGCGATGGTTCCGTCGCCGGAGAATGTCTTACCGACTTCGACTCTAAGTTTGTCTGTTCCGTCGATCCGGCCTGTAGCACCGAGGGTGCAGTTGTTGAGGCGATTCAATGAGGTGCTTGGATCGTTGATGGTCAGCGTGTTGTTCCCCACGTTCAACGTTCCGAAGTTGCCCAGCGTGTCGCCACCGGAACTGCTCGGGTTCAGGGTGAGTGGCCCGGTGAGATTCGCGGTGACCGTGGTGAAGGAGAGCAGGAGTTCGCCGTTGAGAACACCTTGGAGCGAGTAGGGCGAGGTGGTGCCCTTGAGGCGAAGCGCGAGGGTTGTGAGTGTGCCGCCCTCTAGCGTAAATGCGCCGTCGGCGTCGATGGAGCCAAAGGACGAATCGAGAAGGCCACTTGCGGCAATGGTGAGGCTTCCGTCCGGCCAGACGCGTGCGGCTTCCGTCGCGCCGGTGTTCAAGTTGACTGTGGAGTTGGATCCAACCACAAATGACCCTGTACCTCCTGCCGCGGCTTGAGTGCCACCGACTGCGAGGAAGCCAGAGAGTGTTATGCTGCCGAAAAAGGACTCGACCTGGCCTTCGCCGGTGGCGCCGGTGCCGATGTTTAGATTACCGCCGGTGATGGTTCCGCCGGTGTTGATCAGGCGTCCTCGCCCAAAGTTCCCCACCGTCAGGTTGCGAGTAGATGGGAACGAGATCGCCCCAGAAATGCTGGGTGAGAGGTCGCCGAATGCGCCAGCCACGTTCTCGAGGATGATGTCGCCAGCCGTGACCGTGACCTTTGAGCCAGTACCGGTGACTTCGAGGCTGCCGTTCTGTGTGTTGCCGAGCATGAGAGCGCGAAAAGTCGCGACAGGGGCGTTCAGAGTGCAGGTGGCTCCGTTGATGAGCCTGAGCCGCACGCCGGTCAAGATTAGCGGTGGCGCGGCCTCAACGACGAGTTGATCGTTGGCGGCGGAGAGGATTCCGCCGTCGACGTTGATGACGCC
>CAZIMT010000179.1:0-6249 GCA_964540295.1 uncultured Phycisphaeraceae bacterium
GTCTAGGCGTGCGCCCTCGGCCAACCCTGCGGCGACCGAGAGGCCCTGCCCCAGCGAGCCTGTCGCGGCGTCGAAGAAGGGGAAGCCTTCCATGGGGTTGGGGTGCCCGTCGAGCACGCTGTCGGCCGCACGAAGGGTTTTCAGATCCTCAACCTTGAGCTTGCGGCGGTTGTCGGGGTCCTTGCCGACCATCACGCCCAGCTTGGCGCACGCGGCATAGATGATCGGAACCGCGTGCCCCTCGCTCAGCACCAGACGGTCGCTGGTCGGGTAGTTCGGATAGTCCGGGCTCCAGCGCATCGCGTGAAACATGAGGACCGTGACGATGTGCCCGAGGCTGAACGCGGTCGTCGGGTGCCCGGTCCCGGCCGCAACGGTCATGTCGAGCGAAAGCCGATCGAGTTCGATGGCCTGAGCGTGTACTGCGGCTTCAAATGACATTCAAAGGATCCTTCCGTCGTTGGCGGGCCCCGCGAGTGGACCCGAGTGCAAATTGAGAACCTGAAAGATCGGTCAGACGGGCTCCGCAGCCCGAAAGCACGAGTGAGATTCCGTCCCAAGGAAAACGAGACACCCACCCAAGGGAAACACCTAAAAAACACATGAAACCGAGCGAGCATGGACCAGTCCCGTGTCGCCAGCCGTTGGCAACCGCTCTTCCGGCCGCAGCCCCGACCTCGACCCCATCCCCATCCCCGGCCTCGCCCGGACCAAACTCGCCGGGCTCGCGCGAGGACCACACAGTATGGTGACTCCGAAGCGTTTGGGCAAGCGCGACTCGCTCGCGAACGATCCGAGGTGGAGCGGCCGGAAGAACTCGAAACGGTGAGGAGCCACGCGAATGGGTGTGGTTTTTTCCGATAGGCGCGCTTAGATCTTGTGAGAATTTGGAGAATCTGCGAACCGAACCCGGAATTTGCCTGTATACTTCGCTATCTCTCTCCTCCAGCGGGGCGCTGTCTCACGATAGCGCCCTGCTTTGTTTTTGATCTCTCTTTGGGCGGGTCTCTGGGCTGAACGGCCGCGGCCTGATCGGTCCAAACTTGCTCCACAGCGGTTTCGCCGAGGTCTACGTTTTCTCGGTTGCCTTTCTTTGGCGCACGAAGGACATCGCGTTGACCGACAACGACCACCATTCACCCACCATCCTTTTGACCGGCGCCGCGGGGTTCATCGGTTCGCATCTCGCACAGAGACTGCTGTGTGCTGGCACGAACGTGGTCGCGGTTGACAATCTCGATCCTTTTTATGACCAGCGGCTCAAGCGCGAGAATCTGGAACTGGTTGAGGCGACCGCGGTCAAACATAAGGCGCGGTTCGAGTTTGTCCGGGCCGACATCACCGACGCGGCCGCCATACGCGAGGCGTTTGAGCGCTTCAAGCCCGCGGGCGTCATTCACCTCGCGGCCAAGGCGGGCGTTCGGCCCAGCCTCGCCGATCCGGTCGGGTACGCGCGAGCCAACGTCATGGGTACGGCGGTGATGCTGGAAGAGGCACGCCGAGCTCGCTGCTCGCGCCTTGTCATGGCGTCATCAAGCTCGGTCTACGGCAACGGCCTGGTCGTTCCGTTCCGCGAGGACGCCGACACCGACTCGCCCATCAGCCCTTACGCCTCGACCAAGCGAGCCTGCGAGCTGCTCGCCAGCACGCACCATCACCTGACGAAGATGCCGACCGCGTGCCTGCGTTTCTTTACCGTCTTTGGCCCGCGGCAACGCCCTGACCTGGCGATCCAATCCTTCATCACCAAGATCGCTGCTGGGCAGACCATCACGGTCTTTGGTGATGGGTCGATGAGCCGAGATTTCACGTACATCGACGACATCACCGCCGGGATCCTGGCCGCGTATGAACAAATCCTCGAGCACGGCTACCGGGTCTGGAACCTGGGCGGGAACCACCCCGTGCGGCTCGATCAGATGATCGATACGATCGCGCGAACGGTGGGCAAGCTGGCCATCGTCGAGCGTCAGCCCATGCAGCCCGGCGACGTGCTGCGAACGTGGGCGGACCTGACGCGCAGTCAGAAAGAGCTTGGCTTTGCGCCGAGCACCACCTTCGAGGACGGCGTGAGAGCGCAGTGGGAATGGAACCGATCTCGACAGGCGTGAGTCTCGCGGGCCTGATCAGCCCGCGAGCGCGCGTTCGATGTCGGCGATCTGGTCTTCCACGTCCTCGATACCGACGCTGAAGCGGACAAGCCCGTCAGCGATGCCCAAGGCCGCCCGGTTTTCGGCCGGGATGCTCGCGTGGGTCATGATGGCGGGGTGCTCGATGAGCGACTCGACGCCGCCGAGAGATTCAGCCAAGCTGAAAAGCTCGACCTTTTCAAGGAAACGCCGGGCCGAGTCGAGCCCGCCGCGGAGCACACAGGAGATCATGCCGCCGAAGGCTCGCATCTGCTTGGCGGCGATGGCGTGCTGAGGGTGGCTTTCGAGCCCGGGGTAGATGACCTTCTCGATGCGCGAGTTCTTTTCGAGCCAGCGGGCGATGGTCATGGCGTTCGCGCAGTGGCGGTCCATGCGCACGTGGAGGGTTTTGGTCGAGCGAAGAACGAGGAAGCAGTCCATCGGGCCGGGGACCGCGCCGACGGCGTTCTGCACAAAGCGGAGTTTGTGCTCCAGCTCGTCGTTGTTGCACAGGAGCATGCCGCCGACGACGTCAGAGTGCCCGCCAAGGTACTTGGTGGAGGAGTGGCACACCACGTCCGCGCCCAGCGCGATCGGGTTCTGCAGATACGGTGTGGCGAAGGTGTTGTCCACGACCAGCATCGCGCCCTTGGCCTTGGTCGTGCGCGCGGTCGCGGCGATGTCGATGACCTTCAACATCGGGTTGCTCGGCGTTTCGAGCCACACGAGCTTGGTCTTGGGCGTGAAGGCTTTTTCGAGCGTCCCCGGCACGGTCAGGTCGGCTCGCGTGCAGGTGATGCCCAGCTGCTTGTAAACCTTATCGATGAGGCGGAAGGACCCGCCGTATACGTCGTCAGAAAGCACGATGTGGTCCCCGGCCGAGAGCAGGTGGAGCACGCAGTCCATGCCCGCGAGCCCGGAGGAGAACGCGAGACCGTGGGCGGCCCCTTCGAGCGCGGCGATGTTGGCTTCGAGCGCGGTGCGGGTAGGGTTCTTGGAGCGCGCGTAGTCGTACCCGTCCTTGAACTTGCCGGGCGATTCCTGGACATAGGTCGAGGTCATGTACACCGGCGTCATGATCGCGCCGGTGGTGGGGTCGGGCGATTGCCCGGCGTGGATGGCGAGAGAACCGAAGCGAAGGCCGTCGTTCATGGGGGGCTCCGAGGGATCGGGTTGTGACTTCATTTCTGAGGAATGGGGCGGTTGAGTGGGTATCGGGGAGAAACGCTGGGCGGCATCGTGAACGGCGGATCGCCCGGATAGTCCGGGAGCTTGCCCAGCAACGCGCCGCCCGCACCCTTCAACCACACGCGGCCGCCGACGATCTTGACCGGCTTGACGAGCGCTGCTCGCGATTGAGCGACGAGGAGTCCGATGGTGAGCGGCACGCCGAGGCAGAGAAGCAGAACGTACGCCGCGTTCTTTGATTTCTCCGCGAAATCGACCTTGGCCCAGACCGCGGCCGCCGCGAGCGCAAGCAAAAAGAACGCAAGAAACCAGGCCGAAGAGATGTACTTTCGGCGCTCGGCAATATGCAAGTTGCAAAGACCGACCCGAACGCGAGAGTTCCGTTCGGCGCCCTTTGCCGCAAAGTGGTGCGCCCATGCACCGAGGAAGATTGTGAGATCGACGGAACCCGGGTACCCAGAGAGATCGCGGGAGTACGCCTTGGTCGCCGGTTGATCGCACTTCAGGCAGCAGAACGTCACGTCCGCGACGCAGTCGGCGACGAGAGTATCGTGATCGCGCCATGAACCGATCTGCACACTCAATACCAAGCTCCTTGGGCCGCCTCGGCGGTTGATCGCATTGATCATAGTGGCGATGCCCCGGCGACACGGAGAGCGAGCCGACGGCCTTCGCCGGGGATTCCGTCCTATCCGGGACGACTGTCTCGATGATGGCGCCGGTCCCCGGGCTTCTCCCCCAAACTCTCGTCCTCTTCCCGCCTCGCTTCACCCGCCCCCTTCCCGGCCATATCATCTCCACCGGCCTTCCGCCAACCCCTGCGGCCCGGCGTGTTTGGAGAGCTCGTGCCCACAGCAGTCATCAGCGACATCCACGGCAACGCCTCGGCCCTGCGCACCGTGCTGGCCGACATCGACAGCCGGAAGATCGACCGGATCATTTGTCTGGGCGACATCGTCGGTTACGGCCCCGAGCCGCTGGCGTGCGTGGACATGGTTCGCGAGCGCTGCGCCTGGTCGCTCATGGGCAACCACGACTTTGGCGTGCTCTACGAGCCCACGAACTTCAACCCCGGGGCCGAGTCGGCGGCGTTCTGGACCCGCGACCAGTTCGACCTCGAGCCCGACGAGAAAGCCCGGGCTTCTCGCTACGACTTCCTGGGCAAGCTGCGCGTGCGCGTGGTTGAGACCTTGCCGGGGATGTCATTCCCGATTCTGGCGGTGCACGGCTCGCCGCGCCGGCCGATCAACGAGTACATCTTCCCCGACGACGCGACCAACGCTCCCGACAAGATGCAGGCCATCTTCGAGCGAATCGACCACGTCGCGGTGGTCGGTCACACGCACGTGCCCGGGGTCTTTACCGACGAGCCAGATTTTTATCCGCCCGCCGAGCTTGGCTCGAGCAATACCTACGTTTTCCAGACCGGTGAAAAGGCCGTGATCAACGTCGGCAGCGTCGGGCAGCCGCGCGACCACGACCCGCGAGCCAGCTATGTCGTCCTGCACCCGGACCGGGCCGAGTTCGTCCGGATCGCCTACGACATCGACCCCACCGCGAAGATGATCAAGGCCATCCCGCAACTGGCGGACTGGCTGGGTGATCGGCTCTACGAGGGCCGCTGAATTTAAGGGCGGTATTCGGGCGATCGCTCACGCCAGCGACGCCATGTCGATCACGAAGCGGTACTTCACGTCGCTGCGGAGCATGCGCTCGTAGGCCTCGTTGATCTTCTGGATCGGGATGATCTCGACATCGCTCACGATGTTCTTCTTAGCACAGAAGTCGAGCATCTCCTGCGTCTCGGCGATGCCGCCGATCGCCGACCCGGCCAGGCTGCGACGCTTCATCAAAAACTGCCAGATGTTGGGCGGCTGGTGCGGCGTGGCGGGCGCGCCGACCAGGCACATCGTGCCGTTGGTGTTCAAGAGCCCCATGTACGGGTCGAGATTGTGCGACACGGCCAGCGTGCTGAGGATGAAATCGAAGCTGGACGCGTGCTTCTTCATCGCGTTCTCGTCGCGCGAGATGACCACCTCGTCGGCGCCCAGCCGCTTGCCGTCCTCGACCTTGCCGGGCGAGGTGGTGAACAGCACCGTGTGCGCCCCGAAGGCTGCGGAGAACTTCACGCCCATGTGCCCCAGCCCGCCGAGCCCGACGATGCCGACCTTCTTGCCCGGACCGACGCCCCAGTGCTTGAGAGGCGAATAGGTCGTGATGCCGGCGCACAGCAGCGGCGCGGTGGCCGCGAGGTTGTTGCTCAGGGCCGCGGGCACGCGAACGACGAAGCGATCCGAGACGACGATCGACTTGGAGTACCCGCCGTAGGTCATCTTGCCGGGCATGTGCTTGTCGGGGCTGTTGTAGGTGCCGGTGACGTCGCCCTTGTCGCAGTAGATTTCTTCGCTGCGCACGCAGGCCGGGCAGACACCGCAGGAATCGACCATGCACCCCACGGCCGCGAGGTCGCCAGCCTTGAACCTGGTCACCTCGGCCCCGACACGGACCACGCGGCCGACGATCTCGTGCCCGGGCACAACAGGGAAGACCACGCCCGGCCATTCGCCGCGCGCGGTGTGCAGGTCAGAGTGACACACGCCGCAGAAGAGGATGTCGATATGAACATCGCGCGGCCCGGGGTCGCGGCGGTCGATCTGGAAGTGGGCGAGAGGAGACGTGGCGGTTTGAGAACCGAAGGCGGGGGCTTTGGTGGGCATCGCGAAGGGTAGGACGGAACAGATGAATGGCGAGGCCAGCGCGTTGGCGAAGCATTTTCGCCGGTGAGAAAAACGAGAACGAAAAAGGCCCCGGTCGTTGCGACCAGGGCCTTGCGTGGTTTTCATTTCAACAGCGGAAGAACGCTCAGGGTGTGTTCTCGCTCAGACCTTGTACCGCCCCATGTACCCGTTGAGCGTTTCGGCTTGTTGCGAGA
>CAZIMT010000180.1:0-6042 GCA_964540295.1 uncultured Phycisphaeraceae bacterium
CTTTACGAGCACGGTCCGTCAGGAACTTCTTCGTCTCGCCCGCCAGGTAGAACGACCCCGTCACGCAGATCAGGTCCCCGCGCCCCACCGCACGCTCGGCGATCGACATCGCTTCCTTGATCGTCGGAGCGACCGAGGCCGACTTGTGACTCACTTCCGCCAACTTCCGCTGCAGCTCGCGCGGGTCCATCGCACGCGGCGTGCCCACAGCCCGCGTGAAAATAATCTTGTCCGCGCCCGTCACCAGCTTGGCCAGCATCCCCGCCACGTTCTTGTCAGCCGCACACCCGAAGATCGCCACCATCGAGTCGTACTTGATGTGAGCCCCGATCGCCCGCATCAACGCCAGCACGCTCTCAGGGTTGTGCGCCCCATCAATGATCACGCGCGGGTTGCTCGACACCAGCTCGACGCGCCCCTGATTCGGCGTCTTGGCCAACCCCGCCGCCACGTTCCGCTCGGGGGTCTCAAACCCGCGCGAACGAAGCACATCGAGCACCGCCAGCGCCAGCCCGCAGTTGGCGGCCTGGTGCTCGCCCTTAAGCGGCACCACCAGGTGCTCGAACGCCGACCGCGCCGTGTTCAAACACACTCGCGTGTGAGGCCCGATCTCCGCGTTCGACTCAAAACGCCCGCTGAACTCGATCTCCTCGCCCACCGTCCGCACCTGCGTGCCCACCGCGGTCGCGACCTGCTTGAAAACTTCCAGGATCGACGGCGACTGCTGCACGATCGTCAGCACCGGCACGCCCGGCTTCATGATCCCCGCCTTCTCGCGCGCGATCTTTTCGAGCGTGTCGCCCAGAATCTGCGTGTGCTCGAGCTGGATGGCCGTGATCGCGCACACCTCGGGCGTGATCACGTTGGTCGAGTCCAGCCGCCCGCCCAGCCCGACCTCGATGACCGCCACGTCCACCGCCTGCTCCGCAAAGTACGCCAGCGCCAGCGCTGTCACGACCTCGAAGAACGTCGCCTCCCCGTGCTCGGCCTCTACCGCGTCGGCCGCCGTCGCCGCGTGGCTCAAGTACGCCGCGAAGTCCGCGTACGAGATCATCTGCTGGTTGATGCGGACGCGCTCGCGCAGGTCGATAAGGTGCGGGCTCGTGTACAGACCGGTGGTGTACCCGCACGCGGTCAGGCACGAGGCCACCATCTCGCACACGCTCCCCTTGCCCTTGCTCCCCGCCACGTGCACAAACTTGGTGTTGTGATGCGGGTTGCCCATGACCGCGAGCATCGCTCGCATGCGCTCGAGCTTAAACGTCGCCGGGTCAACCTTCTCAGGCCTGGTCTTCTCGACGTTCATTCGGCTCGTCAGGTACTCTGTCGCGGCCTCATAGGTCGCGAACACTCGCGAGGTAGTCGGCCTGGGCTTGTCCGCCAGCCTGTCCACCTGCCTGTCCACCTGCTTGCCCGTCGTCTCCGCACCGCTCGCCGCCGCACCCGGCCCGGGATTCGAGCGCGAGTTGTCGCCCGAGTTCGGCTTGCTGCGCGATCCGGTGCTGGGGGAGCCTTTGGAAGTCATCTGGAGCCGATTGTACCCGCAAGCTCGCGCATCTCCGAACAGTTCTTCGCACGCACGCGATCATTCTCTGTCGGGCTCGCGCTCAACCCGCACAAACCGCGCCATCGTCAGATCATCCACACGCAGCCCAGAATGAATCCTGATCTCCCCGGCACGCCGACCTTCTTCCACAAATCCCATCGACCGGTAGAGCGCGATCGCTCGCTCGTTGCTGGCGAACACACGAAGGTTGATCTTTTCAACTCTCGGATGGACCGACGCCCACTCGATCAAGCACGTCAGCAAAGCTCGCCCCACGCCGCGCCCACGCCAGTTGGCCCTGACGCTCATGCCCATCTCGCCAGCGTGCGCGATGCGTCGATACTTCCCCGCGCGGAACGTCAACTGCCCGACCAGCTCGCCGCCGACCTCCGCCACCAGCATCAAACGCCCGGGCTCTTCCCGGTACGTCGCGATGCTGGCACGCTCGGTCTCCAGCGAACGGATCATCTCGTCCGGCTCGTACACCGTGAACACTGGCTCGTGCGCCAGCTCGCGCAGAAGATCGAGCACCGCCGCCGCGTCGCGGTTCTCGGCGGAACGAACGATGCACTCCGAAACCCATGGCGGTTTTGGCTTTAGCGCGCAACGAACCGGTTGAAATGTTCCCATGGATCGCTCCCCCGGCCTCCTCCCTCGATCTTCGCGAAACCATATCGTAATAACCACGATTGACGGTTGTGCGCAGCGCAGATTTCAGGTATTCTAGAATCTCAGGTTCGGCCTCGATTTCTCGAAAGGCCGTGTGATGCCCCGGAACTCAAACTCTCGTTCGGCCTCCAGCGCGATCCGTGTTCTCTGCGTCGACGACAACCATTTCGTCGCGGACGCCCTGCGCCGCCACCTCACCCCTGATCGAGGGTTCGAGTGGGTGGGCTGGCTGCATTCCTCCTTCGGTCTGGCCGAAGAGATCGGGCGTTGCGGGCCCGACGTGGTGGTGCTCGACGTGGACATGGCCGGGCCTGATCTGTTCGAGGCGACCGACAGCCTCGCTCGGCGCTTCCCCGCGACCCACGTGGTGATGCTCAGCGGCTTCGTCGGGCGCGAGATGATCGACCGCGCGATCGACGCCGGCGCGTGGGGGTTTGTCTCTAAGAACGACGACGCGGAGTCGATCATCGATGCCGTGCGCGGCGCGGCCTCGGGATCGTTCGTGCTTCGAGGCGAGGCGCAGCGACGCTACGCACGCGACGAGCGCGATCACACGATCGCCCGGGCCAAAGAATAATCTGACAGGTTTCGTGCTCTATAACCGCATTCGGCTGGATCGAACTTGTCTGGTGGATCGAGTCTGTCAGGGTTGAGGTCTTTTTCTGTCCGAGAACAACAGGTAGCGGGTGTTGAACCGGGGTGTTGCGTTTCATCCGTTGCAGCGTACGGGCGGGTGCGCACAAAGAACGCACGACCGCCAAAGAACGTGGACGTCCGGTCCGACTATCACGCGATGGACTGGCCTTGGTCTCGCCTCCCCCAGAGAACCCCTAAACAGGTGGCCGCGTCGCCGCGGTTGAGGCAACGCTTCAACCCAGTCGGGCTGTCGTGCCGGCTGGGAGACGTGATCGACCTGTCGGCCACGGGGGCGCGGATCCGCTGCACTACCAAGCCCGCGATCCAGCTCGGCGACGGCATCCGGCTCAGCATCAGCAACGGCACGTCCAAGATCGAGATCCGGGCTAGCGTCGTGTGGGTCCGGAGAGTCAGGGAATCCAAAGAGATGTTCGACCTGGGGCTCAACTTTATCGAGCTGACGTCAGAGCTGATCGCGGATCTGGTTGAGATGGCCCGCTTTGGTTTCCTTCGCCCCAAGCCAGCAGCCGCCGCGACAGCAACCTCGGGGGCGTCGGCGGCCACCGCTACGTCCAAGCCCACGGGCTCTGTCAGTGGCGCAACCTCGGGCGGACCCGCCAAGGCATCTGGAAGTTCGTCTTCAGCGAAAACCCGCCCAGCCTCCGACTCGGGGGCTGTGACGGCCTCGATCGAGGTCGAGGACTTGTACGCGGTGCTAGGCGTGCCGTCGATCGCAACGAGCGATCAGATCCACACCGCCTTCCGCTTGCTGGCCCGCAAGCTGCACCCAGACCGCAACAAGGCCGCGGACGCCGACCAGCAGTTCGCGCGCGTGAGCAAGGCGTATTCAGTGCTGCGCGACGCTGAACTGCGCCGTCGCTACGACGCGATGCTCAGCGGCAAAGAGAGCCGTGCGGCGTAGACCGAGGCCTAGACCGTGCTCGCGCTCGTGACTGAGCGATTCGATGTTTCAACCGCGATGCTCTTGAGACCGGCGTAATGACCCCGACCTCGCGGCTATCGAGCGCGACGCCGACGCCTCATCGAGAGCAACCCCAAGCCCCCGAGCACCGCAACGCTCGACGGCGCGGGGATGGTCACGATCCACGATTCGCTCGCACCCGAGGCATTAATGCCTAGGCCGACGATGGTCGAACCGTCCGCCGAGATCGCGGTGGCCTCGGTCAGGGTCCAGCCGCTGTGCGCCGTCGCGCCAGCGAGGGTGAGCAGGCTGCTGATGGACCGGATCCCGCCAGACTGATGCCATAGGAACGCGAGGTTGCCACTAAAGGAATCGCTGACGCCGACGATGGTCAAGCCGTCGCCGGAGATGCTGTTAGACTGGCTGAACTGCCCGCCCGCGAGCTCGCCCAGAAGCTCCTCGGTCGAGCCGAGCACGAGTCTGGCGGCGCGGCGGTCGCTCGGCGAATCTGTCGCGATCGTGACCGCGATGATCGAGCCGTTGGAAGAGACGCCGTTGGCGGTCGAGTACGGCAGATCAGGGAACAGATCGACCGCGCCTGTGCCGGACGTCCAGCGGTAGGCACGCGGCGTGTAGCCTTGATTGCCGACCACGACCGAGCCGTCGGTGCTCGCGGCGATGGCGCCCCAGTTTTCGTAAAGCCCGCCCGTGATGCTAGAGCCGTTCACCACCGCGCCGGTGTCGGGCGTCCAGCGATAGGCGTTTGTCTCCGGGAAATCGCCGTTCATCGCGCCGTTGCCGACCACGACCGAGCCGTCGCCCGAGACAGCGTTGGCGGTGCTGTACTCGCCCCAGCCGAAGGTATCGAGGTCACGGATGACGGTGCCGTCCCAGCGCACCGCGCGCGAGCCGTTGCGGCCGACGATCACCGAGCCGTCGGCGCTGATGCCGTTGCCGCGCGTGAAGGGCAGCGCGGAGAGCCCCGAACCCGCGTGCCACACGATGCCGTTGCCAGCCAGCGTTGAGCCGTCGGCGGAGAGCGCGTTAGGCCGCGCGTTGGTGCCCAGACCTTGGAACGAAACGATCCCGGCCGAGGTCGAGCCAACCACCAGCCCGGCGCTCAGCGCGATCGCGAGCGCGCGACCGACGATCAGACCAACCACCGGACCGGTTGAAATCAGCGTGGTCGAACGCGAGTGCATTCTTGAACCGATCTGCGCGCAGCATCTTGGTAGCATGTGCCATTCTCCCGAAATCGGAACCCAAACTTTCCCGACCGTCCTCGGCGCCAGAACAACGCCGCTCTCCGAAGAAAGACTAACATCAATCCGCCCGGCGTGCCATCGATCCGCCAGTTTTCCACGCTCAAGTGCCGGTGCGGGCGGAGCAACTGGAAAACCTCGTTCAGAATCGGCGGATTGAGAAGCCCGAGCGGGATGGCCGAGCGGTAGAATCGTGTCCAGTATTCTCAGTGTTTTCTCCATACACAACCCGAACGATCGCTCTTGAGCCTGTTGTAGACTCGTTGCGAAACCTCTCTCGGAGCCCGTCATGACCGCTTCCAGCCCTGTAAGCGCCGAATCTGCCCTCGTTCACACCAGCACCAGCTCGTCGCGGATCTTTGATGCGCGAGCTGCCAGCCTGCTCGGTCAGATCCGAAAGGACGGCCTCTATAAGCACTTACAGACCATTGACAGCCCGATGGACGCGACGGTTAAAATGCGCCGCCTCGACGGCACGTTGACCGAGGTTCTCTGCTTCTGCTCGAATAATTATTTAGGCCTCGCCAACCACCCCGAGGTGATCGAGGCCGGGCTCAAGGGTCTGAAGGACTTCGGGGCCGGGACCGCCAGCGTGCGGTTCATCTGCGGCACGTTCAGCCCGCACGAGACGTTGGAGCGGACGATCGCGGAGTACATGGGCACGGAATCGAGCTACTCGTTCGTCTCCGCCTGGACCGCCAACGAGGCCGTGTTCCCGACCCTGTGCGAGCCGGGCGACATCATTATCTCTGACGAACTCAACCACGCTTGCATCATCGATTCGATCCGCTTAGCCACCACGATCAAGAAGGGCATCCTCAAGGGCGTGTATAAGAACAACCGGCTCGAGGGGGAGGGTTCGTTGCGCGAGGCCTTGCAGAAGGCGGCCGCGAACAAGGAAGTCACCGGGCAGGTCTGGGTCGTGACCGACGGCGTGTTCAGCATGGAGGGATCGCTGGCCGACCTGCCCGCGATGCGCAAGCTTTGCGACGAGTTCAACGCGATGC
>CAZIMT010000181.1:0-6018 GCA_964540295.1 uncultured Phycisphaeraceae bacterium
TCCCCCACCCGCCCAGGGATCTTCCAAGACAGCCCGCTCGTCGTCGTGCACGACGCGATGTCGCCCTTTCTCGTCACGGCCGAGCAATGCACCGTGCCGTAGGTGTACATCTGGTGCATGCCCTCAACCGCCGCGTGCCGCTCGTTCTGGAATGGCTTGCCGACCAGCTCGTCGCGTTCATCATCATTCAACCAAGCGTCCTTGCCGAGATTCTCCTTCCACTTCACCCACTGCTCGCGGGCGGCCTCCGTCAGCAGGTTCTCTTCCGGGAACCCATGCAACTTGGCGAACCGAGCCGCACCCTCGCCAACCAGCAAGGCGTGGTCCGTACGACGCAACACCAGCAACGCTACCGCCGCAACATTCTTAATCCCCCGCACGCTGGCGACCGCGCCAGATTTGTGCGTGGGCCCGTACATGACGGAGGCGTCGAGCTCGACCACGCCCTCGGCATTGGGCAACCCGCCCAGCCCGACGCTCATGTCGTTGGGATCGTCCTCGATAATGGTCACGCCCTGCACAATGCAGTCGGCCGGGTCGTAACCCTGCTTCATCAACTCCATCGCGCGGTTGACGGATCGCAGCCCGTTGCCAGAGGCGATGACGACGGGGCCGCGGTGAGTGTCGCCGGGGCCGGGGGAGGCGAGGTTCCCAACGGGTCCGTTCGCGGGTTGAACGCGTGCCGAAGCGATCGCGCTCCCAACGGCGAGCGCGGATGACCTAGCAAGGAACTCACGGCGAGAGGGGTGGTTCATGCCAGCCCTTCTATCAGAACGGATCATGGATGTCGAGCGGGCCCGAGGTTCGAAGATGCGAGCTCGGAGGCCCGCCCCACCTCGATCCCCTAGCAACCCGACTCGAAGCTCGTCACATACGCTTTGAAGTCTCAACGAGTGGGGAAACCGTCTTTGTCAAGGTCCGCTGCGGTATGTGGCATCAACTTCCATGTCCCTAACCACTTTTCTGCCACCCGCCGCCTTTAGTATATAGGGTTACCGGAAAGCCGCGTCCGGCAAGATCGACGAGGTGCCAAAGCCTGCTGGTGGATGGCCCACGGGAAAGACGACGCCTCAGTGATCACCGACCAAGAAGCCAATCGGAAAGAAAAATCGCTCTTGATGGCCCGCTCTGACTTCGCCCCGAGGTGCCTCTGGAAATGCTAGATGCAGTAGATTGAACGCCAAACGGATCATTTACCGTACAAAAACTGCGAGATCTTCTTGACATCCTGTCAATCGTATCCGTACTAACTGTGGCTTGGGAGATCCCTTGTGGATCGTCAGAGCGAAAGCTCTGCCGTAGCCTTTTTCGTCAGGATTCGGGGGGCACCTTGTACCTTTTGTAAGTGGACGCTTCGGGCGTTCCAGAAGTCACCGCCAGTCCAAAACTCTATGGACTTGTGGGCGTCTGCGTTCACGAGGGAACGTGGTTCGCACTAGAAAGCAGGATTGCCGGTCTCAAGAGGCGGTATTCGTGTTCGGGCGAGCGCTTTGAGTTGCACGCCACCGATCTAAAGGCCAACTACACCGAACAGGCTGCTGTGGCCGGATTTCTTGACCTCGACCGCGACAGTCGTCGCGCATCTGTTCGAGAGCTTCGACGACAGAAGCTTGGAAAGCTCAACGGAGAAAGGCTCAAGCAACTTCGAGCACAGCACAATCGAACAGACCTTTTTGTCCACTTGAGTCTTACGGAACGCGAGTCACTTATTGCTGACTCACTGGATTTGGTCGGCACCCACGATGGCCTGCGACTGTTCGGGGAAATCGTAGACAAGCAGCACTGTGCCGCCGTCTTTGGCGACTCAGACGTGGTGCGGGCAAGTTTTACCCAGCTTGTTTCGAGGTTTGATCAGTTTTTGAGCACAGTAAACAGGATTGATCCGCACAGCCCACAAAAGGGTATGCTCATCATGGACAACGAACCGGCGCATGCAAGGCGATTCGAAGAACTGCTGAAAAGTTTTCGAGAGTCTGGCCACCCTTTTGGAGTGGTAAACCACGTTATCGAAACGCCGATGTTTGTTGACAGCCGCTCGGCGGGATGCATCCAACTCGCGGATATATGCTCTTATTCTGCCCGCAGATATGTTGAAAACAGATCGTCCGATGATTCAATGGATGGCATCAACTTCCATCGTATATTTCCGCAGTTCGCGCGTGGTGGAGATCGACTCCATGGAGTCCGCCACTACTTCCCGAAGAGGTCATGCGCCTGCGCGATATGCAGAGAGCGCGGACACTCTGCTCACACGGATGGTCTGGCAACCATGCCTATGAGAACAACCGCGATTGTCGGACCCGGAATCGACGAAAATGTCCCCCCAACCAACTAAAGTGATCGACGCGGCAGGTGACATCGACTCTCATACATGTTCGTGACCAGTGGCGTTGAAATCGGTTCCTCCGTTTCCGATGAGGATTTCATTTTGAAGCGGGCGACTCGAAGACAAAAACAGACTCCTAGCCCACGGGCTTCGCGTGCGTTGAACAGGTCTGTGGGCATCTCCATGAATCCGCTCTAGCAACCCGCCTCGAAGCTCGCCACATACGCGTCAAAGTCCTCGCCCGTGACAAACCCGTCGCCATCAAAGTCTGACGCGAGTTCGCCCAGCTCAAAGGCCGCCACATACACGTCAAAGTCCTCGCCGGTCACAAACCCGTCGCCGTTAAAGTCCGCCGGGCGGAGTGTGTCGAACCCGAACGAGGCCGGGGTCGAGGCGGTCGAGCCCCCACTATTCACCGCCGTCACGCCCCAGTAATATGTGTTGCAGGTCGCCAGCAGCCCGCCGGGGATCACGAACGAAGTTCCCGCGAGGCCCGCCTGGGTCAAGATCGGCGCGGTCAGACTTGGATTGGCCGCGACGCGGACCGTGTAGGTTGTCGCGCCGGTCGCGGCGGCCCATGTCAGCGTCGGCGTCAGCGCCGTCGAAGCCGAACCATTCACCGGACTCAGCAGCGCAAAGCCGCCCGGGGCCGTCACCGCCAGCGGAAGGATGAAGTCCGCGATCACCGGCCTGTGGTCCGAGGCCTGCGACGTCACCAAGCTAGGGCTGCCCGAGTACCCGATGGTCTGCGGAGGGTATGCCGTGGCCGGTATCAGCCCGGAATTGAAGATGAACGTCCGCCGCGGCGTCGTGATGCTGTCCTGCCAGCACATATAGTCCAGCTTGGACGAGGACTGCGTCGTGCGGTTGTTGGTGAAAAACTCGCGCGCATCATCGAACGCGCTGTCCGAGCGGTCGCGGTCGGTGCCGTCCATACCGCCAGGGTTGGCGCTGAGGGCACGGGTCATCCAGAGCACCGGCCCGTCCCGGCCGTTGCTGTTCTCGTCCTCGTTAAAATCGCCGCCCCAGATCACGGGCGTCTGGGCGTTCAAAACGCTGGTGACTTTGGGGCTATCAAAGACAATGTTGTTGGGGTCAGGGGTCGAGGTGCCCAAACCGTTGAAGATAGAGTCGATGTAGTACGCGATGTTCTTGGAGGCGTTCAGGCGGTCCGACAAGTCCGAGCTCGCGCCGCCAGACTTCAGGTGGGCCGTCCCCATGACCAAGTTCCCCGCGTAGGTCGCGTCGGGAAGGTTGATCTCGGCGAAGATAAACCCGCGGATGCCGCTGGACCCTCCCGGGGCGAACCCGGCCGGGAGCATCGAGAATTGACTGATCACCGGCTTGCCGTCGCCGTTGATGTCCGCGAACGCGTACCGGCTCAGCACGACGTTGCGGTTAAACCCGTCGTCCACATCACTCACATAGACATACGGCAGGTCATAGGTCGGTGCGTACTTCTGGACGTACGCCGTCACCGCAGCGTTACCCTTGAACGGGTCGTTCCCGCCGTGCAGGAAAAGGTTGATGGTCGTCGTGAGGTTGGCGACGGTGTCCACGCCCGAGCCCGAGCCGTTGCCCGAGTTATCGCCGACCTCGTGCATCACCAGCACGTCGGGCTGCATCGACGCGACGATCCGGGCCATCGCGCACCACCCGTTGAGCCCCTCCACCTTGCCGTTGCTGGTCGAGCAGATCTTGTCCTGAACGTTCCAACTCATGACGCGAACATCGGTGGCATCCGACTTGAGCCACTGAGCCGCTGGCGGGTTCCATTGGGCCGACGCCGAAGTGACAGCCAGCAGCCCGAGCGCGGCCGCGATCAGCGTCGAACCACCACGCACGGCGAGCACGCAACCAAGGCGAATACAACGGTTCATAGGTACCTCTCTCAGGTAAATCGGGCCGACCCTTTCCAGAGAGCCGACCGACTAGATCGATCGAAAAACAACGAGCCCGAAGAATAGCGCGGCGGGCGGCTCCCGGCGGCCGTCTACTCTGCCGTGTGATCCGCCTCCTCACCTGGAATATCCTGCACGGCGGAGGCCCAAAACGCACGCCCGAGATCACCCTGCGGCTCATCGAGCACAACCCCGATCTCGTCATGCTCTGCGAGTTCCGCCGGACCTTCGGCGGCCAGATCGCGGCCGTGCTCGCCGACCACGGACTCAACCACCACGCCTCCACCGACCCCGGCCCCGGGACCAACGGCGTTCTCATCGCATCGCGCTGGCCGATCGCGCGCGGCCCGACGCCAGCGGGGGCGGTCTTTCAGCAGCGCTGGCTCGAAGCCCAAGTGCCGTCGCTCGATCTCAACCTGATCGGCGTTCACATCCCCGACGACTCGCGTCCAGACGACAAAGCACGCTGCTGGCGAGCCGTGGTGGACCGCGGACGCGCGTTGAAAGCGAAAAAAACTGTAGTGCTCGGCGATTTCAATACCGGGCGTCACCACGAGGACGAGCCGGGCGCAACGCTCGGGTGTACCGGACTCATGGGCGCGCTCTGCACGCTGGGGTACGTCGATGCCTGGCGCGAGCGCTTCCCGCGCGGGCGTGAGTACTCGTGGTACAGCCGGACCGGCGCGGGCTTCCGGGTCGATCACGCCTTTGTTTCCAGTGCTTTACGCGCGAATCTCCTAGCCGCGCGGTTCTCGCACACCGAACGCGTCGAGCGCGTTTCAGACCACTCGGCACTGCTCGTTGAGCTGTCGATCGAGCCCGGTCAACCCTCGATCTAAGCGGCGCAAGACGCTGCGACGAGCGCGCGGAACAGTCACGCGCGTCCGGCCCGGGCTCTCACGCCCGCCACGCGATCGCTCAAAAACAGCGAGAAAATCGCGCATTTTGACGATACACCACTTGCCGAGCACGTCCGCGTCGGTTAAAACTCACGTAGTTTCGTGTCCTCACACAGTTCATTGGAGAAATTTCATGGCCAAGAAGATGTCGAAGAAGCCCGCCCCCAAAGCCGCTAAACCCGCACCCGCCAAAGCCGCCGCCACCCCCAAGCCGATGAAGATCACCGCCGCTGGCAAGATCCGCACCAAGGGCGAGGTGTACACCACCATCGCCGAAGTTTCGGGCCTCCCACGCAAGCAGGTCGCCCACGTCTTTGACATCCTCGGCAGCATGATCGCCGCCGATATCAAGAGCAAGCCCGGCGTCTTCGCCGTCCCCGGCCTCATGAAGATCACCTGCGTCGTCAAGCCCGCCACCAAAGAACGCGAAGGCGTCAACCCCTTCACCGGCGAAAAAATGGTCTTCAAGGCCAAGCCCGCACGCAAGGCCATCAAGGTCCGCCCACTCAAGGGCCTTAAAGCCATGGTCGGTTAAGTCGCTGTGGTCCATGCTTTGGCCGGTCAAGCCCCGGCCAACTCATCCAAACGATCTCAAAGAACAACGCACCCTCGCGAGTGCGTTGTTCTCATTGGTCCACCCTTTTTTTTGGTCTCCGGCTCATTCCGAAGAGGGCAGGTCTTCAACCCGCCTCCCCAAGCACCGCGGCAACTCTACCCGCATCGTCGTCCCCTGCTTCCACACGCTCGACACGCTGACCGAGCCCCCTAGCGACTTCACCGCGTGCTTGACGATCGCCAGACCAAGCCCCGTGCCGCGCCGCTGCGATTGGCCCGACCGGGCTGAGTCGCTCTGGTAAAACCGCTCAAAGATCCGGGGCTGATGGCTTAGCGG
>CAZIMT010000182.1:0-6009 GCA_964540295.1 uncultured Phycisphaeraceae bacterium
GCCCAACCCGGTGACCCCCACGGACTTCGCTCGAGGCCGCGCCAAGACCGAGCCGCCGCTGGTCTTTGACTACCAAGCGCTCGCCGAGAAGAACACCGAGGGCAAGATCAAGCTTCTCACCCAGCCCGCGCATCGAGCGGCCCTAGATCGCAACCCCTTCATCGAGTCCGAAACCAAAGCCAAGCTCGCCGCCTTTCTCGCCGAGCGGAACACCCAGCTCGAAAGCCTCGTGATCTCGAACTTGGACGTTGTGCTCAAGGTCGACGACGACGGCTTTGCCAAGGTCGAAGCCAAGGACGTCAAGGAAGAGATCCGGTCTCTCAAAACGATGTCCGAACCTCTCCGCCTCCCCGGCGGCGACCTCACCGCCGTCCTGAAAAAGGCCGGTGTGCTCGACGACAAACAGGCCAGGGCCAACCAGAAGATCGTCCTCGACTACACCAAGGAACTGTTCAGCCAGATCCGCGGCGACCAGACTGCCGCGAAGGCCGCCGCTGGCGAAAGCAAGGACCTGGCCCGTCCCACCGGCATGAGTTCGGCTCGCATGGTCTACGTCATGCAAGTCGAAGAGACCATGGACACCTACCACAAGCTGCTCCTCGAAGGGGCCAAAGACCCGAGCAACGCCGTCGCAGGGCTGAACCTGCCCGACGACAGGCGAACCGCCAGCTCCGAAGTCCTCGTCGCCGTCAAGGCCGCCAAAGCCGACGACGACCGCCTCGCCGCGATGCGCAAGTTCATGATCGCCGTAGGCCCCGCCAACGGGACCGAAGTGCTCAACAAGATCATCGCCAAGCGCGGCAAGTGATCGGCCAAGGCTCGACCATCACGCCCCGCCTCACGACGACCTCAACATAAACTAAAAAAAAGCCCAGACCTCAAAGGTCCGGGCTTTTTCTTTAAAGTAAGGATCACGCGGCTTCCTGCGGAGTTCACCGCGACCCGAAACGCTACTTCTCCGGCACGATGGCCGGCAAAGTTCCTTCCCCTGCGGGCTGAACCTCGGCCTTGGGCGCATCCGCTGGCTTGAGCATCTCGTCAACCGTCGTCTGAAACTGCTTCAGCTTGAACTCGGGCAGCGCGTACGCCCACGCCGTCACCTTGCGGTTCAGATCGTCCGCTTCCTTCTTAACCTCGTCAGCCTTTTTCTGCTTCTCGGCGCCGTCGGTCGCGGCCGGGGGCGGTTGGTTGCTCGGCACCGGCTCAACATCCGGTTCTTCGTATCGGGCCGCGAACGTCGCCCAGCCCGTACCGCCCCTGGTCGAAGTCTCCACTGTCACAACCAGCCCGTCGAACGTAAAAAACTCCGCCGAGCCAGTCGGCGCTGCGCCCTCCGACGCCTGCTGGATCGGCATGACATCATCAAGATTCACGCGCGACAACGCTCCGGCCGTGGGCGACGCCGCCCCGGCGTACTTGAGCTCTCGCCCCGCCGGGATCCCCAGCACCACAAAGTCCTTCGCGTCCTTGGACTCCTTTTCCACCCTCGTCCGCGACCCGTCGGCGTGCGTGATCGTCACGCTCTTCACCCGCTCCGCATCGACCGAGATCACGTCCCGATCTAGCCACGACAACGCGTCTGGATCGAACGACGCACGCGGATCCAGCCGGCCTTCCGCTTGGTACGCCTGCGCCTCGCCCGCGCGACGCAGATAAATATTCGTCTTGGTCTCGCCACGCTGCGCGCCAGTCGCCGCCACCGTGTTCCCCAGCACCGCCCCGACCAGCACCTGCCCGGCCCCATCCTTCAACGTCACCAGCCGCGAGGGCGAGTCCTTGCTCTCAGGGTCCGTCACCCCCAGGAACGCGTAATTCTCCGGCTTCTGCGTCTTGTGATCGACAACCTTCAGCTCGATCAAACTCACCACCGCCTCGCGCACCTTGTTCGCGTCGGCCGGGTAGTTAGACCTGCTCGTGACGGTCCAAACAGGCGCGCTGTCCTTGCCCTCGCCGCCTTTCACTTCGCTGCGCCTGAGCACGACCTCGCTATCCTTGGACTTCACCGAGATCTCGTTCACGTCGTTGATCCGCGCCGCCAGCGCCGGAAACAGAACCCCCGTGGTCGAGGCCTGCCCGCTCGCGCCCGTGTTCGTACCACCGGGCTTCGTGCTCGCGTCCGCCGCCTCGTCGCTCGTCGAAGGCCCGCGCGTGGCCCACACCGCCAACAGGATCGCCACGCCGGTCGTACCCGCCAACGCACCAAGAGTCTTCGGGCTCATGCCGCGCCTTTCTGAGAAACACCGCCCGCCGACTCCGGCATGGCCGCGGAACTGGTCTCTTTCGTCGATCGTTGCCGCGAAACTCGGTACCACCCCAAGCCTACCGCGCCCAGCGTCACCAAGGCGGGGATGAACACGATGTTCAGGAACTTCAAGCGGTTGAACAGCCCGTCGATGTCACGCCGCAGGCTGAACCGTACCTGCCGCAGCTCCTTGTTGCTCGCCGCCATCTCCTTACGCAGCTTGTCGATCTCAGCCTGCTGCTCGGGCGACAGCAGCATCGCCCCCGCCCCCGCTGGCTTCTGCGACTGCAACTGCGTGATCTTCGTCTGAGCCTGCTGAACCTTGTCCTCCAGCTCCTTCTCCTGCGATCGGTAGCTCTGCTCGGCCACCTTCTGCATCGCCAGCACCCGATCAAAGGGCCGGTTGAACGTGCCGCGAGCCCGGATCCCGATCAGATCGCTCGACCCCGAAAGGTTGTCCACCGCGTTGATGATAAAATCGCCGTTGTCCGCGATCTTCGCCGTCTGTCCGAAGAATTGGTCGCGCTGCGTCCAGAACCGATCGTTGATGAAATCGGCGTCCGCAATCACAATCACGTTCAACGGTCCCGCAGACTCCGTCACCAGCCCCGCCTTGGGATCGCCCGGCGGCGGAACCGGCGCCTGCCCCTGCTCCGGAGGCCCGGCCGGCTTGCCCTCCGGGAACGCCGTCTTCAGCTTCGCACCCGACGCCAGCGAGACCCGGGCCGCGATCGTGAGCGACTCCTTGCCCGGTACATAGTTCGTCAGCAACGCCTTGGGGTCGGGCATCATCTGCACCGAGGCCTGCGAGATCAGCATCGCCTGATCCGAACTCCTCACCAGCGGCGTGAGCACCACGGATGATGTCCCCACGGGCTTGACGACTTCACTCTTCTTCTCATCCGCGTCCTTCTTGTCTTCCTCTTCAATAGCCTTCGAGTCTTCAGGTTTAGACTCCCCAGCCGTCAGCGGGGACGAAACCCGGATCGCGCCCGCCGTGGCGAACACCATCCGCGTGAGGTTCCCCGTCACCGGCTCGTCCGCGCTGAACGCCTTGGCATCCATGTTCAGCCACGCGACGTACGACACCGGCTCGGGCCGTGCTCCCTGCTGCCCGCCCATGTTCACCGGCGTCGCGTAGTTGATATCGCCCACGATCTTCGCATCAACGACTTCCATCCCCCACACGTCGAACAGCTTCTTGAGCGACGACGCCTTCGGAGTCATCATCGCCGCCATCGGGTTCCGCGGGTCCGCCCCGGCCTCGTCCGACTCGCAGTGCGGATCGACCAGCGCCACCAGCTTCCCACCCTTGAGCACGTACTGATCGATCGCGAACAACGTCGCGTCGCTCAGGTTCTTTGGGTGTACGAGCAGCAGCACGTCCACGTCGGCCGGGATCTCAGTCTCTGTCACCGCCACGGTCTTCACCTGGAACAGCCCACGCAGCTCCTTTATGACCTGCCACGGCGGCTGCCGCGACATCTGCCCCGTCGCCGGATCAAACCCGCCGCCGTCCATCTTTAAACCCGTCATCAGCCCGACCGTCTTCTTCTTCGGGTTCGCCAGCGAGTACAAAAACCGGCTGACGTCGTACTCCAAAAACCGCTCGGTGCCGGGGTCGAAGAACGAGATCACTTCCTTACCATCGACCGCGTTGGTCCCCACCAGCCCGAAGTACAGCGAGTCGCTCGCCGAGATCGGCACGCCCTGCAAACCCGCCTGCACGGCCGAGTCCTCCGCATCGCTCGACGGCTCGGGGTCCACGATCTTCAACGCGATCTTCCCGCCCGAAATGGACGCGTACTCCTCCAACATCTCGCGCACCCGCGTCGCGTAAGTCTGCACGCCGGGCCTGCCCTGAGCCAGCTTGGCCGAGTAATAGAATGTCAGCCTCACCGGCTCTTCAAAGCTTCGCGCGATCCGCTTGGACCCGTCGGTCAGCGTGTACAAGCTCTGCTGCGTCAGGTCCAGCCGCACTCGCTTGGTCGCCGACCCCGCCCACAGGTTCAGCGCAAAGAACAGCACCAGCAACAACACCAACCCGCCCACCGAAACCAGCTTCGTTCTCATAAATATCTCTCAAAGCCACTTTACTCAATCCCTTGATCCCTTTATCCCTCGATCCCTTCCTCTCACTGCCCTTTCTTCATCTCGATCATCACGTTGCTCGCCACCAGAAAAACCACGATCAGTGAGCCAAAGAAGATGATGTCGCGCCCCACGATCACACCCTTCCCGAGCGCATCAAACCGCGTAAGGAAACTCAGCGACGCCACGCCGTCCACGATCGTGTCCGGGGCCCACCCGCGCACGTAATCAATTATCGGCGCGAACCCTGCCAGCAAGAACCCAAGGCAGAGCATCACCGTGATCACAAACGCGATCACCTGGCTCTTCGTGGCCGCCGAGATGCACGAACCAATCGCCAGAAACCCGCCCGCCAGCAACAGCCCGCCCAAATAACTCACAAAGATCACGCCATTATCTGGCTTGCCCAGATAATTCACCGTGATCCACAGCGGGAACGTCAGCAGCAACGCCAGCCCCGTGAACGCCCACGCCGCCAAGAACTTCCCAGTGACCGCCGCCCCCAGCGAGATCGGCAGCGTCAGCAACAACTCGATCGTCCCGCTCCTCCGCTCCTCCGCCCAAAGCCGCATCGAAACCGCCGGGATCAGGAACAGATAGAGCCACGGCAGCACCTGGAAGAACGGCCTCAGGTCCGCCTGCCCAATCTCAAAGAAGTTCCCGATCTGAAACGTGAACACTCCCGCCAGTAGCAGGAAGATCACGATAAAGACATAGGCCACGGGAGTGGCGAAGTACCCGCCCAACTCTCGCTTGAACACCGCCACGGTGCCCTTGAGTAGCGTGGACGACGAGCCCGAAGAAGAAACGCTCGCGACTGACAGCGGAGCGGACGACGGTGTGGTCGAAAGTGTGGTCATAAATCAACCCGCGAAAAGCCGAGGAACACCAGCGGAAAACGAGTCCCGAATCACCCAGATGCTGGGTCACAGCATACCCGCCGAATTCACGCGAAAAGCCTCGGACCCATTCAAAAAACGAACACGATCGCGTGCGGCAGTCGCCAAACGCTCGCTAGACATCGATTTCTCTCACAAGTCCGCGCGCCTTCAATGTGCCTCGATCACTAGCCCGACCGACCCGCACCGTGTTCATTGCGGGTACCCAGATCGCTCCCACCGTTCCCTCCGCACCCCTCGAAAACGACCCTCCCGGCCGTAGATCTTTCCCCAAGAAGAGGATTACCGCGTGAACCGCCCTTTACTCGCCCCAAGGGTGTTGTATTCGACCCGAGTATGTGGTAGGCTCGGAACCGTCGTCGCCTCGTCTCAGGCCTCGACGGCACCAGGCTTTTCTGCCCTTCGTGCCCAAGTCCCAGCCGTTTGAAAAAGAAGGAGAGAGTTATGCGTCCATTGCTGACCGCCCTGACCGCCCTGACCGCCGTGACCGTCGCCTCGGTCACGAGCACCGCCACCGCCTCGCCCCTCAAGCTCGAATATTGCATCACCGACGTCGGCGGCGGGGTATTGCAGTACCAATTCAAGCTGACGCTCGATAACAACGACGGCTCCTGGTCGTCCGGCCTCGGGTACAACTGGATCATCTTCGGAGACGTCGCCTCCCCCGGACCCTCAAACTTTGCCGACTTCGTCGGAGATCTCCCCGCCCCGCCGCCATTCGACGACGAAGGCTGGTCCTTCTCCGGCGGCGGGCACAACGGGCCCACCCTCCTAGAC